>JAVJTD010000164.1:0-2731 GCA_040219065.1 Planctomycetota bacterium
TGGCCCGCACCTGCCGTGGTCCGATGACGCCCCCGGCCCAAGCTCGCTTGGGAAAGCCCCGCCGACAGACCCGGTCACCGGCTCGCTCGGCTAGCATGCTGCCCATCGCTTCCCTTGCTCTCCTGGTTCCTTCCGAGTGTGAATGGACCGTCGCGATCGGCTCTCCTGGCTGAAAGATCCTTTCAGCCTCGACTGAAAGCTCCTTTCAGCTCGCCCTCCTGAGCCTCCGCCCGTCGCGTGATCACACCTCAGAGGCGAGAGCTCACAAGCGCAACCGTACCAAACAGTTCTGAGCGGACACAGAAATGCGAGCCGGTCGTTTCGGTTTCCGGTACGCTTTGTGTTCCAGGGTTGTGTGGCGCAATGAATGGCGGACTGGCCCTTGGCCTTGCGCAGCCCGTGAACGAATGAGGCCCCCATGCACGACCGTGAGACGAAGCACCTTCCAAGCGACCCGGATCCCTTGATCGGCATCACGCTCGGCGGATACCGCATCGACCGACCGCTGGCCAAAGGCGGAATGGGCCGAGTCTATCGCGGCCATCAGCTCTCGCTCGAGCGCGAGGTCGCGATCAAGGTCTTGCCCACAGAGCTCGCCGAGAACCGGCAGATCGTTCACCGATTCCAGCGCGAGATTCGCACGCTCTCGACGCTCAGTCACCCGAACATCGTCTCGATCTTCGACGGCGGATACGATCGCGAGCATCAGCTCTATTACTACGTCATGGAGCTGATCGACGGCGTCACGCTGCGCGAGATCATCCAGCAACGGGCCCTTCGACCCGAAGAGGCCCTCGCCCTCGTGCCTCCCATCTGCGAAGCCCTCGCCTACGCTCATGAGCGCGGCTTGGTCCATCGCGACATCAAGCCGGCGAACCTGCTCCTCGACAAGCAAGGCCGAGTGAAGATCGCCGACTTCGGCCTCTCCCGTCTGCTCGATGAGAAGGATGATCAAAGGATCACCAACACGCAGCAGGTCATGGGTACGCTCGAGTACATGGCCCCCGAGCAGCGCGAGGGCGCCAAGCGCGTCGACCATCGGGCCGACATCTACTCGCTCGGCGTGGTCATCTACGAGATGCTGACCGGTGAGCTGCCCATCGGCCGCTTCGATCCGCCCAGCCGAAAGGTCCAAATCGACATCCGATTGGACGAGGTCGTCTTGCGCGTGCTCGAGAAGGACCCCGCCCGGCGCTATCAGCAGGTCGAGGAGCTCGGCACCGATGTGCGCCGGATCTCGCAGGTCGACGGGCCGCCGCCCCCTCCGCGACCCAAAGAGGCAGCGCCCCAAGAGAACCGGTATCACGCCGAGCGCGTCCCTTCCCGTTCCCAGCCGAGTGGATACGGCGGCGGCGAAGAGTCCGAGAGCCGCCTCTCCAAGATGGCGCTCTTCAGCTTTCTGCTCGCCCTGCTCCCCATCGCTCTCTTCATCCTCTTCGCGTTCTTGGCATTCGTCATTCGTTGACCCCCCTCGTTTCGGAGCCTCCCCATGACCCCCGGCTTCATTGAAGTCCTGCTGCTCTTCGCGTTCCTGCCGGCCTGGATCGGCATCCTGTTCCAGCTCTACCTGGCCCTCTCCTCCTGATCGGCCCCTGGGCACTCTACTCACAAGAACTGATGAAGGAACCCTCACCATGTACGAATCGACCGGTATCCAATGGTCCGTAGCTTCGCTCTTGATCCTCGCGATGCTGCCCTACTTGTTCGTCGTCGGCGTCCAAGCGTACTTGGTCGCCTCTGCCTGAAGCTGCCTTCGGGAGTGAAAAGGTGATCCTCGGTATGTTCGCACCCGCCATCTTCCCGCTCATGATCCTCTTCTTCCTCGGGGGTGTTCTGCCGATGCTGGCGTTGATCTTCGGCATCGTCTCCCTCGTTCGAATCTCACGCTCCGAGGGACGACTCCGCGGCCGAGGCCTCGCGGTGGCCAGCATCGTGCTCGGAGGCATGGGACTTCTCAGCATCCCGGTGGCGCTCGCGCTCCTCGTCCCCGTCGCCAGCTATGCGAGCGGAGGAGGAGAGTCGCTGGCGATGCCCACGGTGCCAGCTCCGAGCGAATCTTCGGCAAGTGACGACGCCACGCACCCGGTGTTGATCGCACTCGAGATCACCGAGTTCCAAGGCTCACGGCAAGACGCCCAAGACCTCGCCCTTGACCTCGAGGAGCGGTTCGAGCGGCACCGCGCCGTCGCTGCGGTCCAGCCGTCACCGAAGACCGACCCACTCGAGATCGTCATCGAGCTGCAGCCCGCGAGGGACGCGCTCTACGCCGAGCTGGCCCCGGTGGAGCGCCGGGCGTCGCTCGTCCGCGAGGTGCACTCCTACTTCGATTGGCTCAAGTCGGAGCGAGAGGCGATCGCGGAGAGCACGATCCGCACGAGATTCGTGAGCCGCTCGGAGGTCCTGGAGTATCCGGGGCAGAGCGTCCGGAAGGGTCGCCCCGATCGCGAAGTGCCGATCGAAGAGAGTGATCGATGATCGCGTCTTGGATCTTCATGGGACTTCTTTGCATCACCAGCATCCCGTCGATCGTCTTCGCGCTCATTGCCCGCGATCGTATTCGGCGATCTCACGGCAAGCTGCGAGGATACCAATTGACCCACTGGGCGGTCGTCCTGGGACTTCTCGAGATCACGGACCCGTCAAAGTCGTGTGGACGTTCGCGGAAGGGCTTGGCGCCTCGGTGACGGGGGCTCACTTGAGGCCAGGGCCAGCTTCGTCGGGCAAGCTGGAT
>JAVJTD010000220.1:0-13018 GCA_040219065.1 Planctomycetota bacterium
GGCGAGCCGCTTGCCGCCGAAGCCGACCAGACGGACGCCGGGCACGAGCTGCTTCAGTGAGCGCGCCAAGTTGACCGCATGCGTCTCGCCGGACACTTCACCGCAGACGAGGAAGACCTGCGGGGGACGCTCCGACCCGGCCCGTCGCTCCGCCTTCACCGAGGGCTGACGGGCTCGGGCGCCTCGCCCTCGAGGATGCGCCAGGTCGTCAGGCGCCTTCGGCGGAACAGGATCTGTCCGGCGAGGTGGAAGGGAACGAGCGCGACCTCCCAGAGGGTCTGGAGCAGCATCGCGCCGATGCGGATCGTGATCTTCAGCTCACTCCAGCGGTCCAATGGGCCGGGTGAGTTTACGATGCCGGTCTCGGCATCGTCTTCGGTCGTGGCTCGAGAGCTATCGGGCGTCACGGACACATCGGAATCCGAGGTAGGGTTGCGTCGTCCCGGGCGGATACACCCAGCGCCAGTTGGTCGCGAGCTCCTCGGCCCGGCTCTGGTATCCGCCACCCCGCACGACCACCTGGTCTCGCAGCAGACGAGGGTCCCGCTTCAGGACCTTACCGTCCCGGAGGCTGGCTGTCCATTCCTCGACATTGCCGGCCATGTCCTGGCAGCCGAACGGGCTGGCGCCGCCAGGATACGTCCCGACGACGACGGTGTCCTCGATCGCGCTCGTGCTCGAGTTGCATCGTTTGGGATCGAAGCTGTCGCCCCAGGGGAAGCGCCGGGCCGCGACACCCCGCGCCGCGACCTCCCACTCGTCTTCGGTGGGCAAGCGCTTGCCGGCCCACTCCGCATAGGCCGCGGCTGCCGACCAGCTCACGCCCGTCACCGGATGATCGAGGCGTCCGTTCGGCACGTCCCAGCCGCCCGAAGCGCGGATCCAGTACCGAGGCCGGTGCGCGACCTGCTCGTCCTCGTCGAGCTGGTCCCAGAACTCCTTGTACTGGCGGTTGGTGACCTCGTAGACGTCGATGAAGTAGGAGCGGAGCACGACCCGCTTCTGCTTGCGCTCCCAGCCACCGTTCGGACCGACGTCGTAAGAGCCGCCGGGGATGCGCATCATGCCGTCGGGCGCGTCGGGATCGCCAGCGCTCGGGTTGAGCAGCTTGTCGACGCGGGTGCGGAGCTCGTCGATTCGATCGTGAGCTTCTCGCCATTTCTGGGCAGCGGAGGACAACTCGAACAGCCCCTCGTTCCAGCGCTCGTGGAAGGGCTTGTCGGTGAAGGTCCCGTCCAGGCCGCGCCGGACCCAATCCTGCCAGAACTCCAAGGGCGGCTCCTCGTCTCCGGACGGGCGGAATGAGACCGAGAGCTCTTTGGCCAACTCGGGAATGATCAATGGCGAGAGCGCGTCGAGCTCTTCGAGGGCACGATGGATCGCTCGCCGAAAGGCCGCCAGGCTTCGGCCACCTCGATCGGCTCCGACAGGAGGGAGCGAGCCTTGGCGCAGGGCCGCGACGATGGCCGGGACCAGTGCCTCTTGCCGACCCTCGTTGGTGTAGAGATCTTCGAGCGCCTCGTACTCGGCGCGAAGCTCTTTGGCGACTTGTTCGAGGCCGGACTCGAGCTGGGTGATCTGCTCGCTCAGCTCCTCGGCGGACTCGTCGTCCTGACGAGACGCCCCGAGTGAGCCACTCAGCAGAACGGACAAGATGGCCGGCAGGAGAATGCGCATCGGTGGACTCCATTCGGAGATCGGCAGGTCCCGAATGCCGCGGAGGCGCTGCGCGGCGACCCCCGAAGTCTAACACTCGGATCGACAGGCTTCGAAGGGCTACTCGACGGTCGTGAAGCGGCTCAGGAAGGCCTGCGCTCCCGGTGCGCTCCCATCCTGGTCGAGCGGGTTGTCGCCGAGATCGACGACGCCGCCGGACACCGTGATCAGGTACTCGGTGCTCGGCGCCAGCTCGAAGAACGGCGTGAACGTCGCGATTGCTTGCTCGCCCGACTGGTCGATACGGATGGTGCCCGGCACTTCGTCGACGCCGTCGGTCACCACGAAGAAGGCGTCTCGGCTGATGCGCTCGGTGAACGTGAGTAGGATCGTCGGAAAGAGCGGCACGTCGACGGCGTCCGATGGCGGATCGACCATGCTGACGGCCGGCGGCACGTCGTCGAGCTCGGCTGGTGTGAGGAAGTAGAGCGGGACCTCGGCGCGCATGCCGCCGATCCTCACGCCGAGAGGACCCGACAAGGTCCGCTCGGGCACCGTCGCTTCGATCGTGTTCGTGTCGATCGCCGAGACGTTCTCGACGAGGACGCCATTGAAGTCGAGCTGCGCCGTGCCCAGACCGGTGCCGGTGAGGGTGATCGTCTCTCCGCCGGCCACCGTGAAGCGATTGGGCGAGAGCGAGCTGAGCGTCGGCTCGATCGACACGGCTACGGACGTTCGCTCGGGGATGTTGCCACCGGTCGAGGTCGCCCGGATGTCGAGCCCGGCGCCGGCTGCGCGATCGGGGATCTCGACGGTGATCGTCCAAGGATCCTCGCTCAGAACCGTCATCGGGTCGCCGTCGAGGCTCACCGAGGCCGAGCCGTCGAAGCCGACACCGTAGAGCTCGAGCGTCTCGCCGGTGCGAACCGTGCGCCGCGCCGGACCGAACAGGGCCGGGCTGGTGGGAACCGCCTCGTCCTCACCGGTGTAGAAGATCGACTCGAGTGCTTTGGGGTCGATCGTGTTGCCATCGGTGCCCGTGATGAACGGCGAGAGGATGACGGTGTATTCGGACAGCGGCTTGAGCTGCTCGCGGTGGGCGAAAACGAGCGTGCGATTGTCGGGAGCGAGGATCGTCTCGCCGAGCGAGAATCGCGTTCCGCCCTCCAGGCCTTGGTATTGCAGCACGATCGAGCCCGAGTCGACGCTCCGCTCGTCGATGGGCACGGGCGAGAAGCTCAAGGTCACGAGCGTGTTGATCGAGACGTCTTCGGCGCCGTCGCCCGGTGAGATCGAGAACGTCGGGCGGATGATGTCGGGCTGACGCGCGTCGAGGGTGAGCGTCCCGAGATCCAAGATCGTGTCGGGCACGAGATCGAGTGGCCCGACGAGGAGCTGCTCGAGCGGATGGTTCGACTGCGTGATGGCCCTCACGGTGATCGCGCCGAATGTCGCCGGCACGTTCTCGATCCGAAACTCGCCCGCGGCGTCGGTCAGGTCGCTCAGACCGAAGCCGCAGGTGATCATGGCGCGCGAGACCGGTGCGCCGCTGGGCGACCGGACGCGTCCGATCAAGGTCGTGGCGGGCGGCAAAGGGCGCGGCGCCAAGGCGTAGAGTCCACCGCCCGGGATCAAGGCGCCGTCCAGGCGAGTGCCCGACGCGTCGACGCGCGCCGAGTCGACCAGCGTCCAAAGGCCGGTCGTGGGGGAGAGCCGAAAGACGTCGACGTCGGCGGCGGGCCGAAGGCCGTCGATGTTCGACAATCGCACGTTCACCCGGGGTGAGAGCTCGACGCCGAGTGGCTCGATCTGGAAGAGCTGACGCGAGACACGCCCGTCGGGCAGCGGCTCATAGAGGCGATCGATCGGCATCGGCACGATCAAGAGCTCGTTCGGGCTACCGGCGGGAAAGGTGACCTGGGTGCTCGCCGGTAGGGAGATCTCGAGTCCGGGCACGTCGTCGCTGCGGAGGAGGAGGTCGCTCGAGCGATTGGGATCGATCTCGACGGCGCGGTTGCGATTCACCTTCGGGACGTAGATCGGGCGAGGAAGCTCGAAGCCAGGGTGAGCGGCCGAGTCGAAGCGGACGATGGCGGCGCCGGTGGTCCGTCCCGCGCTCACGCGGATGAGCTGGACGCCGTCGGTCGTGGGCAGCGAGAAACGGCCATCGACGTTGGTGTTCTGGGTCACGAAGGTCGTGTTGACCTGTACCGGCACGATGCCGGCGGTCTCGTCGCCCGAGTCGATGACGACACCCTTGATTTGAGGTAGCCCGGCGTAGGGGCTACGGCCCGAACCTTCGCGGCAGCCGCTGGCGATCAGCAGGGCCAATGCGAAGAGGTGGCTCGTGCGCATGCGGTTCCTCGCTCCCGAAAATTCGGCGGGCCAACGGACACTCGGGTCCGGGGTCGCCGTGTGGCTGGAGATGGGGCGAGGCTCTCGAAGATCAGAATCGGAAACCGCCCCGCCCGCATTCTGCCGGATCGCGGTGGATCCGGCCAGCACGGGAGTCGGGGCGGCTTGGAGAGACGAAGCCGGCCGCTCAGTCGGCGTCGGCGACTTCCATCTCGTCGTCCATCTCGTCATCGGCCTCGCGGCTGTCGTGGTCGTCCCGCACGATGTCGATCGTGACGAACCCGAGCACGAAGTCGCAGACCTGGATCGGACTGACGTTGACCTCGACGCCAAGACAGCCCGGGAAGAACGTGATCTGCGCATCGCCGTAGTTGCGATAACGGTTCAGCGGATAGGTGCGGTAGCTGGAGACGTTCTCGGAAGCGGCGACGATGTCGTAGTACTCGTCGACGTTCTCACCGAGCTCTTCGTTACCCCAGTGCGCGGCGATCTCGTACTCGAGCGGAATGACGAGGTCACCACCGGACTCGGTCCAGTGGCCGGCCGCACGACCTTCGAAGCCGTACTTGTGGAGGTTGTACCAGCCGACGGAGACCGGCGAGCGGTAGGGGCCGAAGCCGAAGGCGGCTCGAACGCCACCACCGGCCAAGACCTTGGCGCCGGCGACATCGATCAGGTCGTTCACTCGATCCTTGGTATAAGCGCAACCGCCGGCCATCGCTCCGAGGAGCAACAGAGCCACGAACAGGTGCCACTTCGCGCGCATGTCAGGTCTCCTTGATCCGAATCGCTTCCTGAGTTCCATCCGGCGATCGGGACGAGCGCGGTGGCGAGTGTCTCGCCGCGGACCTCCTGGGCCGCTTCCCCGCGCGCATCGTCCCCCGGTTGCGCCCGACCTCGGCCTTCGACCGAAGTCCAATGGGCGGGCAAGATTATCAGTACGCCGATTTCCACGCAAGCCCGAGCCCGTCCCCTGCCGATAAAACTCCAAAACCTCCACTCTCGGCGCCGGGCTGCCCGGCGGACGGGCGGCAGCGTCTTGGGCTGACAGCACGCTGCCGGGCAGGAGCCCTGGCACGGATCACGACACGGATCGAAAGGCGGCGCGATGAGCATCGTCTCTTTGGCGACTCGCACGATCAACACGAAGATCGTCTACTACGGCCCGGCCCGTGGCGGCAAGACGACCAGCCTGCAGCAGGTGCACCGCTTCATCGATCCCGAGGGACGGCAGAAGCTCGTCTCCTTCAAGACCGAAGGGGACACGACGCTCTTCTTCGACTTCCTCCCGATCGACCTGATCGACGTCGCGGGCTACCAGGTCAAGATCCAGGGCTACACCGTTCCGGGCCAGGTCAAGTACAACAGCACGCGCCGGGCTGTGCTGACCAGCGCCGATGCCGTCGTCTTCGTGGTCGACTCGGGCCCCGATCGCCTCGAGGCATCGCAGAAGAGCTTCGAGAACCTATTCGAGAACCTCGAGAAGGTCGGTCTCGAGATCGAGTCGACGCCGATCGTCCTGCAGTACAACAAGCGGGACCTGCCGAACGCTCTGGCTCTCGACGAGCTGCGTGCCGTCTTCAATCCGGAGCGGCGCTACGCCGAGTTCGAGACGAGCGCGCTCCGCGGCGACGGGATCTGGCCGGCCTTCTGCCGCGTCGCGCGCGAGATGGTCGACGAGGTCGCCAAGCGCTACCGCATCTCGCCGTCCTCGGGGCACGCGCCCTTCGGCGACGTCCTCGCCGAGCGCCTGATCGAGCTGGGCGGCGACCCCGATCAAGAGCCGCTCGCGCCGGCGAGCTCCGAGGAGATGGCCGAGCGCAGCCAAGAGATCTTCGTCAGTACCGAAGGTGCAAGCGACGCCGACAGCGATGCCGAGAATCTCGAAGGCGACCGCGACTTCCAGCTCCAGAGCGCCGTGCGGGCCAACATCGAGGTCGCGCGCCTCTACGGTGAGATCCACCAGCTCAAGAGCTCGCTCGAGGACAAGGTCAAAGAGCGCACCCAAGAGCTCGAGAAGGCCAACGCCGAGCTCCGCCAGCTCGATCGCTTGAAGGACGACTTCATCGCCTCGGTCTCGCACGAGTTCCGGACGCCATTGACCTCGATCCAGTCGTATCTCGACATCCTGCTCGAGTTCGGTGTCGAGGAGCCCGACAAGCAGGCCGAGTTCTTGGGTATCGTCCGCCAGGAGGCGGCGCGCCTCAGCGAGCTCGTCGCCAAGGTCCTCGACATCGCCGCCCTCGGCGCCGAGGGCGAGAACGCGTCCGAGGAGTCGATCCAGGTCTGCGAATTGATCACCCAAGGGGTGAAGAGGAAGCGCGAGTCGGCCGATGGGCGGCAGATCCAGTTCCTGCTCGGCCTCCCGCCAAGGCTGCCCGCGATCGTCGGCAATCGCGCGCGCCTCCAGCAGGTCTTCGAGAACCTGATCGACAACGCGATCAAGTTCTCGCCGGTCGGCGGCAAGGTGCGCCTCAGCGCGCGGGAGGCGCCCGGAGCGATCGAGATCTCGATCGCCGACAGCGGTGACGGAATCCCCGAGGAGGACCGCGTCTCGATCTTCGATCGCTTCCGTCAGCTCGGAAACCACTACACCGACAAGCCGACGGGCATCGGGCTCGGTCTGCCCTTGTGCCGCATGATCATCGAGAAGCACGGCGGCACGATCGAGGTGGAGAGTGAAGAAGGCAACGGCAGCACGTTCACGTTTACGCTGCCGACTGGGTCTGAGGAGAACGGCTGATGAGCTCTCGTCCCCGAGGATTCGGTTATCATGAGGTCGCTCGACTGCGCAATCGGTCGCAGCGAGCTGGGACACATTCGGCGAGTGAGAGGAGCGGGGAGATGGCGACGCAGCAGGAGCGCATTCTGGTCGCGGTGACGGAGGTCGCCGAGACGCTCGTCGGGTGGTTCGAAAAGCGCGGTCACGAGGTGACGTGCGTCGAGAATGGCGAGCAGGCCTGGCGAAGCGCTTCTGGAGGCGACTTCGATATCGTCGTCGTCAGCAGTGTTTCGAGCGGGCTGAGCGGCTTCGAAGTGTGCCGGCGCCTCAAGCGCGACTCGCGCACCGCCCGGACGACCAAGGTCTTCCTCATCCTCGACGCCGACGACTCCTTCACGCGCGGCCTCGCCCGCTCGGTCGCGGCCGACGCGAGCTTCCAACGCAGCGAGATACCGGCCGACTTCGAGGAGGTCCTTCAGCGCAGCTATCAGCGTCCGAATGTGGATGCCCTGCTCGAAGAGCGCGAGAGCGCCGTCGAGGAAGGCCGCCTGAAGCTGGACGCCAGCGCGATGCTCTCCGCCGAGACCGGCGGCTTCGTCGATGTCCTGACGGACCCCGACACCGGGCTGTTCAACCGGATGTACCTGCTCGTGAAGCTCGGCGAGGAGTTCCGCAAGTCGAAGCGCTACGGCCATCCGCTCTCGTGCCTTCTGGTCGGGTTGGACGGCTTCGACGAGGTCGTCGATCTCGAAGACGGCCGCGAGATCGCAAAAGCCGCCATGTCGCAGGTCGCAGGCATCGTCCTGTGCGGCTCACGCGACATCGACGTCTGCTCCCGCGTCGGCGACTCGACGCTACTCTTCCTGCTCCCGAATACCGGCGAGGATGGCGCCAAGGTCATGGCGACCCGCATCTTCAAGGAGATCGAAGAAGCCGAGCTCGAAGGTGGCATCACCGCCCGCGGCGGCCTGATCACCTATCCCCACGGCGACATCGAAGACCCGACCGAGCTGGTCCGCGCTGCCGAGGCGAGGCTCAACATCGCCTTCGACACGCAGCAGATCCTGGTCGGCGAAGAGGCCGCGTCCGCGAAGGCGTGATTGGAGCGCGGGCTTCCAGCCCGCCTTCCCCGACCCGGCTAAAGCCGGGGAACCAACCCGGCTGAAGCCGGGGGATACGAACCACTGGGAGCGCGGGCTTCCAGCCCGCGTTTCGTTTTCCGGCTGAAGCCGGGGAGACAACCTGACTGAAGTCAGGGGATACGAAGAACGAAAAACCACGTCGAAGGCGAGGTGTTCAAACCTCGCCTTCGTTCGTTGGAGGGGAAGTGCTCTACTTGGCGCGGGCCGAAGCCGGCGCCCTGTTCCAGCATCTATCCCTAATTCGGTACCGGTCTTCGCGACCGCACGACGATGCCCCGATACCGCAGTCTGTACGGTCGAATCGCCGGATGGCGCCGAGCTTTTGGACTTGACCCCGTGCGCGCTCGTGAATCACCATTTGAGGGACCGGGAAAGCGCGTGAGTGATTCGGGAGCATCAGATGGCTGATTCCGATACCGAGCTGAGGGACTGGCTCCGTTTGATCGAAGCCGCGGCTGACAAAGCGGGTCGAGTCTACCGATTGCACGGAGGAGAGCGAGAGGTCGTCCGCGGCCGTTTGCTGGACTGGTTGCTTGGCGGAGGACCGACTGCGATTCGCCGCCGAGAGGATCCAGCGACCGTGGATGCGTTCCTGTGGCGGGTCGCTTCGCGTGCGGCGAGAGCCCAAGCCGCGACGCTATCCGAGAAGCGCAGGCGAGAGCTGCCGACCTTCGAAGCACTCTGCGGCCGAGTGCTGACTCCGACGGCGACTGGTGAATCCAGTCGGTTCGTAGAAGCATGTCTCTCGAAGCTGACGCCACTTCAGCGCGAGGTCCTCCGGGTGCATGTGCTCCAGGATCGATCGCTCGAAGAAGTGGCGCTCTGTCTCGACACGACGAGGAATGCGGTCCGGCAAGCTTACCGCCGAGCGATCTCGCGCCTCAGAAGAGAGGGAACCGAGCTGTGTTCGGCTGCCGGTGTTCCCAACTGGCCCGGGAAGAGTCAGCCGGAAAGAGACAGCCGGGAAGAGACAGCCGGGAAGAGAGTGGCGAATGAATCCGGTTGGGGCAGACGTGCGAGCCCCAGGAGGGGCCTCCGGAGGGGCCCCTGGAGCGGCCCCTGCGGTAGCCAGCTCATGGACCGAAAATCATCCCACGCACCTTGCCAGCACGTTGGACCTCAATGGTGGCCTCTGAGTCGGGAGCATCTCCTCATGAGATCGGGCTGACGCCCTACTCAGTAAACTACCATGCCTGAGTGTCTCACCTCACGTTGACACACAGGGGGACTTGGAGGGCAGGCCTCCGGCAGTGGCCTCATTCTCGGGCCGACGATGCGTCTCACTCATCTGGCGCGTGATCGACGAGCCACACGAATTCGGACAGAGCCAAGAAAACCGCCGAGCCCGGCCCCCCTGACCCCACTAAAGGTTGATGGGTGGGTTGTGATCGCACAAGGAATGACACGGCGCTGTGACTGGCAGCACTGAGCCCCGGGGTCGCGACTCTGGCTGTCAAGAGGTGCCTTAAACGTGGGAGATGCGACCAATCAAGAACCGGTTGGACGTCGCTTGGACGGAGAGAAAGCGCCTCCTCGTATTGGAATTCGATGTGCCGAACAGGTTCGTTATCTTGGTTTGGAGACCACAGTGCGGTGAAAGATAACACCGATCGAGAGAGCCCTCCTATGACGAAACCGATCAACTTGTTGGCAGCGATACTGTTCGCAATCGTCCTTCTCGGACTCGCATGGTTACTGATTGCAGATGGCCGCGGTGACGGCGTTGCTTCGCAGCAATCTGTCGTTGACCATGACATTCAGCGAAACCGGGCCGAAGTGACGCCGAAGCCGGTGCTCTCGGACCGCGATGACTCCGCCGACCCGAGGGAACCACGCCATGAAGCGCCCAAAGTGGAAGTGGAGACTGAATCTACCGAGGATCATGAGCCAGAGTCCGCTTCCGACGAGGCAGAGCACCACATTCACCGGACCTTTCAGAGCCCCGAGTTCTACATCGGGCACGATTTCTTCAATCCTGCTCAGCTGACTCTCGACGTAGACGCCGTGAAGGGCCTTCAAAAGCTGATTGATCAGTTTCAGGGGAGGTTGGAAGCGAACCGTTCGGAGTCCTCGAACATCGTACGCCAGTTGTTGGAGCGGAAAGAGAGTATCGGGGACTACATAGTCCTGAATCCTGGAGAGGAGTTTGGTAGACATCCCGACATTCCGACGGCTGTGTCTAGTGTGAAGCGCACAGCGGACGGGAGGAGGATAGGGATGTACATCTTCGAGGACGAGTCTGAATTGCTCGAGGCAAGTCAGGAGCAAAAAGAGCAAATAAAGATCGAGGGGAGTCAGGCAATCAAGATCTTCATTGAGCGAAACGGGCGCTGAAGGAAGGCTCACCCTCGGCTATTTGCTGAAGACTTTTGGGGTCTGTTCCGGGAGTGTATGAGGTGTCGCAAGGATTTGCGCAAGACCTTCAGTGATTGGAGTTAATGATGTACAGATTTCCGTTGTTCGTCACGCTCGCCTGTTTTCTAGCAGTCTCAAGGCTCGCGGTGGCTCAAGGTGGAGGAATTGAATGTGAGTGCGACTTCAAGGCTCCTACTGAAGCAGTAGATGCGGATGTCTTCACTGACGACCGAATCGAGTCATCATCATTTACGGCACGCTGGGATGAGTCCGAGCCTGGCATCTGCCAGCACCCTCAATGTCAGCCTGTGGCAACTCCCTGCCACTTCGAGTTCGATTTTCAGATCGTCATCGCTGATGGGAAATCGGCCTCTTTCAGGTGGTGCGAGTGCGGTGGTCTGGGTACTGCCAGTGGTAGCCCGTGTTCCTCCGGCTGCGGCGCCTGGTCAACCCCGAAGACAGGTACCTGGTCCGGAGCGGGTTCAGTGGAGGCTCACTGTGCCTATTGGAAGAGGAAGGACCTGTATTCGAACGGAACGGGAGGTCAATGGCTGGGCGTGGCCAGAGTGAGCTGCGACAACTGTGCAAAATACGGCGGTTCTTGATCCCTGGATTCTGAGAGCGACCGAAACTGGAGCCGGCTGAGGCCGGGGAACTTACCCGGCTTCAGCCGGGGGATACGAAGAACGTAGAACCACGACAAAGGCGAGGTGTTCAAACCTCGCCTTTGTTCGTTTGATGGTATGTGTGTCGGCTCGGTGCCGGGCGTCAGCCCTTCTTCAGCACCGCTTGCGCGGCGGCCAATCTCGCGATCGGGACGCGGAAGGGGGAGCAGCTCACGTAGTCGAGGCCGACCTCTTCGCAGAAGGCGATCGAGGCCGGGTCGCCGCCGTGCTCGCCGCAGATGCCGAGCTTGAGGTCCGGCTTCGTCTTTCGGCCCTTCTCGCAGGCCATCCGGACGAGCTGGCCGACGCCGTCGACATCGATGCTCACGAACGGGTCGCGCTCGTAGAGCTCGTGGTTGACGTAGTGCTCGAGGAGGAGCCCCGTGTCGTCACGGCTCAAGCCGAGCGCCATCTGCGTCAGGTCGTTGGTGCCGAAGGAGAAGAAGTCGGCGTGCTTGGCGACCTCGTCGGCCGTCAAGGCGGCGCGCGGGACCTCGATCATCGTGCCGATCAGGACGTCGAGATCGGGCGCGATCTCCTGGTGGAGGTTCTCGGCTCGCTTCCTGAGGAAGGACAGCTCCTTCTCGGTGCCGACCAAGGGGATCATGATCTCGGCGATGACCTTCTTGCCCGACTTCGCGACCGTCTTGGCGGCCTCGAGGATCGCCCGGACCTGCATGTCGTAGATCTCGGGATGCGTCACGCCGAGGCGGCAGCCGCGGTGACCGAGCATCGGGTTGGTCTCGTGGAGCTGGGAGACCTTGTCCTTGACGACCTGCACGTCGACGCCCATCACCTTGGCCATCTCGGCCTGGTTCTTGTCCTCGAAGGGCAGGAACTCGTGGAGCGGCGGATCGAGCAGACGAATCGTCACCGGCAGGCCGTCCATCGCCTCGAAGATGCCCTCGAAGTCCTTGCGCTGCTCGGGGAGCAGCTTGGCCAGCGCCTTCTCGCGGGCCTCGGTCGTGTCCGAGAGGATCATCTCGCGCACGGCCTTGATGCGGTCCTCGTCGAAGAACATGTGCTCGGTCCGGCAGAGGCCGATGCCCTGAGCGCCGAACTCGCGCGCGCGGGTCGCATCCTCCGGCGTGTCGGCGTTGGCGCGCACCTTGAGGCGGCGCACGTCGTCGGCCCAACTCAGCATCGTCAGGAGATCGTCCGGCAGCTCGGGCTCGACGGTCGGCACCTGGCCGAGCATCACCTCACCGGTCGATCCGTCGAGCGAGATGTAATCGCCCTCGTGGATCGTCGCGCCGCCGAGCGTCGCCTTCTTCGCGCCGTCCTCGATGTTGAGCGCGTCGCAGCCCGCCACGCAGCACTTGCCCATGCCACGCGCGACGACCGCCGCGTGGCTGGTGGAACCACCGTGCGCCGTCAGAATGCCCTTGGATGCGTGCATGCCGCCGATGTCTTCGGGCGAGGTCTCGCGGCGCACGAGGATCACCTTCTCACCGCGCTGGCCGGCGATCTCGGCGTCCTCGGCGTGGAAGTACACCTTGCCGGTCGCGGCGCCCGGGGACGCGGCGAGGCCCTTGCCGATGACCTGGCGCTCGGCCTTCGGGTCGAAGGTGGGGTGCAGGAACTGGTCGATCTGGGACGGATTCAAGCGCAGGAGCGCCGTCTTCTTGTCGATCATCCCTTCCTGGACCATGTCACTCGCGATCTTCACGGCCGCGGCACTGGTGCGCTTGCCCGAGCGCGTTTGCAGAAGGTAGAGCTTGCCGTCCTGGATCGTGAACTCGATGTCCTGGACGTCCTTGTAATGCTGCTCGAGGCGATTCTTGACGTCGACCAACTCCTGGTAGATCGGCCCCATCACCTTCTCGAGCTTGGCGATCGGCTCCGGAGTGCGGATACCCGCCACCACGTCCTCGCCCTGGGCATTGATCAAATACTCACCGTAGAACTCGTCGGCGCCGGTGGCCGGGTCGCGGGTGAATGCCACGCCCGTCGCCGAGTTGTCGCCCATGTTGCCGAACACCATCGACTGCACGTTGACGGCGGTGCCGATCAGGCCGCGGATGTCGTTCAGCTTGCGGTACTTGATCGCGCGGGGGTTGCCCCACGAGCCGAAGACCGCATTGATCGACTGGACGAGCTGCTCCCACGGCTTCTCGGGGAAC
>JAVJTD010000172.1:0-4879 GCA_040219065.1 Planctomycetota bacterium
CCAAGGAACCAAGACACCTCTGCTTGGGCGACTCATTGAGTCTGAAGGACGAGCTGCAAGCGAAGCACCAAGGCACCAAGGCACCAAGGCACCGGTGACTGGGTGCTTGGGTGGCTGGGTGACACGAGGCGCCTCATCATCGCCCGTTCACCAAGACCAAGGAACCAAGACACCTCTGCTTGGGCGACTCATTGAGTCTGAAGGACGAGCTGCAAGCGAAGCACCAAGGCACCACGGCACCACGGCACCAAGGCACCGGTGGCTGGGTGACTGGGTGACTGGGTGACACGAGGCGCCTCATCACCGCCCGTTCACCAACACCAAGGAACCAAGACACCTCTGCTTGGGCGACTCATTGAGTCTGAAGGACGAGCTGCAAGCGGAGCACCACGGCACCAAGGCACCAAGGCACCAAGGCACCAAGGCACCAAGGCACCAACCTCACCCCCGCACCGGCACCAAGCGGACGGCGAAGCCGAGGATCTCGAAGAGGGCGGATTCGTCCGGGAAGCTCTCATCGATCGTGGCGCCGACGGCGAGTGCTTCTCGAAGGAGGTCGACTCGGAAGCCTCCCGGGCTTCCGATCAGTCGGAGCGATTCTCCAGGCACCGTCGTGCGCACGAAGTCTCCTTCGACCTCCTTGAGGACTCCCGGAATCCGCCAACCGGGAATGGCTGCGCCGTGCTCGCGGGCCGCGGCGATGACTCGCCGGATCGATTCTCTCGGCACCAAGGTCCGGGTCAAGTCGTGGATCAGGACGACTCCCTCGCGATCGCCGAGCGCGTCGAGACCGGCTTCGATCGTCTCCATCCGGTCGCCGGTCTCCTCGACGAGAGTCAACCTTGCACGATGAGCCTGGAAGTCGGGCCCCTTCAAGGCGCTCGTCAGGCCCGGAGGCGCCACGACCACCAGAGCGTCGCAGCGGATTCCATCGACGAGTCGATCGAGGGCGTTGGCCAGCCGGGGACGTCCCGCTTCATCGACGAGAGCGATCGGGATGTCCTCGTTCGCCAGACCGGCGCCGTTGGCCAAGACCAGAACCGATAGCTCTCGGCTCATGGCCGAATCGCTCCCCACCCGATTGGGCGACTTCCGCAAGTACTAGGATTTGAAGGCGCTTGCACGCTTTCGACGGCGGTCCATATAATACGGGGCCTCCCACGGGGGAGCAACTGCCGGACAGTCTTCGGCGCACCGGAGCAGAGCTTGGGCCTGGGAGGATCAATGCGAGTGTTGGGGATCGACCCGGGCACGTGGTCGATGGGTTACGGAGTCATCGATCACCTGGGCGGCCGATCGGCGATGGTCGCCTGCGGCGCGATTCGCTCGCCAAAGGGTCGCAGCCTGGCCGAGCGACTGAACCGGATCTTCGACGAGCTCACCCGGCTCATCGAGGAGCATCAGCCAGCGTGCCTCGCGATCGAGGACGTCTTCCACGGCCGCAACTTCCGCTCAGCGGTGCGCATCGGCGAGAGCCGGGGCGTGGCGATCCTGGCGGCGCAGCGGTTCGAGCTCCCGGTGTCCGAGTATCCCCCTGCGGTCGTGAAGAAGTCCGTCGTCGGGAACGGGGGTGCGCACAAGGTCCAGATCCAACACATGGTTCGCAGCCTGCTCGGGCTCAGCGCCCCTCCCGAGCCCGACGACGCCGCCGACGCCCTCGCCATCGCCCTTTGTCACTGCCATCGGCTCTGAAAGCATGATCCAACCGCGAGACACCCTCCGCCTCGGTGACGCGCTCCTGCTGGGAGCGATCCTGACCACCGCACTCTTCGCCTGGCTCGCGCCGACCGAGCCCTCTGCAGCGGACCTCGCCGAGGCCTGTGCCGTGACCATCGACGTCCGTCTGGCGGGCGAGGCCGAGTGGCGCGCGCTGCCCGGAATTGGCCCCACGCATGCTCGGGCGCTGGCGAAGGCCTCCGAGGCGGGGCTGTTGAACACAGCTCAGGACATCCTCCGCGTCGATGGCATCGGACCGAAGACGCTGGCCAAGCTGCAACCCTTCTTGGAGCCGGTTCGATGACGGAGCTCACCCCCGAGCTCATCCGGGAGGCAGTGCTTGCGGCCCTCGAAGAGGACATCGGTAACGGCGATCGCACGACCGAGGCGCTGGTCCCGAGCGGCCTGATGGGACGAGGCCGCATCGTCGCGAAGCAGGCCGGCGTGCTGGCGGGCATCGACATCGCGCGGTGTGCGTTCGAGCTTCGCGACCCGAATGTCACGATCCGCTCGGCGCGCCGCGACGGCGATCGTCTCGAGCCCGGCGACGAGGTGTTGGAACTCGAAGGGTCGGCGCACGGGCTGCTGACGGCCGAGCGCGTGGCGCTGAACTTCCTGCAGCGGTTGTCGGGCATCGCCACGACGACCGCCGCCTACGTCGATGCCATCAAGGGCACGGGCGCCGCGATCCTGGATACCCGCAAGACGACGCCGCTCCTGCGCCCATTCGAGCGTCATGCGGTCACGATGGGCGGTGGCCGGAATCACCGGTATGGGCTCTCGGATCAGATCCTGATCAAGGAGAACCACTTCGCCTTGTCGGGTCTCGGTAGCGGGACTTCGGGCATCGCGGCGGGTGTCACCCGGGCGAAGGAGCTCGCCGGTGGTCTGCTGGTCGAGGCGGAGGTCCGGGACCTCGACGAGCTCGAGGGTGCCCTTTCGGCCGGCGCCGATATCATCCTGCTGGACAACATGGGTCCAGACCTCTTGATCGAAGCGGTTCGGCGCGCCGCCGGCCAGGATCCGCGGCCCGAGCTCGAGGCCTCGGGCGGCATCACACTGGAGACCGTGGCCCAGATCGCCGCCACGGGCGTGGATCGAATCTCGGTCGGAGCCTTGACACACTCCTACCGTTCCCTCGATCTTTCTATGTACATCGAGGCGTCGACTCGGCTCTGAAGGACCTCACATGGCTCGACCCCAACCGCAACGCGGATCGGAAGCGGCGAAGATCACTATCGCGAGCGATCTCAAGCTCGTGAAAGTCGTCCGCAGGTTCGTCACCGATCAGTGTGCCCAAGCTGGCTTCGAGGAGCGCAAGCTCAACGAGCTGGCGCTCGCGGTCTCCGAGCTCTGTGACAACGCCATCGAGCATGGTACGAAAGACGAAGCCGCCCAGATCTTCGTCGAGGTGACCTTCAAGAACGACCGGGTGCGCGTCTCGGTCCGCGACTCCGGAGGCCACAGCCGGCACGACGCGCGGCTCCACGAGGCCGTGCAGTCGATCGAGGACGTGCCCGAGGCGGAGGCGATCCGCGGTCGCGGCCTCTTCTTGGTGAACGCGCTCGTCGATCGCATCTCGCTCCAGCGGCTCCCCAACGGTGGCACCGAGATCGCCATCGAGAAGGCGAAGTGACCCAGGCACGTCGGGCCTCGCTGGAAGCCCGGCTCTGGCTGACCCTGACCCTGGCCTGGATGGCGACCATCTTCTGGCTCTCCTCGGGTCGCATCACCTCCCCCTTGCCGAAGTCAGACTGGAGCTCATTCGTCTCGAACGCGGCGCATGTTCCGGTCTACGCCATCCTGGCAGGCCTGTGGCGGCAGCTCTTCTGGGCGGCTGGGAATCGCAAGCCTCAGGCCTGGTGGCTGGCGGTGATCCTGACGACGCTTTACGGAGTCAGCGACGAGACCCACCAGTCGTTCGTCGCGGGTCGGACCGCCTCTCCCTACGACGTCCTCACCGATCTCGGAGGGGCCGTCCTCGGCGCCACGTCGGCCGAGATCGTCCGAAAGCTCCGCTCCTGGCGAGAGCCGCTCCTCGGGATAGGGATGGGGCTCGGTCTCCTGGGTGCTTGGCTCGATACCTGGATGGCGTGAGCCCAACCGAGACGGAGAGACGAAGACAGAGCCCGCGCGACCGAACCACAGAGCCCGCGCGACCGAACCACAGAGCCCGCGCGACCGAGACGGGAAGAGGCCACCGAGCGATGTGCCGTTTCCTCGACGGTGCCACCGATCGAGCGGAAAGGCGCCGAGCAAGGGGCCCGTCCAAAGCGCCAAACGGTCCATTCGTGCCGGGTGCGATCGTGCCACACTCGGTGACTTGGAGCGTCGGCCCCTGAGTGTGGACCTCGGTCCTGCTCGATCGGCTCGGGAGCCGAACGACCCTCGGTCGTGAAACGCATGGGCGCTCGGAAGCCTCCGGCCGGCGTGGGTTTGGAGGTTGCATCCCCTCGGGCGACTCATTACGATTCGGAAAATTTTGTAGCCTGGCAGCGTGGCGGTGGTGGCGACGCATCGGGGAGGGTAACCGGCCGGGCTACCCGGGCTCATCGCGAGCCCATCGTTCCCGAATGAGCCTGTCGATGAACGTCTATGCAGCCGGCTACGCTCTTGGGCTTGCAGTGGCCCCGCCGAGGGACCGTCGCTCGCCGCTTCCCGAGAGGTCCGGGGCCCTCTGGGGAGATCGCGTGTGACGTTCAACGAGAATGCCGAGGCGGTTCGGATCGAGGCGAGAGCTCGCCCGCAACCCGGCTCCCCGGTGCTCCGGCCCGAGCCGGCTTGGCGCTCCTGGCTCGCGGAGCGATCTCGACCAGGTGCGTCCACCCAGACGCCTGATCGCGAGCTGCGGCGCGGCCGCTGGCTCCTCTTCGCGTTCGATACCGGACTCGCCTTGACCGTTCTCGCACTCGCGCATCGCCTTCTGGTCGGCAGCATCTACTTCGAGGTCGGCGGGATCACCGTCAGCGTCTGGCAATTCCGGAACCCCTGCACGATTCTCGTGCTCCTCTACGTCGGTCGACGCATGCTCGTGAACCGACTCATGAAGAAGGTCGCTCCCGAGCTCGCCTTGGCGCCGCGGGAGGCACGCGCCGCCCGAGCGACCTCCCTGGGCTTCCTCCGTACCGAGACGCCCATCCGGTTGCTGGTCCTGGTGGCCGGG
>JAVJTD010000176.1:0-22006 GCA_040219065.1 Planctomycetota bacterium
GCTCTTCCGATCTCCCGACCCGGCTGAAGCCGGGGGACCCGACCCGGCTGAAGCCGGGGGATACGGGATACAGGATACGGTTCGGGTCAGACTTGGCGGATGACGGCGCGGACGATGCCGCGGATCTCGACTTCGCCAAGGGGGAGGTGGAGGGGCTGCATCTCGGCATTGGCGGGCTGGAGTCGAACCCGGTCGCCCTCGAGGTAGAACTTCTTGAGGGTGGTCTCCTCATCCGAGGTCACCGCGACCACGATCTCGCCGTTGTAGGCGCTGTTGCGGTTTTCTACGAGGACCAGGTCGCCATCGCGAATCTGCTCGTCGATCATCGAAGACCCCTGAACTCGCAAGAGGTAACAGTTGCCGCCAGGTGGCACGAGATCCGCCAGGTCGAAGGAGTCGGGCTCGGCGACCACGTCGACCGGCCGACCGGCCGCGATCGTGCCCATGATCTTCAACTCGCTGCGACTCTCCGCCTGGGCATCGGGATCCATCAGCACCTCGATGGAGCGGGCCTGGTGCTTCGACTTGCGGATCACCTGCTTCTTCTCGAGCTGCTTGAGATGCTCGTAGATCGTGATCTTCGACACCTCGAAGTGGGTGGCCATCTCCTCGAGCGTGGGGGAGATGACGTTCTCACGTCGGTAGTCCTTGATGAAGCGGACGATGTCGTACTGTCTCTTCGTCAAGAACATCCGATCCTCCTCTGCGCGCGTTCGAGTCGAGAAAGCCCGGACGCGGGCCCGGGCATACGGCCGGATTTTAACGAGATCTTAGGGTGCGGCACCAAAAAAAATCCGAACTTGCGCTCGGCCGCCCGGCCAGTCGATCCAGCAACGGGAGAGCTGAACGCCACAAGCCTCACGCACCCTTGGTTTCTCTTTGACACGAGCCTTCGGTGGCGAGTATCAGTCTGTTCCCGTCGATCTTTCCGGCTCCTCGCTCTCAGCGCCGACCGACGTGGCGGGCGCGCCCGAGCCACCCCCGTACTTTTGCTGCGCGAGCCGTTCACCCTTGAAGTCCCCTCGATACCTCTCGAGCTTCGAGCATCGTGAGACCCAAGAGTTCGTCACCGATGTCCTCGTGATCGGCAGCGGCATCGCCGGCCTCGTCGCCGCGATCGAAGCCTCTCGCCACTGTGACGTCACCCTGCTCACGAAAGCGTCTCTCACCGAGTCGAACACCCGCTGGGCCCAAGGGGGCATCGCGGTGGCCTGGAACGACAGTGAAGGCTTCGAGAGCCACATCGCCGATACCCTGACCGCCGGTGACGGGTTGTGCGACGAGGACATCGTCCGCATGGTCGTCGAAGAGGGGCCGAGCCACTTCCAGAAGCTGCTCGACTGGGGC
The DNA here is from genome assembly GCA_040219065.1 of Planctomycetota bacterium. GTDB lineage: Bacteria > Planctomycetota > OFTM77 > OFTM77 > OFTM77 > OFTM77. Next base: position 1,348 of record JAVJTD010000176.1, read on the forward strand.
GGCCAATTCGATCGGCACAAGAACGGTCGGCTCGCCTTGACTCGCGAAGGCGGCCACTCGCAGCGCCGCATCATCCACGCCCAGGGAGACGCCACCGGCCACGAGATCGAGCGCTGCCTCGCCGAGCACATCCTGAGCATCGAGAACATCCGCGTCCTCGACAACGTCTTCGTCATCGATCTCATCACTCAGGGCAACACCTGCTACGGGGCGGTCGCCTTCGACAATTCGTCCCGCCGCAAGAGCCTCTACTGGGCTTCGGCGACGATCCTCGCCTCGGGTGGCACCGGTCAGATCTACCGCGAGACGACCAACCCAGCCGTCGCGACCGGCGACGGACACGCGATGGCCTACCGCGCCGGCGCCGTCATGCGCGACATGGAGTTCATGCAGTTCCATCCCACGACACTCTACATCGCCGGGCTGGGCCGCAAGCTGATCTCCGAAGCCGTCCGCGGTGAAGGCGCGCTCCTCCGCGATCGCAACGGCGAGCGGTTCATGGTCGACATCCATCCCCTCGCCGAGCTCGCCCCTCGCGACGTCGTGAGCCGCGCCATCCTCGAGCGCATGGTCGCCACCAATGACACCAACGCCTACCTCGATCTGACGCACCAGAACCCCAAGGAGGTCAAGAAGCGCTTCCCGGGCATCGTCGGCGTCTGCGAGGCCTTCGGCATCGATGTCGGCAAGGACTGGATCCCGGTCTCCCCCGGCGCTCACTACATGCTGGGCGGAGTGCGCGTCAATCGCGAGTCCGAGACCAGCGTGCGGCGCTTGTATGCGGCCGGCGAGGTGACGTCGTCGGGACTGCACGGCGCCAACCGACTCGCGAGCAACTCGCTGCTCGAAGGGCTCGTCTTCGGAGTCCGTTCCGGTGAGAACGCCGGCAAGCTCGCCAAGCGCTCGAGCATCAAGCGCATCCGGCTCGAGGACGAGAAGCGCGAAGAGTCGGGCGGCATTCGCGTTCCGATCGACATGAACGACATGTTCAACTCGATCAAATCCGTGATGTGGCGTCATGCCGGAATCGTTCGCACCGAAGAAGGACTTGCGGAAGCCGCCGAAAAGATCGAGTTCTGGGGCCAGTACCTGTTCCGGCATCAGTCGAGCGGACCGGTCTCTTGGGAGCTGAGCAACATGCTCATCGTGAGCCACTTGGTGATCCAGTCGGCGATGGCGCGCCAAGAGACGCGCGGTGTCCATTGCCGCGAGCGCTATCCTGAACGAGACGATACGCATTGGCAGCGCCACGTCGTGGTGCGCAACGGAGTCCTTCGGACCGAGGTCAACGGCTCGGTCCGCCGCAAGAGCAAGAAAAAGAGCCGCCGCAAGACCGCGGCGAAATCGAAGCGCCGATGAGCCGACCGAAGTTTCATGATGTCCAGCCGCCCAAGGAGAAGGCCTTCCTCTTCGGGGTCGTGCTTCCGCGTGAGCCCGAGCGATACGCCGAGCCGCTCGACGAGCTCAAGGGCCTCGCCGAAGCCGCAGACGCCGAGGTCGTCGGTCAACTGATCCAGAAGCGCGAGCGGATCGAAGGCGCCACCTTCCTCGGCAAGGGCAAGGCCGAAGAGCTCACCGAGCTGGCCAAGGCCGCTGAGGCCAGCCTCCTCATCTGCGACAGCGACCTCAGCCCGTCACAAGGCCGCAATCTCGAGAAGCTCTCCGGGCTGCGCGTCGTCGACCGCAGCGAGCTGATCCTCGACATCTTCGCTCGCCGCGCGCGCACGCATCAGTCACGCGTTCAGGTCGAGCTTGCCCAGCTCCAGTACACCTTGCCCAGGCTGAGGCGGATGTGGACCCACCTCGAGCGTATTCGAGGCGGAATCGGAACACGCGGTCCGGGTGAAAAGCAGATCGAGACCGACCGCCGGATCATCCGCCGCAAGATCGTCGACCTCAAGCGCGTCCTCGCCGATATCGAGCAGCGCAAGCTGCGCGAGGTCGAGTCTCGCAGCGACGTGTTCACGATCTGTCTCGTGGGGTACACCAACGCGGGCAAGTCGACGCTCATGAACGCGTTGACGGGGACCGAGACCTACGTTGCCGATCAGCTCTTCGCGACGCTCGACACCAAGACCCGCATCTGGACGGTGACCGAGGGCGTGCGTGTTCTCCTGAGCGATACGGTCGGCTTCGTCGAGAAGCTGCCGCACCATCTCGTCGCTTCGTTCCACGCCACGTTGGAGGAAGCCACGCACGCCGATCTGCTCTTCCACGTGATCGACGCCTCCCACCCCGACGCCATCCACCAACGCACCGCGGTCCAAGAGGTGCTCGAGCAGCTCGGTGCCGGGGACATTCCTCAGCTCGAGATCTTCAACAAGGTCGACCTGGTCGAGAACTTCGCCGAGCTCGGTGTGCTGGCGAGGAAGGAAGTTCCGCACGTGCGGGTCTCGGCGCAAACCAAGCAGGGGATCCAAGAGCTCAAGGAGTGGGTCTCGCGATACGTGGACGGCTTCCGGGAAGACGTGCGCATCCGTTTCGACAGCGGCGACGGCCGCGTTTATCCGGTCGTCCGCAACTGGGCGGAGATCATCGATCAGAAGTACGAAGACCAGGAGGTCGAGCTCAACGTCCGCATCCTCCCACGCGAGCTGGGCGCTCTCCGCCGGGAGCTCCGCGGCCACAAGCTCGACATCTATCCGCCCGGCGAGGCGTAGAAGAGCGGCACGCCGGCTTCCGTCCGCAAAGGGAGCGCGGGCTTCCAGCCCGCACCCGGCTGAAGCCGGGGAAACAACCTGACTGAAGTCAGGGACTTCGAGAGTCAGGGACTTCGAAGACCCTGAGAGTCAGGGGATACGAAGATCCCTGGGGTCAGGGGATACGAAGATCCTTGGGTCCCCTCAGCGCTGCGGCAATAGGAGGAGCTGACCGATGTGGATCTCGGGACTCGGGAGGTGGTTGAGCTCTTGGATCTCTTTCCACCGTGACTTGTCCTCGAGCTGCTCGGTGGCGATCTTGATGAGAGAGTCGCCGCGGCGGACCGTGTAGGTCTGCTTCGGAGTGGGCCCGACTTCGCCTTGGGGCTGTGCTGATTGCAGCGAAGCGCCGGGATCGACCGCCGGGATGATCAGCTCCTGGCCCAGTCGAATCAAATCGGAGGTCAGGCCGTTGGCCTTCTTGATTCGCGAGACGTGGCGAATCGTGCCGTAGTACTGGCTCGAGATCGTTCCGAGGCTGTCGCCTTCTCGGACGACGTGCTTCCGCGCTTGCCCGTTCGGCGGCTCCTGTCGCAGGACCGGCTCCTTCGGTCGCGGCCCGGTCGGCTGGGGATGCTGCTTGTGCTTCGGTCCCTGGGCGAGGTCCGGCAAGGCGGCTGCGGCGGCTCTCAGCCTTTGGGGGTTCAAGTTCCGCTGGCCGCTTCCGATCCTCAGGATCACGCGGTCAGAGCGGCTGGCTTCCCGCTTCCTCACCGCGCGCTTCTCCAGCGGTGGCTCTAGCCGGGGCAAGCGGAAGCCGAGGGCAGGGCGATCGCCGCTCACGAGGCTTCGCTCCCGATGGCGAATGTCCCAGGCGATCGCGACGGCGGCGAGGCCGACCAATCCGAGAACGAGTGCGAGCGCGCTCTTTCGTCTCATGATCGGTCCTCTTGGCCTGTCGGTCGGCGAGTCACGGACCCGCGTCCGTGACTCGCACGAGGGGCGTCTGCATCAGGAGCCGGAGACCGCGGCGACCTTGTTGCTCTTGCCGGCGCCCTGCTCCTTGGCCTGCTTCCGCTCATTGTACTTATGGATCATAACGACGACCGGGCTGGCGATGAAGATCGAAGAGTACGTTCCGATCACGACGCCGATGACCATCGCGAAGGAGAACCCTTCGAGCACGTTCTTCTTGCCCTTGTTCATGACGAACAGGATCGCCACGACGACGAAGGTGGTGACCGACGTCAAGATCGTGCGCGAGAGAGTCTGATTGATGCTCGTGTTGATGACCTCGGGCAGGCTCGCCTTTGGGTACTTCGGCAAGTTCTCGCGCACGCGGTCGAACACGACGATGGTGTCGTTGAGCGAGTAACCGATGATCGTGAGGAAGGCCGCGATCATGGGCAGGTCGATCTCGACGTTGATGAAGCCCGACCAGCTACAGGCGACGACGGCACCGAGCGAGAAGAGCACGTCGTGGACGAGAGCGGCGACGGCCGCGAGGCCGTACTTGAACTCGTGGAAGCGCAGGCGGATGTAAAGCACGATCAAGATCAGGGAGATCAGGATCGCGAAGATCGCTTTTTCCTCGAGCTCCTTGGCCGCCATCGGGCCGATGTAGCTCGACTCGGGGATCGCCGACGAGCCCTTGTAGTCGCGGGTGGCGGCGCCGATGCGCGAGAGCAGGTCGTCGCGAGGGTTCGACTCGCTGACTTCCAGCGATCGCGTCTTGCCCTGGACCTGGAAGGTCTGGTAGCCCGTATCTGCGACGGGCTCGACCGACTCGACGGTGGTGAGGGCGGAGAGCATCAAGCTCTCGACCCGCTCCTTGTCGAGGGCGGCCTGACCTTCGTTCTGCTGCTCGGCCGGCATGAAGTTCAGGCGGAAGCTGACGGACTGCGAGGTGAGTACGCTCTCGTCGATCGAGAGGTCGTCGACCAGCTCAGGAGCGAGCTTGCCCTTGAAGTCCTCGTGGACGTGATCCGAGACGTTGCGGATGAAACGATCGGGGTCGACATCCTCTTCGGTGCGCAGCTTGATGGCGAAGATCTTGTCCTCGTCACCCACGCTGACGACCTGCGGGTTCTGGTACTCGCGGCCGATGACCTCGCGAACCTCGTCGATGTTCTGCGATTCGGCGAACTGCAGCTTGAGCTCGTAGCCACCGACGAAGTCGAGGCCGAGGCTGTCGTTGCCGCGCATGACCGTCAGGACGACGCCGACGACGATCAAGCTCAGCGTGACCGTCATGGCCTTGCGCGCATTCCCCATGAACTCGAAGCTCGGGTTCGAGAGGAAGTGCATCGACTTGAGGTCTTTGAGCAGGCCCTTCTGCGCGAACAACTCGAACAGGGCGCGCGTCACGTAGAGCGCTGCGAACATGCTGGTCAGAATGCCGATCGAGAGCGTGATCGCGAAGCCCTTGACCGGACCTGTACCGAGCTGCTGGAGCACGAGAGCTGTGATCAGGGTCGTGATGTTGGCGTCGAGGATCGTCACCAAGGCACGCTCGAAGCCGTTCTTGAAGGCCTGATTGAGCGTCTTGCCCTTTTCCCGCTCCTCGCGCACGCGCTCGAAGATGAGGATGTTCGCGTCGACTGCCATACCGACCGTCAGCACGATACCGGCCAGGCCCGGCAAGGTGAGGGTGGCCTGCATCAAGGCCAGCACCGACATCAGGAGCAGCAAGTTGATCGCGAGCGCGATCGAGGAGATGACGCCGGCGCCGCGGTAGTACACCAGCATGAAGGCGAACACGAGCACCAGGCCGATGATGATGGCCGTGACGCCCGAGTCGATGGAGTCTTCACCGAGCGAGGGGCCGACGCTCGAGTCCGACTCGAGCTCCATCTCGACCTCGAGGCTACCGGACTGGAGCACCGTGACGAGAGCGCGCTGCTCTTTTTCGGTGAAGCCGACCGGCTGCGGGCCACTGATCTGGCCACTTCCCGGTAACGAGCCCTCGAGCCTCGGCGCGCTGTGGACCTGGTCGTCGAGCACGATCGCCATGAGGCGACCGGCGTACTTGCCCGTGTAGTCACCAAAGTCACTCTTGCGGAGTGTCTCGAGCTCGAACGAGACGACCTTGCCTCGCGCCGGATCCGAGCCGTAGCCGGCCGAGGAGAGGTTCTTGCCGGTGAAGACGAAGCGGTTGCGCTCTTCGGCGGTCGGCGCGGAGGGGAAGGTCTCCTTGACCAGCAAAGAGTAACGCTGAGCGGGCTCCGGACGGCTGGAACCCTGGATGTCCGGGACCCAGAAGAAGTCGAGCTGGCGCCCATCGGGCTTCATCTCGGTCGTCATCAACTCGGGGACGGCGAGATCGGATCTCTCGAGGATCTCCCAGTCTGCCGGGATCGGGAGTGGCTCACCCTTCTCGTTGCGGAAGCCCTTCTGGTAGGTGCTCCGCACCCGCGTCCAGGTCTCCTTGGCCTTTGCCTCGTTCGCGGCGAGGAAGGTCCTGAGCTTCTCGCGCTCGGCCTCGACATCGATGCCGTCCTCTTGGTCGGCGACCATGTAGAACTCGAGCCGGCCGAGGCTGACGATGGTGCGCTGGATGTTGCGCGACTCCTCGGGGCCGACGCCCGGGAGATCGACGACGATCCCGTCGTCGCCGACGGCATAGACGGGGATCTCGCGGAGACCCAGCGAGTTGAGGCGCGTCCGAACGACATCGACCGTCTGCTGCTGGATCGCTGCGGCATCGTCCTCGTCTTCGAGCTGGAGCCGATAGCGGAGGGATGTTCCGCCGCGGAGATCGAGCCCGAGATTGAGAGGCCAGTTGGCCAGAAGCGCCCATAACGCCAGGGCCATCACGATCGCGATCGTCGTGAGGCGCCCGGTCACCTTGCTACCCATCGTCTGCTTCTCCCGTGTCGCGCCGCAGCGACTTACGACTTCTTCTTGCCCTTGCCAGCCTTGGCCTTGCCCGTGTCGAGGATGCGCTCCTTCACGCGCGTCGCCTTGCCCTTACGGCCGCGCAGGTAGTACAGCTTGGCCCGGCGCACGTCGCCCGGGCGCTTCACCGTGACGTCGGCGATGCGCGGCGAATGGATCGGGAAGGTGCGCTCGACGCCTTCGCTCTGCACGATCCGGCGTACGGTGAACATCCGGCGATTGCCCTCGCCGCGAAGGGCGATGACCGTGCCGGTAAAGATCTGGATGCGCTCCTTGTCACCTTCGGTGATGCGCACGTGGACGTCGACGGTGTCGCCGACCACGAACTCGGGAAGGCTCTCTTTCAGATATCCGCTCTCGATATGTGCGATGGCGTCCATGTCAGGACTTCCTCCGATCAGATTCTTCGATCTCGATCGCTCTGAGCCTCGAGCCCTCCGTCACGATCCCCTCGCCGCGCGTTCTCGCGGGTGAATCGTTCGGATGTGCGACGTTCGGATTCCTTGCGTCGCCAGGCTTCGATCTCGGCGTGATGTCCCGAGAGCAACACCTCGGGCACCGACCAACCTCGATACTCTCTCGGTCTCGTGTATTGCGGGTATTCCAACAGTCCTTCTGCAAACGAATCTCGGCGCGCCGATTCCGGATCGCCCAGAACTCCCGGCAGCAGTCGACTGATCGCCTCGATCACGACCAGCGCCGGCAGCTCACCGCCGCTCAGGACGTAGTCTCCGATGGAGATCTCCTCCCAAGGGAAGCCCAATCGCACCCGCTCGTCGAAGCCTTCGTAACGGCCACACAGAAAAAGCAGATCGCGCTCCGACTCGGAGAGCTGCTCCGCCTTGGCCTGTGTGAACGTCTCCCCCTGAGGGGTCAACAGGATCTTTCGGGTCTCACCCCATTCCGACTCCACCGACTCGATCGCTGCGAAGATCGGCTCCGGCTTGAGCAGCATGCCCGGGCCACCGCCAAAAGGGGCATCGTCGACCGTGCGGTGCCGATCCGTCGTGAAGTCACGGAAGTTGACCAGGTGAAACTCGAGCAGACCTTTCTGTTGGCCGATCTTGAGGATGCTCTCGTCGAAGTAGGTTCGGACGACCTCAGGAAAGAGCGTGAGAATGTGAAATCGCATGGGCACCCGACCCGGCATCCTCCGTCCCTGCACGGCACGGTGGACCGCCTTGCCCGGCCGAAGCGAAAGCCTCGATAAGATATGGAACTAGCTCTTGTGGTCAAGGGGATTTCCGAGTAGAAGCCGCCCCGGTCGGCACGCTCTCCGTCCGTTCCGATGATTGCCGCCTCGGTCCCGGCCGCTGCGCCGCCACATCGGGTGATCTCAGCTCCTCCCGGAGACCCTCCCCATGTTCACCGGACTCATCGAAGGAATCGCCCGTGTCGCCGCCCTCCAACGGCGAGCCGGCGCGATTCGCCTTGCCCTCGAGCTGGGGCCCCTGGCGGAGGATGCCCGCTTGGGCGACAGCATCGCCGTCAACGGCGTCTGCCTGACCCTGGCTGAGCTGGAAGGGACGACCGGCAGCTTCGACGTCATCGCCGAGACGCTTCAGAAGACAGGTCTCGGAGAGCTAAAGGTCGGCGATGAAGTGAATTGCGAGAGATCGCTCAAGGTCGGTGATCGCCTGGGCGGTCACTTCGTCTCAGGCCACGTCGACGCAAAAGGGCGCATCGAGATCTCGAGGCAGTCCCAAGGGCAATGGGACCTTCGTGTCCAAGCGCCTCCCGCACTGCTCGGCGACCTCATCCCCAAGGGCTCGGTCACCATCGACGGGATCAGCCTCACCGTGGTCGACGTCGACACTCGCGGCTTCACCGTCGCGCTCATCCCCGAGACCCTCGAGCGTACCACCCTCGGTAAGAAGCCCGTCGGCGCCACGGTGAACCTTGAAGGCGACCCTATCGGCAAGTGGGTCCGCCGCTGCCTGACCGGGATGCTGGGCGAAGGCGGCTTGACGCGGGATCGCCTGAGAGAGCTGGGCTTCTGACGGGCTCGACGAAACGCGGAGCAGACGGGCGATGAACCTGAGCCCGGGGTCCGTGGGAGTGCCCACGTCGAAGCGAGCCGGTGACTGAGTTTTTCGAAGAGGCCCTTCACGAGCGAGCTTGGGCCGGGGCGTCGCTCCCGATGCGGAGTTCTTCGCCCTGAAAGGGCGGCTCACGCGTCAGCCCGGGCAACGCCCTGGGAAATCGGGCGGAGCCCTGTCCATCAGTGCAAGCCTGTAAGGCTTGCCCTCGTTCTAGTCGTGCGGCCGCCGACATCGGACACGGAGCTGCAGATCTGAGTTCTGGGTCCGCTCCGATACGCTTGGAAGGAGGACACGGAGACCGGCTGAAGCCGGCGGTCCGAAGGTGGCTAGTTTCAAGTCCGGGGATACGAAGATTCCTCCGCCGGATCAGAAGGCCGAGAAGATCACGTTGGCGAAGGTCGAGATCGGGGCTGCTTCGCGGGCGTCTTCGACGGCGCCGGTCACGACGTCGAGGAGGAAGGCGAGCTTCTCGCCGATGTCCTCGCGCATCAAGAGGCGCCCCACGGTGCCTTGGCCGAGGGAGACTCGGTGGACCATGAGGGAGACATCGTCGACGACGCCGGCGAGCTTCTCGCCCATGTCCCGGTCGTAGAAGAGCCGGCCCAGCACGCTCTCGGCCTTCGGCAGCTCGGCGACGGTCTCGCCGACGACGACGATCGTGTTCTGGATGCTCTCGGCGAGGTCCTTGTTCTTGAGCAGCATGCCGATGGTCCCTTCGCCGCTCTCGAGCGTGGCCAGGATCGAGCGAACGTCGGTGATCATGCTGTAGACCTGATCGTGCAGCGAGGAGTCGGCAAAGAGCTTTCCGATCGTCCCTTGACCGTCCCGAACGCTCCGAGTCAGGTCTCGGATGTTCGCCGTCGTCTCCACCACGTTGTCCCGAAGGTCGCGATCTCGGACGAGCGCCGTGATCAAGCCATCGCCCTGGCGCAGGTCGCGGGCGAAGCTGGCGATGTCCTCCAGGATGGCGGTGGCGAAGTCGTACAGCGTGTCGTCATGGATGAGCTTGCCGAGCGTGCCCTCGCCGCTCGCGACCTTCTGGGTCACGTCCTTGACGTTCTCGAGGATCGTGCCCAGGTTCTCCTCGTTGTCGCGGACGAGCGCGCTGAGTGCTTCGAGGGCACCCTCTTGCACGTACCCGACGAGGCGGGTGTTCCGGACGCTCTCGAGCTGGACCTCGGGGGAGGTGCCGCGGACGATCTGGATCACTTGACCGCCGAGAACGCCGGATTGGACGATCTGGATGAAGTAGTCCTCTTGCAGGGCGATGTCCTTGTCGATCTCGATCTCGGCCGCGACCGATACCGACACCTCGCGCTCCTCGCCGCGATCGTCCCGGACCTTCTTGACCTCGATGCGGTCGAGGACTTCGAGGGCCTTGACCTTGCCCATGATGACGCCGTCGACCCGGACCGAGTCGCCTTGTCGCAAGCCCCCGGCACTGGGGAACTCGATGGTCAAGGTGGCGCGCCCCTGGAGGCTGAAGGTGCCCAGGACGAGCGTCGAGACGCCGACCAGGATGAGGGCGCCGAAGAAGAGGATGCCGACCAGGGTCTCCCGGAAGGCGTTCATCTGCTCACTCATGTCAGGATCTCACCGATCGATTGAGCCGCAGGGCGGCGGTGTCATCAGGGTTCTCAGTCTTCATCGAGATTGGGGTCGTAGCGACCTTCGACGAAAGCGCGGACTCTGGGGTTATCGGCCGTTCGGATGTCGTCAACGGTGCCCTCCCAGATCATTTTGCCCTTGTGGAGCATGCCGATCCGGTCAGCGATGACGTAAGCCGACTCCATGTCGTGGGTCACGACGACGGAGGTGGTGTGCAGGCGGTGCTGCAGATCGGCGATGAGGTGGGAGATGGCCGAGGTCATGACCGGATCGAGCCCGGCGGTGGGCTCGTCGTAGAGGATGATCTCGGGATTCATGACGATGGCTCGGGCGAGCCCGACGCGCTTGCGCATACCACCCGAGAGCTGGGAGGGGAGCTTTCGCTCGATGCCGGTCAGGTTGACGAGGGCGAGCTTCTCCCGGACCGTCTCGTCGACCTCGTCGTTCGAGAGCTTGGTGTGCTCTTTGAGGGGCAGGGCGATGTTCTGGCCGACGTCGAGCCAGTTGATGAGCGCGGCGTCCTGGAAGACGAAGCCGAACTTTCGGCGGATGCGCCGGAGCTGGCGGGTGTCGGCGTGGCCGATGTCGATATCGTCGATGAGCACCTGACCGGAGTCGGGCTGCATGAGCCCGACCATGTGCTTGAGCGTGACGCTCTTGCCCGTGCCGCTGCCGCCGATGATGACGTAGGTCTCACCGGTCTGGACGTGCAGGTTGAGGCCATCGAGCACGTTGCGGCCATCGAGCCGCTTGACGACGTCTTTGAACTGGATCACGAGTAGAAGAAGTAGGTGATGTAGTAGCCGATGATGATGATCAGCACGAATGAGTAAACCACCGCTGCCCGTGTCGCGCGACCGACACCCAGGGCGCCACCCGAGGTCAAAAGGCCCTGAGAGCAGCCGACCGTCGAGATGATCAGCCCGAAGATGAACGCCTTGAAGTACCCGACGAACATGTCCTTGGGCATGAAGAAGTAGCGCTCCTGAGCGGCGAGGGAGTCGCGACCGAGCTGGTAGAACTTGTCGAAAGGCACCCCGAACGAGTTGTAGGCGATGATGGCGCCGCCGATGATCGCGATGTAGTTGGCGAAGATCGTCATGACTGGGCCGATGATCGCCATCGCCAGGATGCGAGGCATCACGAGGAACTTGATCGGGTCGATCGACATCAGCTCGAGGGCGTCGATCTCTTGGCTGATCGTCATGGTGCCCAGCTCGGCGGCCATCGCCGAGCCGACGGTCGCGGCCAGGATCAACCCGGTGATGAAGGGGCCCATCTCGCGGAACATCGCGACCACGACGAGCTGGCCGACCTGGTCCTGAGCCCCGAAGTCCTTGAGGACGATGCCCGTCTGAAAGGCGAGGATGAAGCCGGTGAAGAACACGACCACCATCGTCACCGCGAGGGACTTCACGCCGCAGTTGTAGAGCTGCTGCATGATCTCACGGCGCTTGGCGAACACAGCGGGAAAGCGGAGTGCCGCTCGAGGTAGAAGGATCAATCCGAACGCCGTGCGGCGACACTGCCCGTGGAGCCGATCCCAAGCGGCTTTGGCCTGCTCCGTCACCATCCGCCCGAGTGGGCGGAAAACGCTCATGACGTTCGTCACCATCCGCCCGAGCGGACGGAACACGCTCATCGTGCTTCTCCCCAGTAGATGAACGGCGGCAAGTAGAAGAGCTGCAACGAGCCCTCACCGCGTCGATCGTGCACTTGCACCAAGCCGAACAGGAACGAGTGTCGACTCGTCTCTCGCGGACGGCTCCAATCGTAATGGAAGAGCAGCGGGATCGAGATCGATTCCCGCTCCGAGTCCCAGTATTGATCGTAGAGCTTGAGGAACAGCTCGCGGTGGTGGCCGCCTTCTTGGGTGTGGCGCTCGCGGTAGAGCGTCCACAGGAACCCGTAGTGCCGGTCGACGCCCTCGAGCATCGAGAGGAACGTCCCTTCCTCGTCCTTCAGCGTCGTGCGCATGAAGTACAAGGAGAGCAGGCCGAAGTCCGAGGAGCCGTCGCGCAGCGACTCGTGATGGAAGAGCGGCCACAGCTTGGTGAAGCTCTCCCGCTCGCCCGTCTGGTGGTACCTCTTGTCGGTCTGGTAGTAGAACGGGACGACGTAGAAGGAGTCCTTCGTCGACTCGGTCAGGCGCTCCTGACGATCCCAGATCAGCGGCCAGAGCCAGCCTTCACTCGTGATCTGAGCGCTGTGGTAGAAGTGGTAGAAGGGCAGGATTCGAAAGCGCTGCTCGTCGGCCCAGTCGCCCGTCTCCGTCTTGCGGCCGCCACGTTGCACCTTGACCAAGCCCGCGAAAAGATCGAGCAGCCAGCGGTCCGTGTCGAGCGGGTTCTTCGGATTGGCATCGAACTCCGAGTACCCGAAGAGCGGCCAGATCGCCTGATATTGACGGCTGCGCTCGGAGATCTCCTGGCCGTACAGGGGCCAGAGCATCCACCCGGACGTCGGATCGTCGGTGTCGAGCTGATTCTCGTAGAGGTGGAAGAACGGCCAGAGGTAGTAGCTGCGCTTGTAGACGTCCCGGTCGTGGATCGGATCGTGGAGGTCGGTGTACCCGTAGAACGGCAGCAGCCGGAAGGAGTCTTCGCCGCCGCCATGAGACCATCCCAGGATCGGCCACAGGATGTTCGTCGAGTGCTTCCGCTCGCCGTACTGCCGCTTCGTCGCGTCGGAGTAGAGGGGGAACAGGAAGAAGCGAAAGCGCTCGTAGCTGAGGAACGAGTGGATCGAGCCGAACAGCGGGAACAAGGCGAAGTAGTCCTCCTCGCCGTTCTTCGAGCTCCCGCCCCAGAGGAAGGGGATGAAGGTCCAGTCGACCTCTTCGAGCGGCGTGCCGATCTTGCGCCTGCGGTGGAAGAAGAACGGTGCCGCGTGGAAGTTCTTCTCCCACGCGTTCCATCGGTAGCGGAAGATCGGGAAGAGGGCCTCCCAGCGTCCGCGCGCACCGCCGTCGAACTCGAGGTAGTCGAACAAGGGGCGAAGAGCGACGTGCTTCGCTTCTTCACGCTCGGCGACCGAGAAGAACGGGACCACGACTCCGGTCCAGGCGGTCGCCTCGTCCGGGTAGACCTCTTCGCGGTAGAACGGGCCGAGGTCGAGAGAGTCGTCACCGGCTGGCGTGAGGTGGCAGCCGGCGAGGAGCAACAGGCAGACGGGAAGCACCGTCCCGCCATAGCGCGGGCCGCGAGGGCATAAGCCCGTGTTGATGCGGCGTTTGCGCGCCACGTCCCCTCCCTGGCCTCGCTTGACCGACTCCGACCGAACGTGATAAGCTCCGGCCTTCCGTTCGGGCGCGCCGACGAAGGAGCCCCCTTTGTCGCGATTCCCGAGGGAACCGACGACGGGAGCCCGCCGACATCGCTCCTGTTTGGCGAGACGATTCTTATACCCGAATCGCCCTATCGTGGAAATCGGCAGTCCATCGCAGGCGACCTCGAGAATCGGCGCGCGCTCCATCGCACCGAGGGACGTCCCTTCCTTCGTGACCCACGATTTCCAAAAGTCTCCTCCGCGGACGACCGATAGCGTACCCCAGGAGATGACCGAGACGGCCGGTCATCGCCGCCAGCCAAAGGCGAGCTCGAAGGGGCTTCTCAGATGGGTCGTTTCGCACTTCTTCTCCCTCTGCTGTGGGTGGCCGCGTGTCAGAGCGCGCCGACCGAGCAAGAGGTCTTGCAGCAAATCCAGATCGCCCGAACCCACCTCGAACAGGGCGGCACGCTCATCGCCCGAGAGGTTCGAATCCACGGTTGGAGAGCGCTCATGGGGCGGACCGTTCCGACATTCTCCCAATCCAACACCGACGAAGTGTTCGAGGACGGAGAGGTCGGACGGATCGAGCTCGTCGCCAAGGAGGTCGATCCCTCCCGGCCGCTCGGGCTCTCGCTCGAGAATCTGCGCATCCACGCCGATCGCGCGATCCGCTGTACCTTCGAAGGAGGGGATGGCGTCGAGACGATGCCGCATCTCGAGATCGAGGCGACCGGCGATGTCGTGTTCATCCGAGACGGTCAGAAGATCGAGACCGACCGTCTCGTCATCCGGGATGACCGCATCGAGCACGAAGGAGGCAGCGGCTTCGCCGCTCCCTCGCAGCGCTGAGAAGAGCACGAAGCGCGGGCATCTCGCCCGCCTCGAGCCGGCCGAAGCGAGGGAGCGCGGGCTTACCGCCCGCACGATCTTCGGCGCCGTGCTCCTTTCACTCGTGCTCTGCCTCGGAGGGTGCTTCGGGCCGCAGTCGCAGTCGCCGTACGAGACGCTCTCGAGTGAGGCGCACACCGAGCTCGAGAAGCTCCATCAGGATCGTCAAAGATTCGATCTGGCCGAGCTTTGGAACGCCTACGTCACCTTTCTCGAAGCTCATCGCCACCACGTGCCGACGCACCGTCAGTTCCAGGACGAGATGATCGAGGCCGGGCTTCGGGACCGCGTGCGCGAGACGTACCGCGTTTGGTTGACCGAGGCCGAGACTGACAGCGACTTCTACCACTCGCTCTTCCTGACGATGTTCGCGCGGCTCGTCGACGATGATCGCGAGGCCATCCGCGTGCTCGAGCGGGCCGTCGATGTCGACGACGACAATCACTGGGCCTGGTATGGGATCGGCTTCCTCCAGCATCGGCAGCAGGTGCGACGGCTGGCGATACGTGCCTACGACGAGGCGATCGCCATTCGGCCCGATTGGCCGCTACCCTACATCCAGGCGGCCGAGCTCGAGATGGAGCGTGAGCGCTTCGAAGCCGCGGCCAGCTACTACGCTGGTTACCTCCGTCTGGTGCCCGATGACCCGGACACGCTGTACAACTACGCGCGCTTGCTCCACCTGCGGCTCGATCGCCGCGCGGAGGCCGGTGAGATCTATCGGCGCTTGATCACGGACAATCCCGGGTCGCTGGGTCTGGAGCGGCTCATCGATGTCTTCAACAACCTCGCCCATCTCGAGACGATAGACCGCGATTACACCACCGCCGAAGCTCTCTACCAGAGGATCCTGCAGATCGATTCCTCGTGGCTCGAGGCGAATCTGAACCTGGCCATCCTCTACGAGGACTACCTCGAGGATCCACGGAAAGCGCTCGCCAACTATCGGACCTTCCTCGAGCTCGGTGGTCCCCGTCGCTTCCCGGATCTGACGAACGAGTTCTTCGTCATCAACGCGATCGATCGACTCGAGAAGCGACTGAAGGGGGTGCCGAAGTGATCGCCGTCTTGCAGAGGGTGCGTCGTGCGAAGGTCACGGTCGACGAGGCGGTCGTCGGCGAGATCGGCCGGGGGCTGCTCGTCTTGCTCGGAGTCGTCGCCGAGGACGACGAAGCGGACGGAGAATGGCTGGTCGATCGCGTGCTGGGATACCGGATCTTCGCCGATGAAGACGGGCGGATGAATCGGTCCCTCCGTGACCTGCGAGGCGGCATCCTGGTGGTCTCGCAGTTCACGCTCTGCGCCGACGGCAAGAAAGGGCGACGACCTTCGTTTACAGGGGCTGCACCACCCGAGAGAGCCGAGGCACTCTACGAGAAGTTCGTCAGCGCGTGTCGCCGCGAAGACCTCCGCCGCGTCGCGACCGGACGCTTCGCCGCCTCGATGCAAGTCGAGCTCGTCAACGACGGCCCGGTGACGTTCATCCTCGACTCGCGCGATCGCTGAGTGCTCGTGTGCTCGTGTGCTCACTTGGACACCTGACCACCTGACCACCTCAGAAATCCGGCTCTCCGCGCAGCCGACGGTTTCCTTCTCGGCGCTTGACTTCGGGGCGGTGCTCGAGGACGCGTCGGGCCAAGCGGCCGGTGTCTTCCGACTCGGCGTACCTGTCGAGGAAACGCAAGCGCTCGGTACGGCGAAAGTAGCCGGGGGCCGGTAGGTCGAGTGCTGCCAGGTCGCGGGCAGCGCCGCGGGTCCTGGCCCCTTCGGACTTGGGCCAATGGCCGCGCGGTGAGTCGATCTTGCCGAGCTCGAATCCTCCGTCCGCCGTGCGACGCACGAGGAGGTTTCGCCAGTGGAGGTCCCGATCGACGAAGCCGGATCGGTGCAGCTTCGAGACGAACTCGGCGAGCGCGTCGAGAAAGCGGCGCCGATTCGGCTCACCGAGGGCGGCGAGCTCCTTGGGAATGAAGATGTCGAGCGGTATCGCGCCTTCGAGCTCTCGGGTCGCGACGAAGGCGTGATCGACGAAGCCGAAAGTCCGGATCTCACCGAACGCGATGGGATCGACAGGGTTGAGGCCTTCGTCCTGGAGGCGGAGCAGGACCTGCCATTCTTGCGCTGCCCGGCTGTGTCCGAAGAACGTGTTGCGGAAGAGCCCTCGCCATTTCCGGCGAGCACCGGAGACGTGGTAGCGCTTGAGGAAGACGGCCGGGCCGCCGTCGTCGGAGGTCAGACGCAGCGTCTCCGAGCTGGTCGAGCGGGCGACCACGGCGCCGTTGCGGCGCAGCATCTCCTGTGTCGATCGAATCCGGAGCCGGACGAGCGTCGCTTCGTCCTCGGTCTGGAACGCGAAGCGATGACGCCTCAAGAAGCTCCTCCCATCCGAGTGTCTAGGAGCGCCGGATCACGTTTGCGGAGCGCCGGATTCATTCGCTCGGTGAGATCACTGCCGCGGTTCGAGGGTGACCATCGTCTGCGTGTCACCGTTGGCCTCGACGTCGATCTTCGAGGAGACGGTGCGGTACCCGCGCTCGCTGACTCGCAGCCGGTACTCGCCAGGGACGATGGGGCCGGTCGCATATCGGCCGGAGCCGACGCGCCGCAGGTTGAGTGAGGTGTTGGCGGGACCTCCGTACAGGCGAACGTTGGCGCCGTCGATCGGCTGGTTGCCGGAGGTGAGCACCTCGATCTCGGCGCGACCCGACGCGTCGACGACCAGCTCCCGGCGCTCCTCGACACCGGCGCGCAGCCAGAGCTCTTCGGGAGGCACGAGCGAATTCGAGGTCGATGAGACCGTCAACCGGTACCGGCTGGCGGGGAGGGCCGAGAACGTGAAGCTGCCGTCGTCCTGAGTCCGCGTCGACTTGACAGGGTTCGCGGTGCGCTCTGGGAACCGCTGACGGATCCTGTCGCGGACATCGCCTCGCTCGAGCCGTTGCCTGGCGAGCGCCTGCATGACCTCGCGCATCTCTTGCTGTTGAGACCGGTAGGCGCCATCCAGCTCGAGATCGGTGACGTAGACGCGAATACCGGCGACGGGCGTCCCGTCCGGAGCAGTCACGACACCGGAGAGCCGTGTCGCGGGTTGGAGCTCGAAGAACACCTCGGCGATTTCACCGGCGATGAGCGTGACCTTCTGGTCGGCCGGATCGAGGTAGCCGCTCGCCTCGACTTCGACATCGGCTTCACCTGCCGGTAAGCCCTCGATCACGAAGATTCCGTCAGGAGAGAACAGCGTCTTCTTGTGGCGGCGGTCGTTCCCGAGGCGCAGGTCGATCCGCTGAATGGGCCGCGGCGTGCCTTCCTCGAAAGCGTTGACCCGGAGAGTCGCGGAAGGACGCATCGTGATGACGACATCCTCCGAGCCGATCTTCACGTTGCGCACGTATTCTCCAGCGAAGCCGTCGCCGACTGCGGCGAGGTTCGTGTTCCCGGAGCTCCTCTGGGTCGGTAAGCTGAAGTGACCGTCGGCATTCGTCCAGGTGGCTCCTTTCTCTTCACCGATCGCCGAGCGCTCCACCCAGTCGGTGAAGGCTTCGCCGACGGCGGATCTGGGAGCCCTTCGCTCTTCTCGAACCTGGACTCCCGCGATCGGAGCGCCCTGGGCGGTCTGCACTCGCCCGGTGATCAGCCCACCGAGTGGCACTTCGATAGTGACTTCGGCGACCTGTTCCGATTGCACGAGGACGCCCTGATAGCCCTGACTGTTGGCATTCCTTCTCGCGAGCAACATCGTCTGACCGGCCGGAAGGTCCTCGATCCGGAACTGACCTTCGGCATCGGTGTGCACCTCGATCTCGCGGTCGAGCGCCTTGAACAGGTTCGCATCGAACGGGAGGGAGATGGCGACTCCTGCCAGCGGATTCCCTTCGGGATCCTGGACGAGGCCGGCGATCGCGCCCCCGGGCGACAGCATGATATCGACGGGCTGTCCGTGAGGACCGGCGGCGAGCTGGGGAAGCTCGGCCGTGCCGAATCCATGGCGAGGATGGAAGGCGACGATCTCCAGGGTCTGGCCCGATGGGAGCTGCTCGAGGGAGAATTGACCGCGATCGTCGCTCTCGGTGCGATCGCGCAGGTCACTCCGGCGGTTGCGTCGCCGGTAGAAGCCGAGCACCTTCGCGTCAGGCACCGGCTGCGCTTCGCCGTGGAGTACGCGACCGCTCACGATGGCGGCCGGCTGCAGGGACAGCGTCAAACCGCCCGATGTGGCGATCTCCTCATCGATCGTGGCGAGCGGGTGGGCGGAGACGAGCGGTACGTAACCCGGGCGGCTCACCTCGAAGCGGATCTCGGGTGTCGCCGGGGCATCGATGATCTCGAAGGAGCCCAACTCCGACGTGGTGATGGGCTTCCAGGCTTCGAGGTCCTCGGTGGCATCTCGCAGCCACTCATCCCCGAGCAGCCGGATCGTGGCGCCACCCAAGGGCACGGAGCTCACGGCATCGATGACGCTTCCCGGGATGTTGCGGGGCGGCTCGACCTCGATGTCCAATCCGCGCATCTCTCCCGACCGGATCAGCAGGGGGCGGAGGAAGCCGACGCTCGCGGTTTGCGGATCGAAGGCGACCAGATCTCCCAAGCCGGTGGCGAGCCGAGGGAGGGCGAAGGCGCCGCTCGCGCTCGAGCGCGTCTGCACCGACCGCTCGCCGCGGCTGAGTCGGACCAGGGCTCCGGCGCAGATCGCGCCATTGCTTGCGAAGCGAACGGTTCCGAAGAGTGCGTCGGGACCCGTCTCGATCCGCATCGGTGCTTCGGACAGTCGGTCGCTCGAACCGGGAAGCGACTCGACGACATCCTCACTGACCGTTTCGAGCGCGAGCTCGGCAACGGCGTCGGCGCCGCCGTACGCCTCGCCAGCATAAGGAGACGAGGGCTCCACGGTCACGCTCGACCGTGGCCTTTCGATCGCGGCCTCGTCGCTCATCAGGCCGAGCAACCAGATGAGGGCGCTGGCGAGGAGAATCGCGGCTAGGGTCAGAGCTCCCCAAAGTCCGACACGTGGCATCGGCGTGCCTATCCTTCTTCGTGTACCGGCGTCGCGATCGGGGCCCGGTCTGTCGCGACGAGATCCCGTCCATCCTAATGGGGAGGCGCGATGTGGCGAGGAAAAACACGGCCCGTCAGCCGTTTCCTGCCTCGGTTTCTCGCCGAAAGCGGGCTCAGTCCGTCTAAGCCGATTCCCTCCAAACGGATAAACAACGGAATGTTGACAGGGTCTTCGATTCCCGTATGATTAACCCCATTGCAATCAACACCTTGAGAAATCAGCGGGATTGGGATTCGGGTGAGCGTCCGAGGTGACGCGAACGGCGCCGGTCGAGACATCGTCCCTGCGTATCCTCTCGTGCACGGCACGCCTTCGGTTCATCGAGACACTCAGTGACAGGGTCGCCCGTCAGGGTCGAGGCCGAACAGACTCGCGAAAGCCTGCGAGCCCAGGCACTTGGGGAGGTGGAGGATGGGAGTCACAATCACCAAGAAGGAACTGGTCAATCGGATCGCCGAGAAGACCGGAGTGACGAAGGTCGTCACGAAGGACATCATCCAGAGCTTCCTCGACGAGATCATCGAGGAGCTCGGACAAGGCAATCGGTTGGAGTTCCGTGAGTTCGGCGTGTTCGAGGTGAAGTCTCGAGCACCTCGCCGAGCCCAGAACCCGCGCACCCTCGAGAAGGTCGAGGTGCCGGCGAAGAAGGTGGTGAAGTTCAAAGTCGGACGGCTCATGAAGGAGCGGGTCAAGAAGCTCGGTGAGACCCCGCGCCCGGAGCCGGCCCGCGACGGCGCGGCGACGAAGGAACGGGAGGCCGAGACCGCCCTCGGCAGCGACGGGGCCGTCTCGCGAACCGATGTGCCTCGCACCTTCGAATCCCAGAACCAGAAGGCGCAGTCGCGCCCGGCCGGAGAGAACCCCCGCTGAGTGCGAGACGCGCCCCGGCCCCTTCGACGGAATCCCTGATCGAGCCGCCAGTTTCGGCGGCTCGTTTCGATATCGGCGTCTGATCTGGAGCTACTGGGAACGCGGGCGTCCCGCCCGCTTGGATCGCGGAACAGGCTCGCTGCTCCAGTAGGTTCACGACGCCCGCCCCGGCCCAAGCTCGCTTGCGCAGAGCCCTCGCAGACAGACCCGGTCACCGGCTCGCTCGGCTTGGGCACTCCATTGCCCTCGGGCCCAGTTTCACTCCTGTTTGCTCCGGCGCCGCGCCGGGGGCGCACCTGACCTGAAACATGCGGGAGCGCCGACCAGGAGGGCCTCGACTGACAGTGGCGTGAGAGCCGTGAGCGGAGCGATCGGTCCTCGCTCGGCCCGGG
>JAVJTD010000178.1:0-8339 GCA_040219065.1 Planctomycetota bacterium
CCCAGTGACCCAGTGACCCAGTGACCCAGTGACCCAGTCACCCAGTCACCCAGTCACCCAGTCACCCAGTCACCCAGTCACCCAGTCACCCAGTCACCCAAGCACCCAAGCACCCAAGCACCCAAGCACCCAAGCACCCAAGCACCCCAGCACCCCAGTCACCCAAGCACCCACCTTGAGGGATCGCGCCTGCGCGGTGATAATCGCGGGATCCGAGAACCATCCCTGACCATCACCTGGACCCGCGGAGAGCGCGATGCCGTTCGATTCGACCGAGAATGAGCGAGGCCTGGATCGCCTGCTCGTAGCTCAGGTCTACGACGAGCTGCGCCGTATCGTGCGGGTCCACCTGAAGAAGAACGAGCGCCCGAATCATTCGCTCAGTCCGACGGATGCCGTCCATGAGGTGGTGCTGCGCCTCGCCAAATCGTCGGCGTCGGCGAACGACGAGGCGCATCTCCGTGCGCTCGCCTCGAAGGCGCTCCGGCAGCTCCTGGTCGATCATGCGCGCCGCCGGAATGCGCAACGCCGCGGCGGTGGACGGACACCGATCACCCTCATCGACGGCATGGCGATCGCCCCGACGGGTGAGGTGGATCTGCTCGACCTCCACGAGGCGCTCGATCGTCTCGCCGAGCAGCGGCCACGGCAAGCCGAGGTCGTGGAGCTACGCTTCTTCGGGGGCTTGGGCTTTCGGGAGATTGGCGAGGCCATGCAGGTGCGGGCGGACACGGCGAAGGAGTATTGGGTCTTCGCGCGCGCCTGGCTGCAGCGGGAGCTGAGCCGATAGCTCCGCAGGGGCCCAGCGAGGATCGCGTCTTCGAGGTCTTCACCGAAGCGCGACGCCTGACGGACGAGCACGTCCAAGAGGCCTATCTGAACGAGGCCTGTCGAGGCGACTCTCGGCTCCGCGAGGAGGTCTCGTCCTTGCTCTTGGCCGCCGAGCAGGAGTCGATGCTCGATGAAGGCCTGTCGGGCTCGGTGGCAGTCGCGCCTCTGCCGGAGCGAATCGGGGAGTACCGCATCCTGGGTCTGCTCGGCGAAGGCGGGATGGGGCGCGTGTACTTGGCCGAGCAGGAGCGACCGAAGCGCCAGGTAGCCTTGAAGGTGCTGCGCGGCCGCTGGGGGAGGACCGAAGCGGACCGAGCGCGGTTCGAGCGCGAAGCGAACATCCTGGCGCGCCTCGATCATCCCGGCATCGCCAAGTGCCTCGCGGCTCGGATGACCTCTCGCGAACAGGAGCCCTACATCGCCCTCGAGTACGTCGACGGCATCCCGCTGCTCGAGTATGCCGAGGCGGCGCAGCTCCCCCGCGGCGACCGACTGCGACTGGTCGAGGCACTGTGCGAGGCGGTCCACTATGCGCACCAGCGAGGCGTCGTCCACCGCGACCTGAAGCCCGCGAACCTGCTGGTGGACGGCTCGGGGCGACCGCGCATCCTCGACTTCGGGATCGCCCGCCTCTTGGACGACGACGACGCGGAGTTGACGCGAACCGGGCAAGTCTCGGGCACGCTCTCTTCGATGAGCCCGGAGCAGTTCGACGGGGATCCGGCGCGTCTCGATATCCGAGTCGACGTGTGGGCGCTCGGCGTGATCGCGTTCGAGCTCTTGACCGGCCGTCCTCCCTTCGAGTTGAAGCAGAGCTCGATCTCGGCGGCGAGGCGCATCGTGCAGACGACGCGCCCGCCGCGAGCCGGATCGCTCGATCCCGGCCTGCGAGGGGACCTCGAGCTCATCCTCGACAAGGCGCTCGCCACCTTGCCCGAGGATCGCTACGGAACGGCTCACGAGCTCGGGGCCGACATTCGGCGACACCTCGAGCGCAAGCCCATCGAAGCGCATCCACCTAGCCTGGCATACACGCTGAAGAAAGCGGCCTCGCGGCATCGGGTCGCTTTGGCCTCGTCGTTCGCCATCGTGCTGGCGATCGTCGCGAGCCTGGTCGCTTGGCAGCTTTGGCTTTCGCTCGAGAGCACGCGCATCGCGTTGGATCGGGCCGCACTCGATGCGCGCTCGAACCGCGAGCGGGAGGCGCGGGAGCTCACGAGCCGTGACGAGCGAGCCCGGTTGTCGCTCCTGCTGAGCGAGGTCGAGAGCTGGACGTCGAGCACGCCGATCGAAAGGGACGAAGAGCTCTGGCGCCGGCTGGGCGGTGCCGAGATCTGGCACTTCATCCATTCACTGTTCGAGCGATACGAGGAGGGGGAGGCGCTGCTCGAAGAGGAGCTTCGCCGCGTCGTCGGCAAGCCGACCGAGCCCGACGTCCGCGCTCTCCTCGCCTCGTCCTACTTCCAGCGCGGAGACCTCGAGAGCGCGATCGACGTCCTTTCCGGGGACTCCGCCTCCTCGATGCCCCTCTCGCGCTCCATCCTCGCCGATCTGGTTCGAGATCCACCCGAGGAAGCGCTGCTCCGATCCGAGGAGCGCTGGAGTGCGAGCGGTCGTCTCGCCGAGGCGCTCGACCATTTGGTCTTCAACGCGGTGAGCTGGCACCACCGGGAGCAGCAGCTCGAGAGGGCCATCGACTTGCTCGACGTCGCTTGGCGACACCGTGCCGATCGGGTGAGCGCGACGACACGGGCTTGGTACCACCAGCGATTCGGCGGCACCTACTGGCTGAGCGGCGACTACGACGCGGCCTCGAGTCACTTTCAGGCCGGGCTGTCGGAGCTGGCGGGGGAAGACCCTGGTCCGGTGGAGATCGAAGGCGAGCTGCGAAACAACCTGGCCACAGCGCTGCGCGACGCCGGACGTTGGCCCGAGGCGGAGGCGGCCTATCTCGAAGTCGTCGCGTTTGCAAAGGAACACGGGCTGAGGCGGCAGCTCGCCGCTTCGGAGATCAACCTGGCGCGCTTGCTCCAGCGGCAGGACCGCCAGGAAGACAGTCGCCAACACTATGAGCGCGCGTGGCGGGTGGTCACCGAGCTGAAGGACCCAAGAGCCGACACCGACCTGTCCGAGACGCGGGCTTCCCTGGTCCTCGGGATCGAAGCGCTCGTCGGACTCGCGCTTCTCGAGCTCACCGGACGTCGCTTCGACGATGCGCGACATCTCTTGGAGCTCGCCGAGGAGCTGCGTCGCGCCCGCTTCGGCACGATGCCGCACATGGGGCAAGGCGAGGTCGTGCTGCTGCGGGCACTGGTCGACTGGAAGGAGTCGCCGACCGAGGAGCTTCGCGATCAACTGCGCCAGCAAGCTCAGGTATTCAACGAGTCCGTCGAGGTCGAAGCGCCACGGCGTGAGCACATCCGAGCGATGTTGCGCTTGCACGGCTTCGAGTAGTGCGCCGGACCGTACGAATCGCACGGTCCGGTCGACGGGCGGAAGCGGGCTCTCAAGACCAGAGCCAACCGAAGGTGCCGGCGGTGACCAGCGAGTAGACGAGACCGTCGAACATGAACTTGGCCGTCGTCGACCAAGGCGTGCCCCTCCAGATCGAGTTGGGCACGTTGGAGAACACATAGGCCAGGAACGCACCGGTGCCGGTGACCTGGAAGACCTGGAGGTAGCCCGCACCCGAGGTGAGGGCCTGCGAGGCGAGGTAGGCCACGAAGGTGCTGATGACGAGCAGATAGACGAGCCAGAATCCGAGGGATCGTCCGATGTTGAAGGGACCGTTGGGCAGGATCGTCATGTGCCCGACGGGACCTTGCTCGAACTTGGCGAGCATCTCGGGTGAGCCCATGTCCTTCATGTCTTTCGGACAAGGAAACATGTACTCGCCCGGCTTCAGCGCGTGCGGGCGCATGGCGTCCAGGATCTGGCCCTCGGCCGGAAGCTTCTTGAAGTCGCTGCGGTGGAGGGGGATGACCATGTGAATGATCGAGCTCGCGATGAAGCAGAACACCGCTGAGAGCAGGATCGGCAGCCAAAGGTCTGCGAGGAAATCCATGAGATAACTCCTTCGCCGGTCAGGGGATTCTCACGTGACAGGTCGAGCAGCATACCGAAATGGACTGACCCTGGCGAAGCGCTTCGCCGAAGTCGGCTGAATTGGAACTGGTAACGTCGTCGTTCGGACCGCCGGCTTCAGCCGGTCTCCGTGTCCTCCCTCCAAGCGCCTCGGAGAGGACCCAGACCTCAGATCCGAAGCTCCGTGGCTCGATGCTGCCGGGTGCGATCGGACCGCCAGCTTCAAAGTTGAGAGTTGGAAGTCGAGCCGTTGGACGTTCGAAGAGGCCCAAGCTCGCTTGGGAAAGCTCTGACCGACAGACACGGTCACCGGCTCGCTCGGCTCGGGCACTCCATCGCCCTCGGGCCCAGTGTCCCCCCTTATAGGCTCCGCCTGTCCGGGAACGCTGCTGATCTAGGTCTCGGTGTCCTCCATCCAAGCGCCTTGGAGAGAACCGAAACTCCGTCGCGCGCTAACGCCGGATCCAGGCCAGCGACCCGCTCGGCGGTTGCCGAGCGGGCCAAGCTGAGAATCAGTAGATGCGGATGTCGTCTTCGGAGCGATCGTCGTCGCGTCCGTTCGGGCCGCAACTATACACCACGACCTTGTCGTCCTCGATTCGATAGACCAAGGCACGGCCCCAGCCGTCGGTGAGGAATCCGGACTCGGGGTCGGGCTCCCCGAGGTCCCGGAGGGACTGCGGATAACCGCCGTGCTCTCGCCGGTAGATCTCGGCCAATCCGAGCACTTGCTCGATGCGAGCGCGGCTCATCGAGGCCGGATCGGTCGGCATCACGGCTGGCTCCTGCATCCCCACCACGAAAAGGCCCCAGCCAAACAGCGCCCCGACGTACAGCTCCGGTCCGAGCGACGAGCGGCCTTGGAACGTCCAGAGCCCGGGCTCGACCTGCGAGTAGCTGACGCTCGCTCCGAGGAACTGGCTCAGATCGCTAGCCGTCGGGAGCTGGGCGGTGTCGATCCAGCCCGAGCTGCCGACGAGGCTGAGTGCCTGGTAGCCGGCTGTGAAGAGGATCTCGAAGATCGCGGGCACGTCGTAGTAGGTCATCGTCGCGTACTCGGCCGGCACAGCGCTCTTGGCGATGGAAGCCTGGAATCGCTGACTCGCCAGGACACTCTGGTCGACGTCCCCTTTTCGGCGGAGCAAGCCCTTGAGGTCCTGGACATGAGCTGAGAAGACCAGGTAGCCGTCGATCATCGCCCAGGCCGGCTGGATCGGAAGCGGCTCGTCGCCGATTTTCAGGAGGTAGATATCGGTGTCCCGAAACCGCGTCTTTTTGACCTCCGCGGACTCGTGGAGCTCAGCGAGCAGCTCTTCGGCCCGGCTCACGAGCACCGAGGACTCCGTCATGCCGAGCATCACGACGATTCCGGGCACGGGAATCAAGCCGGTCGGTGCGGTCTGGTAGTAGAGCACCTCGCCGGTGAGCTTCGAGAAGAAGTCACGCTGCAGATCGATGCCGATCTTCTCCTCGAGCTCCTTGATCTCGAGCAGATCCTCGGACGATCCGATCGCCTTACCGACGTTCTTCGTGAAGGTCAGGATGTTCTTCAGGCCGAGGGACAGATGCCCGAAGAGCAAGGCGTCCTTGGGCACGTAGCTCCACATCGCATTCGTGACCGTGCCTTGGGGCATCAGAGAGAACAGTCCTCGGCGCGACTGGCCACCGGTCATCACCGTCCGCGCCTCGATCTCGCCACCGACGATTCGATGGTTCCACGCCCAAGCGCCCGCCTCGTCGAGACCCAAGGCCACGACGATGCGATCGAAAGTCCCCTGAGTCGAGTCGTCGAGCTCGCTATCGACGATCTCGCGGGCCGCTTGGACCCAACCGCCGATATCGAGCCAGACCTCGAGGTCGTCGCCGGGCCGAGAGACGTGGGAGAGCGTCTTCTGGAAGACGTCCGACTTCTCGAAGGATCCGCCACCCGAGACGATCTTGGGAAGGACGAGGTCCATGGCCTTGCGCGAGAAGGCCATGACCGTTCGATTGCCGGGAAGGGATGCGATGAAGACGCTCGGATTGACTCCGAAGCGCTCGACCTCGACGCCGGCGATCTGAAGCTGTGAAGGCTCCTCATCGGGAAGCTGCCCGGCGATCTCGTCGATCACCTCGCCGAACCAGTCGACGACCTGCTCCCACTTCTCTTCGGAGTCTCCGATCTGCACGTCGATCACGAGACCGAAGTCGACATCTTGGAACTGGCCCTTCTCTCTGGTCACGGGCGAGAGGTGAGTGATGGCCACCTCCACGCGGCGAAACTCGAGCGCGGTGAGATCCTCGAGAGAGAGCGGCACCGGCAGCTCGTCCAAGATCGACTCGATGAAGCCCTCTTTGGCAAAGAGCGGGGCCAGAGCGCGGGCGACGTTCTCATCTTGGAGCAGGCGATAGAACGCAGCCGCCCGATACTCCCTGGCCGTGGTCACGAGGTCGGGGAATCCGATGTAGGCGAGGGTGCCTTCGGGGAGGGCTTGCCGGAGGGTCGGGCCGGCCGGAGCATCGGGGCCCATACCGGGACGCTCGGCGCCGGTTCCGAGCGCCAGTACGAGTGAGCAAAGCCATGTCGAGGTCAGAGGCATGATCGGACTCCTGTGTTCAGGTGGGGATTCAACCGACGAAGCACCGGTCTGGCGGTACCACTGCCGAGATGATCGGCTCCGACCTCACGAACTGCGAGCAATCGATTTCGATAGCTTCGATTCGTGCTGCTTATCGAAGGATCGGAGCCCCGAAAGCCTCCAAACGAAAGCCGCCCGCGTCGCAGGGAGCGACGCGGGCGGTGTCATTCGAGTCGGAAGCGAGGCAGTTCGAGCTCAGTTCATCGCGCTCTCGATGGCCTTCGAGAGACGGTTCTCGAACTCTTCGCGAGCCTCGGCGCTGAAGCCGGTCTCGACCAGCTCGAGCTGACCGTCTTTGTTCACGACGAACAGCGCGGGGATGCCCGAGACGTTGTAGGCCGCAGCAGCATCGTCGCCGTTCAAGAGGAGATTGTAGGTGTAGCCATTGTCCTTCATGAACTTGGCGGGATCACCCGTCTCCCAGGTCGAGATGCCGTAGAACTTGACGTTCTTGCCTTTGAACTTCTCGTGCACCTTCTGGATGCTCGGCATCGCCTCACGGCAGGGCGGGCACCAAGTCGCCCAGAAGTCCATCACGATGACGGTGCCACGCTGTGAGGAGAGGCTCACCTTGTCACCCGCCGGAGTCTCGAGAGACCACTCGGGTGCCATCGAGCCCTTGGAGAGAGCGGGCTCAGCCTCTTCGAAATCGACGGCCTCGCTCTCGTACACCTGGCGCGAGCGCGCTGCGCCCAAGAAAAAGGCTGGCGCCACGCCGAGCAGACCGCCGACCATCAGCATCTCGTCACCGATCGGGCTGGCGCTCTTCATCTGGACGCCTTCCTGATCGCAGATCGTGTACGAGAGGCTCGGGAACAGGTGCTGGGTGATCGCCTCGGAAGACGGCAGCAGGGCGAAGTCGATCGGGAGCTGATCGGCCATGCCGCTGACCGAGAGCATCTGGAGCCCCTGGAGCAGCGAGTTGTACGCGATGCTACCGACGGTCGCCATGTCGATGAAGTTCACCGAGGTGAAGCTGCCCGGCAGCCCCGCGTTGCCCTTGGCCTTCTTGAAGGCGTCACTATCGAGGAGGCTCGATTGGGTGTCGCCAGCCGCGCGCGACATCGCGATCTTGATGTCCTGGGTGTTCAGCGCGATCCACAGGTGCTTGTCGGTGAATGCGTAGGCCGGCTGCACCGGCATCATGCCCGCCGATTCGACGGTGATCGTGTAGAAGGTGTTCTCCTTGTAAGAGACACCACGCACGGAGACCTCGTCACCGGCCAGCTCGATCAGGGTGTTCAGGGTCTTCTTGGCCTTGGACGGATCCTTGACGCCGAGCGCCATCACGAGACCCGGAATCGGCAGCGGCCCCTTGGGAGCCGACGCATAGTAGAGGAACTCTCCGTTGAGCTGGTCGAGGAGATCGGCCTTGAGGTCGACGCCGATCATGTCCTTCATCCCGGCGACCTGCTGGTCGAGCTGCTCGGCAGCCCCGGGCTCGATGGTGTTGGCGAACTCCTTGATGAAGGGCCAGACCTTCTCACCCTCGATCGCCCAGAGGCCGGCCATCATCGCGTCCTTGGGGACGATCGAGAGGCTGTCGACCTTGATCTGCTCAGACGGCACGAGGTCGAGGACCTTCATGCCACCGGCAGGGCGGCTGAAGAACGTCGAAGTGCGAACGACCGCGCCGTCGAACTTCATGCCCATCGAGATGGTGCCGGGAAGGAAGTAGGAGAGCACCTTCTCGAGATTGTCCATCGGGGCCATCATGGTGGCCATTTGACCGATGACGCCCGAGTTCACGAAGAAGCGGGCCTCGTCCCCCTGCGACATGGTCTTGGTGCTGGAGATCGGAAGAGC
>JAVJTD010000179.1:0-6506 GCA_040219065.1 Planctomycetota bacterium
CAGAGCTTGATCAGCCCTGCGATGGGGTGGTCTCCTGTTGTTTGCAACGACAATAGGAGGCTTCCCTTGTGGCAGAACCTGCTCAGCGATTCCAGCTTCTATCTCTCGCTTCTGGCCTTGGACCGCGAGCTGGCCGAGGAGGCTCGCTCTTGGGGCTGTGCTTGCGGCGGAAGCTACACGTCTCGGACTACCCGCGCAGCCCGCGAGGCTTCGAGGTCGATGTGTCGCCAGACTCCAAGCGGCGTTTCAGCTTTTGCTGCTCCCTTTGCCGCCGGCGACGGACGCCGCCTTCGGTGCGCTTCCTCGGTCGCCGGGTGTACTTGGGAGCGAGCGTCGTTGTCGCTGCGTTGATGATTCAGGGCGAGACCGCCAAGCGCGTCGAGACGTTGCAGGATGTGCTCGGCGTGAGCGCTCGGACGGTTCGACGCTGGCTTGCCTGGTTGCGCTCCTTGCCGTTGTCGCCTTTCTGGAAGGTCGCTCGAGGGCAGCTCGCCTCGCCACCAAACACTTCCGAGCTTCCTTTGTCCTTGGTCGATCTCTTCGAGGGGGAAGAGGCCGATCGCTTGATCGCTCTCTTGCGGTTCCTCTCGCCGCTGAGCACGGAGCACGCTCGATGAGGGGCCGCGGCGATCCGCAGAGGATGCGTCTTTGCGCCCATCGAAGGCGCCATTAGCCTCCTCCTTCCGCGGGCGGGGAGCCCTCGAAAGGAAGACGACCCATGAGTCGAGACCTCGAGCGCACCGCCCGGCGATGGGCCGAGCTGCGCTTCGCCATCATCGGTCAATTGCTCACCGATCCTCCCAAGAGCGGCGAGCTCGGGATGCGACTTCGCGAGCTGTCCGAGAAGTTCTGGACCCATCCCAAGAGCGGCGAGCTCGTCCGTTTCTCGGTTTCCACGCTCGAGCGGTGGTACTACGCCGCCCAGAACGGAGAGCAAGACCCGGTCGGTCAGCTCACTCGTCAGAGACGCAAGGACGCGGGCAAGCGTCCCTCGATCTCCGCCGTATTCGCGGCCGCCATCGCTGCTCAGTACCGTGAGCACCAGAGCTGGTCGTTCGTCCTCCACTACGACAATCTCGTGGCCCTCGCCGACGGGCACCCCGAGCTGGGTGAGGTGCCCTGGTATTCGACCGTGCGGCGCCACATGGTCGATCGAGGCTTTCTCAAGCGCCGACGCCGACCCGCGGCCAAGACTGAGGCCCAAGAGCGTGCGGCCCGGCGTCGTCTCGGGCCTGTGGCATCTCGACTTCCATGCGGGCTCGCGGGCGATCCTGACGCCGAAGGGCGAGTGGATCCGGCCAAGCTCTTCGGCGTGCTCGACGATCACTCCCGCCTCGCCTGTCATGCCTGGGACCCGAGCTGATCACCACCGTCAGCGTCCATTCGCTCGGCAACGTGCGAATGATGGTCAACCTCGTCGCCCAGCTCCTGACTGCCGGTGCTCAGAGAGAAGCCGAGCAGCTCGACGAGAACCTTTACCTCGAGCTCTTCGCTCACGGCCAGAGCCGATCGACCAAGACACAAAGGCGTCACCAAGAACGAAAGGCCTGACCATGTACGAGACCGACCCATCCATTCGGGACGCTTTCTCGAATCCGACGCTTCGGCTCGTGCGCGTCCTTCCCCATGCCTTGCTGGTCGAAGGCGAAGAGATGACCGAGCTCCGAGGACGCCTGCACCATGTCCATCGCGTCCGGAAGTACTTCGAGGCCGGCGCGCTGGTGTGCGACTCCCAGGACGCCCTCGTCGCCCGCAACGGCGTCATCTGCCAGGATTGCCGTTACCCGAAGTTCCAAGAGCTCTTGCGGCTCTACCTCGACCTTGGCGACGGCCTCGTGCTGATCGACCTCAACCGGCCGTCGGCTCAGAATCTCCTCGAGATCGAGGCCATCGCCAAACAGGCCAAGCTCGATCTCCGACAGCTCGATCTCCAACTCGAGATCATCGACCAAGGCCGATGGCGTGAAGTCCGCTTCACATTCGCTGACCCGATCTGAGCCAGAACATCATCCTCCCCGAGCCGCTGCCGCACCGGACCGAGCGAAGCGAGTGGGGCGGCGGTGAGGGGAGAACATCCCCAACAATCCCTCAAAGCGCGTGACCACGAGCCCATCGATTATCGTGAGCATTCATACCCGGCATCGATCAAGCCCTTGCTTCTCATGCCAGGCGTATCGTCACGGCTGAGTCGAGTTGAGCCAACGGACCCCGGTTCAGAGGGTTGAGCTGAGCAACCAATCGAACCAAAGGGAGATTTGAGACTTCATCTCACTTCGTGATAACATCTCAGCATGTCACACGACGACGAGAGACTCCTCGAGCTCGAGAAGCGGTGCCTGGACGCCGGGGTTCCCATGACGCTTCAGCGCCGGGCGGTGCTCGAAGTATTACTTTCGCGGCAAGATCATCCGACCGCAGACGAGATCTTCGCCGACGTCAGCAGTCAGCTCCTGAATGGAGTCTCCAGAGCCACGGTGTTCCGGACACTCGATCTCCTCGTGGAACGAGGACTCTTGATCCGCGTGTGTCACCCCGGAGCAGCCGCCCGATACGACGTGAAGACCCGGCGACACCACCATCTTGTTTGCGACCTGTGCGGTCGAATCACAGACTTCGACGATGCCGAGCTCGACGAGCTCGCTCTGCCGGATTTCGACCCCGCTGGATTCCAGGTGCGAGATTACTCCGTTCACGTGCGGGGGCTCTGCCATGCTTGCTCCAGCAAGGCCACTGATGAAGCCCAAGAACGTAAGGACTAGATGATGACCCGGAAACGCCTTGTCTTCACCGCCTCGCTCCTTCTGTGCCTTCCAGCGGTTGGAAGTACTCAAGAGCCGCCCCCCCGAGGAAAGACCAGCTACGCTCCGGTTGCCGGCACCGAGAGTTTTGATTCGGTCGTCCAGCGCATGAGTGCCGAGAAGGAAGCGATTTTGCGCAAGCACCGTCAGCTTCTCGAGAAGCGGTACGATCTCGGTGACCGCGCGGCCGAAGGAATTCGAATGCCTCGCGGGAAGTCCGTGCAGAGCGGCGTGCGCGTCAAGCTTCCAGAGGGGACGACTTGGTCCCAGCTCGCCCAAATGACGCCCGCGGAGATTCGGTCGAAGGGGCTTTGGCCCGAAGGCTTCTTCCCCTTGCCGCACCCCAATCACGCCGAAGGCGGGATGCTCTTTCCTCAGTTCCACATCGACGAGACGAAGCGCCAGACCGGACGCGACCTCACGCGCTTCGACCTCGACTACGTCATGCCGGATCACTTCCTGCCCGAGTTCCCCGCTCCCATCTACTTGACGACCCGTCCGGATCTCGGGGATGTCTCCCAGGGCCAGCTCGTCACGACGGACAACTACTTCGAGCTCTTCAACGGGATCCTGAACCCGAAACAGCTCGAGGGCCTGCGCCTTCTCGTGACGCCCTTCCCTCAACAGCAGTTCAACGCGACGCACGATCGACGGAGCCTTCGCCCCAGCCTCGGCGTGTCCTGCTTCGGCTGCCATTCGAACGGTCACACCAACGCCGCGACTCACCTCGTGGGAGACATTCGTCCGCAGGAGTTTCGCCACCGGATCGATACCCCGACCTTGCGGGGCGTCAACGTCCAGCGCCTCTTCGGATCGCAGCGAGCGCTGAAGTCCGTCGAGGACTTCACCGAGTTCGAGCAACGGGCGGCCTACTTCGATGGAGACCCGGTGATCGCGACGAAGAAGGGCGTGAACGTGCTCGAGCGGGGCAGCCAAGCCCATTTCATGGCGGAGTTTCAGGCGATCTTGGACTTCCCGCCCGCGCCCAAGCTCGACGTCTTCGGCCAGTTGGACCCAAGTCTGGCGACCGAGACGGAGCTCATGGGCGAGAAGCTCTTCCACGGCAAGGCTCGCTGCGGCCAGTGTCATCCGGCTCCCTACTACACGGACAACCTGATGCACAACCTGCGGGCGGAGCGATTCTTCCAGCCCAAGATGATCAACGGTCGGATGGCCACCGCCGACGGACCGATCAAGAGCTTTCCCCTCCGAGGCATCAAGGACTCCCCGCCCTATCTCCACGACGGCCGTCTCCTCACACTCGAGGACACCGTCGAGTTCTTCAACCTCGTGACGAGCACTCAGCTCACCGAAGAGGAGAAGGCCGCGCTGGTCGCCTTCTTGCGCTGTCTTTGATCGGGTCGAATCTGTCGGCCGAGAGTCCCCCCGTTTGAGTGCGATGTCCCAGCTCTGAAGCAGCCGAACCCGGAGATGCCCCCGGGCATCTCCGGGTCCCTTCGCAGTGCCCCTTCCCCTCGAAGAGCTCCTCGAAGACGCCCACTTTCAGAGTTGCTATCCGGCCTTTTGATGGCCTCATGTCGTTCCAAGCCGACCGGATCGAAAGCTACCGCCACCAGGAGGAAAGCGCATGTGCGATCCAATCGAGGAGCGGGAACGCCTCGAGGCGTTCGCCCAGAAGACCACCGACGAGGCCGCTCGCCGCGACCCCCACGAGTTCGCGCGGCGCGTGGCACTGCGGGAGGTCCGGGACTACGCGCGCGAAGAAGGCCGCCGCGCCTTCCACGAGATGTTCGCCAAGCAGTACGAGGAGAGGCTGCAGCTCGTAGACAGAAGCACCTCGTCTTCCCAACTAAGGGCATCGCGCTCGAGCGTTGCCGGTAATCTGGGCTCCGCCGGCCGGCTCGATTGAGCGGCGATCACTCTCGGCGAGGATTCACCGCCGACCGCGTGAGCCATTCGGCCACCCTGACTGCAGACGGCGTCATCATCTTCGATGGCCAACAGTACACAAGCCCTTCGACGGCCTGCTGGGATGGCGCGTCTGGCGGGGTTCCAGGGCGATCTCGGCGACCGAGCCTACCCCCAGACCAACGGCTGGACATTCTGGAAGGTCCGCGATCTCGTCAGCGGAGAGCTGATTGAGCTCGATGCGTTGCGGCGGCGCATCAACTGACCGAGAAGCCTCATCCTGCGGTCCGATTCGCCGGAGCTTGCTCACAGGGCGGCTCCGTTTTCAAATCGAGTTGCACTCGGCACACCCTAACGAGAATCGAGCTCCTAGGAGTTACGAGCGCCGTAACTCCATGCGAATCCACATCTCCTTGGATTGGGACTTCATCGGACAAGTCCCAACGACTCAGAGAAAGAGACGCGGATCGGGCCGTTTTGGCGCCCTCTCATGACCCGCGAGTCCCAAGGCGGCGGGATTGGCTGCCGCTACCCACATCCCCAAAAGCCTTTGGAGCAACGCCTTATGCGTCGGTGGGCGCGGGCGCCGTGGCCGAGTGCCGGCCAGCAGAGAAGTTTTGTTTGCCAGAGGGTGGTGGAGGCGGCGGGAATCGAACCCGCGTCCCAGAGTGCCTGAACTGAGGCCTCTACGCTCATAGTCGCGTCGTTTAATTGTCGTCTCCTCGGACGGCGACGGACAGCCTTCCGTGGATTCCACCCGGGGATGTGTCTCGCCGACCTCTCACCCGAGTGTTGAGGTCAGCCAGCCCGATTAGCAGCGTCCCCACCCTCCCTCGGGCCCAGGGGATGAGGACGGGTCACCTAGTTAGGCGGCCAGTGCGAAGTTGTTGTTCGCAGATAAAATAGTCCCAGGTGTTTTACGAGGCCTCCTGAGAACCTCGGAGCGCCACCTCAGCTCGAACAGCGGCTCGGTCGAAGCCAATCGCCCCCGTGCTGAGATCAGTCGGTCGGCAGTATAACCTGGCGATCGGGGCTTGGCCAGAAGCTCTTCTTCCGGCAACTTTGAGCCGTGCTCGGGTCGCTGACCGGACACAGCCACCGACATCGGCGCAGATCAGCGGAGCCCCCGCCGGCGAACCGGCAGAGCATACAGTGGTGAAGCGGGTCGGCCGCTGCGCGGCCCGATGCGGGCAAGATACCCGCGCTCCCACTGAAGCCGGCGGTCCGAATGCCGCATGATTCAGATCGGCTACGCGCCCGCCGACGGACCGGCGGAGCATACAGTGGTGAAACCGGGCCCGAGGGCGATGGAGTGCCCAAGCCGAGCGGGCCAAAGACGCAAGTCTCCTGGTGAGGGCATCCACGAGCGAGCTTGGGCCGGGGCCGCCGTAGCGACGACAGCGCACTCCGAGCGGCCCCTTGCTCGGCGCCTCTCAATTCGATCATCAGCGCCGTCGAAAAAGCGGCTCCCAGCTCGGTGACCGTTTCCCGTTTCGGTCGCGCGGGCTCTGGTTTTGTTCGCGCGGGATCTCGTTTCAAGATTAGGGGCTTCCTACTCAGTGAGTCTGCCGGTCGTCCAGGTCCGAGCCGTCGGCGACGGTTGGGCGAGTCTCGAACAAGCACGCAAATAGACCGAATTTGCCAGCGGTCGATCTCGAGGGCGATGACACGGTCGTCATCCAAGTTCGGGTCGATAGGCTAGCCCGGATATCTCACCAAAAAGAAGAAACGACCGCCCTTCTTACTCGTATGTAGCTTTGAAGCAAACAACTTACGAGTAAACACGAAGGGCGGTCGTCGATGACAGAGTGTACTCCTGAGCGGATGGTTGTTGAAGGG
>JAVJTD010000180.1:0-56917 GCA_040219065.1 Planctomycetota bacterium
GGCATCTCGGCGAGCAGGAGTGGCTCGAGAGCCAAAGGGCGCCTCAGGTACTTGTACTGGACCAAGGTTTGGTAGACCTGGGTACAGGCCCGGTTGTCGTAGACAGTCGAGCCCTGGACCGGATCCAAGCTCTTGGGGCCGTCGGTCCGCATCGGCAAGCTCAGGACCTTCTTCCCATCGCTGGTCGCCTTGTCGACGTCGAGGTACTTCACCCAGTTGTAGAAGTCCTCGACGGGCTTGAAGTTCTTCAAGGCAGGCTGGACCACGTAGTGCCGCGTACGGGCCATCGCTCCGGCGAAAGGGGCCTCCTCGATCACGATATCGCGCATCTTCTCGTAGAGCGCGGTGCGCTCCGGTCCGGGCTTCATCGACCGGACCTTCTCGTAGAGCCGATCGAACTCCGCGTTCTTGTAATTGAAGTGGTTCGATCCCGGCGACTCGTTGGGGCCGTAGAAGAGCGCCAGGTTGTTCTCGGCGTCCGGATAATCGGAGCTCCAAGCGAACGCGAAGAAGGGTGCCTTCTTTGTGTTGATGGTCTCGATCAGGGTCGAGAAGTCGACGAGGCGCACGTTGACCTTGACGCCGATCTCGGCGAGCTGGCGCTTGAGCAGCTCGGCCTGCTCTTTACTGTTGCCGGCTTTGCTCGTGTAGTACTCGATCGCGGGGAGACCCTGTCCGCCTGGATACCCGGCCTCGGCGAGGAGCTTCTTCGCCAGCTCGATGTTGGCGCCGCCGTAGCCCATGCCCTCGACCTTGTGGTTCTTCGGGTGACCATCGAGGCCCGGCGGAATCATCCCGTCGTAGATGACGTTCTTGCTGTTGTAGAAGGAGTCGTTGCGCTCTTCCCAATCCAGGGCCGTGCAGATCGCCTTGCGGAGCTTCTTGTTCCGCTCGTAGTTGTCCCCGCCTTCCGGTCTGGCGTCCTCTCCGCAAGCGGCAGCCAACGCGCCCAGAAGGAGAATGAGCCCGAGTCTCTGGCTCCGAAGAACGCCCATCATGATTCAGCTCCGCTGTCAGAGATTGCTCACGGCAGGGCTTGTCTCGCCTACCCGCCGTCTCGGCCCCGCCTCACCCGGCCGGCCACACCCGCGTATAGAAACATTTTCGGGCAGCGTTGCCAACCGCTGGCGACGCTACCGAGTCCGTTGCCCAAGCTGAGCGAGCAGAAGACCGTGTCTCTCGGTGAGAGCGCTGCACGAGCGAGCTTGGGCCTCTTCGAACGTCCAACGGCTCAACGACCAACTCTCAACTTTGAAGGCTGGGTCTCCGCTGATTCCGTCTGTCGACGAGGCGCGGAGTGCCCAAGTCGAGCGAGCCGGTGACCGAATCTTTCGATGAGATCTTGCACGAGCGAGCTTGGGCCGGGGCCGGGCCTGGCGCACCGGAGTTTCGGACGTGAAGTCCAGGTCCTCTTCGAGATCTTTGGAGAGAGGACACGGAGACCGGCTGAAGCCGGCGGTCCGAATGCGATGACCTCTTCCCGGTTCCGTCGCGCGGGCTCCGGCTTCCTGCGACGTCTTCCCGCCCAGGTCCCTACGCCAACGGCGTGCGACTCGAGACGCCGCGCTCGACGAAGATCGGCCGCCGAACACCGGTGAGCTGCGACTGCCGCCGGATCGCCATGATCATTTGATCATTGAGAGTCACTCCGGCGCTGAGCAAGAGCGACCCCTCGCTGCTCTGGAGGTTCACCAGGAGTAAGTCCCCCGTCGAGAGCTCTCCCGGCTCGACCGGGAGCTCGTGTCCCAGCCTCGGCGGCGTCGCCGAGGCTTTGGCGAAGACCTCTTCGCACACCTCGAGCAGTCTCGGATCGAACCTCCCCCGCTGCGCGCGCAGCTTCTGGAAGGCCTCGGATATCTCCAGCCCCTGCCGCTCGAGCGCTCCCAGCTCTTCGAGCAGGTGGAGCAGCCGCGCGCCTCTCGGAATCTCGGGACCCGACCGCCGATCCTGGGGGATCCCAGTGCCGTCGAAGTTCTTGGAACGGTACCGAATCAGCTCCGAGACCTTCTCGAAGCCCGGCAAGCCCGCGACCAGATCCGAACCGAGCTCGGGAATGCTGGCGACGAGCTGCTGCTCCTCACCGGTGAGCTCCTCCCCCTGCTTCAGCTTCTGCTGCAGCTCGCTTGGCAGCCCCAAGCGACCGACGTCGGCCAAGGCCGCGGCCAGCTCGAGATCCTGTGTGCCCTCGGGATCGATGAGGCCGACGATCCGGCGCAGCCGGTCCCGAACCGTCTCCGCTGTCTTCGCCCCTTCGGGATCGCTTGCGGCGAGGAAAGAGATCCAGGAGCTCACGGCGATCTGCGTCACTCTCTCGAGCCGGTCGCGCTCCTCCTCCTGGCGAGCGAACTCGGCGAGGGCGTGTTCGCTGGCTTCCTTGAGCACCCCCATGGACATGGGTCGGAACACGACCCGGAACACCGACGGACAAACGGCCCGAAGTGATGGCTCCCAGGACTCGGGGGACGCGATGATGACGAACAGGGATCGCGGCGAGACCTTGAGGCAGCGGCCGATGAACTGGGCCGCCGGCATGCGCCGCATCGAGGCCTCGACGAAGATCACTGGATACGGATCCGATTCGAGCAGGTGCTCGAGAGCCGCTTTGCCTCCGAGCTGCGTCACGACCTGGAACTGGCCTTGGAGGCTTCGCTCATAAGCCCTCAGCAGGCTCTCTTCCTCGTCGACGAAGAGGATTCTGTACGCCGGTTGTCGTGTGCTCATCGAGTCACCGAAGCCGCTTCGACGCCCTGATTCCTGCCGAGAGCCTGCTCTATCTCGTACACCGCGACCATCCCTTCGCTCGCGCCCAGTCGCCGAAACCAGCCCGCGCCGGGCAATGTCCATCTCCTCCCATCCCTACTGATCGCCCCCGATCCGCTGAAAGCTGAAGGGAGTTTTCTCGAAGCGGACCCAGCGCGAAGATTGGCCGTGGCCCGAGAATCGTCCTAACACGCCACCCGGCCTCGGCAGTATAGGAGAGCGTCGACGGTCGATCTGACGGCCGGACTCTCCAAGACCCAACCCACGCTCGAGGAAAGACCATGAACCACTTGCTCGCGCATGCCCTCTTGGTCGCCATCCCTTGGGTGTCGACCCCTCAGTCCCAAGAGCCTTTCCAGTTCAATCGAAAGACGCCCGTCGTCCAGGTCGTCGAGCGATTCGGAGATTGCGTCCTGAGCGTGTCGACGGCGAGGCACCGTCGATCGCGGAGCATCTTCGAGCTGAACCGCCAGGACAGTGGGCTGGGTTCGGGCGTGATCATCGATCCGGCCGGTTACGTGATCACCAACGCGCACGTCATCGCTGGCGCCGACGCGATCGACGTGAAGCTCCTCGACGGCCGCGAGCTCCCAGCCCGCCTCATGAAGTCCGATCCCGACAACGAC
Organism: Planctomycetota bacterium; assembly: GCA_040219065.1. GTDB lineage: Bacteria > Planctomycetota > OFTM77 > OFTM77 > OFTM77 > OFTM77. Next base: position 3,387 of record JAVJTD010000180.1, read on the forward strand.
CTCGCCTTGCTCAAGATCGACGCCAACGAGCCTTTCCCCTACATCCCCTTCGGCAACTCCGACGACCTGCTCATCGGAGAGACCGTCATCGCCCTCGGCAACCCCTACGGCCTCTCCAACACGGTGACGACCGGCGTCCTCAGCGCCAAGAACCGATCGGTGCCCACCGGCAACGGACACAACTACGACGACTTCCTCCAGACCGACGCCTCGATCAATCCGGGTAACAGCGGCGGCGCCCTCCTCAACATCAACGGCGAGCTCGTCGGCATCAACACCGCCATCTTGCGCCAAGGCCAAGGCATCGGCTTCGCCATTCCCGTCGACCGCGTCAGCCGCGTCTTGCCCGACCTGATCGACTTGCCCGTCGCTCGCGGCCTGTCGATCGGGGCCGACTTCGACACCATCACCGGCAGGAACGGCGAGCCCGAGATCGTGGTGGCCAGCGTCGAGACGGACAGCTCGGCCGCCCGTTACGGGCTCCGACAAGGCGACAAGATTCGGCGTCTCGACGGGGAGCGCGTCGAGACGCTCCTCGACTTCAAAAAGCAGCTTCTCGAGAAAGAGGCGGGCGACACTCTCAGCTTGGCCGTGGAGCGCGGAGACGGCTTCGAGGACATCCGGCTCCCCGTCGAGCCCGTCGAGACCGTGACGCGCAGGCAGTTCCTCCGCAAGCTCGGCTTCTGGGGTGAAGCCAAGCTCGTGCGCATTCGCGATGGGAGGATGATCTCGGGGTTCGTGATCGACGAAGTCCGACAGAACAGCCCGGCAACGAGCCTGGGACTGCGGGTCGACGACGTCATCTACAAGGGGCTGTTCCAGTTCCCGAATCAAAGGCGCTTCGAAGTCTCCATGGTCAACAAGGACCTCTTCTTCGCGGCCTGCAAGTACGCCCAGACCGGCGACGAGATCATCGTCGAGCTCCTTCGCCGCGGTGAGGAGCTACCGTTGAAGGGCACCCTCGTCGTCGGGGAGTGAGACGGAGAGAGAGCCCGGGCCTCGCGGTTTGGCCCGGGCCATTCGTCAGTCCAGGGCCAAAGCGGGCGCACACCGTAGCAACATCGACAGCGGTCGTCCCACGTTCCGGTGGGGCTCATACGGTGACGACATCCCGTTCAGCTCGTCCCGCACCGCCTCCAGGATCCGCCTCGCCGACCGGCCCACGCCCAACCTCATCCCCCTCGCCAGGGTCGCCCCCAGAAAAGCCGACTCGACACGTTTGCGGAGGATGGCCCCTCGGCGGATGCCCGGCCCGGCCCGCTCGTAAGCCACGAACACATGGAACGCCTCCGCACCTTTCGACCACGCGTCCTCGCAGACCCACTCGCACAATCGCCTCATCCCCCTCTTCGCTTTTGGATCCCCCAATTCGATCCAAGCCCGATAGAGTCCCTCCCCGAGCACGCCCGCTTGCACCCAGGTCGTCACCTCGATCCACGCGTCGTCCCCTTCTTCCTTCTCCCTCGGCAAGTCGAAGCATCCCCGCGAGCCGAGCTGCGCCGACAGGGCTCGCCGCAGCTCCACCCGGAGCGCCTCTTCGAACCGCGAGTCGCGCGTTCCGCGCAGCGCGGCAGCCAACGAGACCAGCGTCCAGCCCGCGCCCCGAACGATGTCCCGATCGGACGACCTCGTCGAGACCGCCTGGAGCAATCCCTCCCCCATCGTCCTCGCCAGCTCCAAAGACCAGGCATCGCCGGTGAGCCAGTGATGGGTTTATATTTTGTTTAGTTATATATGGCCGAGCTCGAGAGGTCCGCGATGCCCCTTGCCGTGGCGGTACGGGAGGCCGGAGGGCCAACCGTTCGGCGGATGGCGAGCCAGATCCACTCCATCCAGATGGGACAACATCCGATCCGCCCACCGGACGTGGTGCGCCTCCCGGCTGCGAACGGCATGGGCCAGCAAGCCCCATGACGTGTCGTACTCGAGGTTCCCGTAGCTTCCGGGGTACCCCCTCCAGTCCCCTCGGTCCTGCCAGTCGACCGTCGACTTCATCTCGGAGAAGAGCCTCCCGAGACTCACCGCCAACGCACCCGAGCGCTTCGACGCCCTCCAGCCGGGCTCCCCGGTGAACACCCTCCCGAAGCGCTTCGGCTCGGGGAGCGCCACGAGCGGCCACTCAGTCAGGTCGGACTGGGTCCATCCACCCGGACGACCCAAGAGCACCCGGTGATGCTCGCCGACTCCCGCCGGCCACGTTCGAGGTCCAGGGACCAGTTCGAGCTGAGTCGCCGGTGGCACAGAGCGCGGGCGATCGGCCGGGGGGATCTCTCGAAGGAGGATCGGATGGACGCCCTGGAGAGCTCGCAGGCGAACACTCGCGGTCTCGGCCCCTTCGAAATCCCCGAACAGGAAGATCCTCAATTGATGGTATGAGAATGGCGACCAGCTCGTGAGCCAGGCTCGGTAGCGCAAGCCGACAGACGGGAAGCGGCCGTCGATCGCGAGCTCGGAGCGCTCGATCGTGTCTCGCAAGCGCACGATCCGGCGATCGGAGAGTGATTCACTCGCAAGGCCGCCCTCGGACGACTCGATCTCCAAATGAATGGGTCGCCCGTACAGCCGAAGCAGCTCGGGTGCTCGAGGAGAGACCTTCAGCTCATCGTCCCAGGACCAAGCGCCGCCCGATCCCTTTCGCCAAGGGGAGCGCGAGTCTTCACGGCCTGTCCGCCGGGGACGGATCTTGAGTAGCGCTCTTCCGCCCGCATCGAGACGAATCGCCGTGTGGACCCACGCCCAACGCACCGTACCGTCCGGCCACCTCGCGGCGACCTCGGTGGAGCCTTCGAGCGAACGACCACGAGCGTCCCGCATCACGAGGTCGCCCTTCACCGGAAGCTCTCCCGGCAACAGCGGAACCCCGATCGTCACCGGCCAATCCTCGGTCGAGCCGGCCGGACCTCGAATTTCGAACTGCTGCTCCGAGCCATTCGTCCCGAAGGCCAGGACGACCCAACAAAAACACCACGCCAGCACGCGTGCCCTCCCCCAGTATGGAGACGCCCGATCACACGGCGCTGTGGCTCCTCATGGCAGGTGGCTCAGGGGAGGACGACGCCGTTTCCTCCTAACAAGACGCCTCTCGCGAGCCAGGGTATTCAGGATCGGCGAAGCTTTTTCAAAAGAATCAACGCGACTGTCGCTGGAGCTGCTCGATCAGTCCGTCGATCACCGGCTCCAGCTCCGGATCGAGCGTCAACTCCAGAAGACCCGTGGTCGCGATGACGGAGTAGGGATTGCCCGGATCCTCGAGCCACTGGATCTGCATGTAGACCGTCCGCTCGCCGAGACCGAAGGCCGGCGGCAACAGACCGAGCATCGTGTGGCGGCCGAGTGGCGGCGCCGTCGCGATGCGCAAGAGGCTCAGCGGTCCCGCCGGCACGACGCAGGCAGCCGTTCCCATCGCCGTGAACAGAGTCACGCGGAATCCCCGCCCGCCCGCCTCACCCTGAAACCAGAGGGGCTTCTCCAGATCCGCGCGACGCAGATGTGCCGGGTCACAACCCACCGGTGGACGAAGCTCGATCTCGGGGATGGCGCGTCCGACCGACAGTGAGACGAGGCGGTTCGATGGCGGACCGCCCTCCAACCGGACCACGACCTCGCGCAGTCGAATATCCGAGAGCTCCTCTCCTCGCCCGAGCACGGCCACCGGTGAGCGAACGGTCTCGATTCGTCCGGTGAGCGGGAAGCGCTGCTGCTGACGCCAGATGTCCGCTCCCGAAGTGAAGACGAGCTCGAGCCACAAGACGGCACCTCGCCAGGATTCTCCAGCCGCGAGCCGGATCTCGAGGGCGCCTGAGGAGTCGACCGCGCGATCGGGAGACACCGTGCTCTCTCGGCCCTCGAGCTCCAACGTGACGGACGGTCCCCCTTCGAAGCTTCCGCGGATGCGATCGGCTCTCTGTCTGCCGTGATCCCAACGCATGATCAACTCGTCCCGGAACGGCCAGAAGCTCACCAGGGGATCGACCTCGGGGCCACCCTTGATCGGGAAGACGGTTTCGGGCGGGGACTCGAACGGAGGCTGAAAGGCCTGAGGCAGTCCCCAGGCGAAGACGAAGGCTCCCTGATGATGATTGGGAACGCGCGAGGCGAACAGCCGCCGGGCTCCCTCGGGACGAGACAGGTGCTCCTCGAGCGAGTGCCGAATGGCCAGCGCCTCGCCGGCGGCCTCTCGGAACGACTGGATGCGCCCCCCCAGCAACGTGAGCTGGATGCCGAGCAACGCGACCCCCAGCAAGGCACGCAGGGAGCGCTCGCCGCCCATCGGTCCCGGCGTCAAGATGACCGCGACGACCCAAGCCACACCGATCGAGGGCAGGTACCAGTGGCGCAAGTTCGTGCCGACCGGCTCACGAGCCAGGAGCGACATCAAGACGCTCGCCGTGATCGCGAACCAGAGCAGGCCGAAGGTCACGGCCCGAGGCGCCAAGATTTGAGCCCGCCCAGCACTCACGGACAGGCGAAGCAAGATCAGCCAGGACAGGATCGCCGCCATCCAGGCGGTGAGGGGGCCTCCCGGTAGTGACTCGGTCTCGGCATCGGTGATCGGCGCCAGCATCCAGACGAGGTCGAGGAAGGCGTGCCCCGCCAGGCCAGGCCAGTGCTCGAAGCCGGGCAAGCCTCCGTACCCGCCGCTCCAGGTACCGATGGCGAAGCGGCGCCAGGTCACAGCTCCCGCAACGACCAAGAGCGCGGGCACCACGGCCAAGGCCCGGCGGATCAACGGCTCCCATTGACCGCGAGCCAGCCCAAGTACCTCGAGCCCGGCGATCAGCCCCAACGCCGTCACACCCGATTCCTTGCTGCCGATCGCCAGCGAGAGGGAGATCGCCGACAGGAGCCAATACCCGAGGCCACCTCGCCGGCGAGCACCGAGATGTCCGAGGACTGCCAACAGCACGAAGCAGGTGGCCCACCCGTCGACGCGACCGACAGACCAGATCACGGCGTCGGGATGGGTCGAGAACCAAGCGAACGCCAGAGCTCCGACCAAAGCCGTGGCTCGCCGCCTCCAGAGAGTCCATCCCAACACGAAGACCAGAGCTGCATTGACGCCGTGAAGCAGCAGGTTCGTCAGATGGAACCCGAAGGGCCTGGGCCCGAACAGCGCGGCATCGAGCGCCAAGCTCAGTGAGCTCACCGGGCGGTAGAAGCGAGGAGACTTCAGTCCGTACTGCGGGCCCGTCAGCTCGGCGAGCGCCCGATCGGCCAGCGAAGCCTCGCCGCCGAGGAAGTGACCCACGACGATGTAGTCATCGCTCTGAAAGGCGAGGTTCAAAGAGAGGACATACGGCGCACAGGCTGCCGAAGCGACGAGGAGCATCCAACGAAACACGACCGAGCGGCTCATGGCCGAGGATTCTAACGTGACAGCGACTCGGGCGTCAGTGTGTCCCGGGGGGCAGGTGTTCAGGTGTTCAGGTGTTCAGGTGTTCAGGTGTCCCGGTGTTCAGGTGTTCGGGTCTTTCGGAGCGCCGGCTTCAGCCGGTCTCGGTGCCCTCCCACCCACCGCTTCGGCGCGACGGCTCTTTCGAGTCCGGTCTCGGTGTTCTCGGTCACATGAGCACATGAACACGTGAGCACAAAAGCACGTGATCACGCTTGCCAGCGGTGAGGGGGAGAGCCGTGAGCGCAGCGAGTCCGTTCGGACGTGCCACGAACCCTGACCGGAGCGACGGGTAATCCCTTCGCTGCGCTTCGGATTCGTTGCGGCTCTCAACCGGTCTTCGCCGTCGCTTCGGCTTCGAGCCGGAAAAGACCCTCCACGGATTTCGCGAGGACCCGTCGCTGCGCTCAGGGCTCTCTCGCCTCCGTTGATCCAGGCGCTTCCCCCATCCGACCGATCGCTACGCTCACGGCTCACCCCCTGACGCAGCTTACGGCCCTCCAACGCTCCACCACCCAAGCACTCAATCACTTCTCCGTGAGTGCTCGGAGGCTCTTGGCGAAACGGGCTTCGGACTTCGCGTCGAAGCCGACCTCGACGTGCTCGATGCGGCCGGAGCCGTCGATGAGGAACGTGGTCGGCACGACACCGACGCCGTAGTCCTTCGCCACGCGATCGCCTTCCAGGAGAAGCTCGATGGTGAGCTCCTTCTCTTCGAAGAGACCCGCGGGATTGCCGAAGTCCCAGGTGCTGATCGCCCAGACTTCGAGGCCTCTGTCGGCAAAGCGGTCGTTGAGCTTCTGCAGCCGCGGAAGCGCGTCCTTGCAGTTCGAGCACCAAGTGGCCCAGAAGAAGAGGAGCGTCGGCTTACCTTTGCGGTCTGCCAGCTCGAGCTTCTCTCCGATCGCCGATCGCAAGCGGAACTCGGGCGCCTGCTCGCCAGGCGACATGAGCTCGGGCTCCTCGACGAGGATCTCCTCGACCTCCCAACCGGCCGGCACGTCGGGCGTGAAGCTGTCGAGCTGGCTCTCGTCAGAGACCTCGAGGTTGGAGAGGGTCAGAACGGTCGACGAGGCCTGCTCGGTGCCGGGGAGGACGCGCTCGACGCGGCGAGGCAGGCCGTCCTTCTCCGAGAAGGCCCAGCGCGCGATGCCGGCATGGTCGCGATAGACGACGCTGACGACGACGCACGGCTCGCCCTCGACCTTCTCCCGGCCGATGATCTCGGTCGCGAGAGCCTCGAGCTCGTCACCGAACGGCTCGGGCAGGCAGTACTCCCGCATCCAGAGATACAAGGCGACCCCTAGGAGCTCGCGGGAGTAGAGGGTCTTGGTCACTCGAACGACCTGGGCCTCCTCTTCGAATGCCCAAGTCTGACGCCGGTCGGAGCCGCAGTGAAACTTCACCTTCTTCTCGCCATCGCTCAGCTTCGCTCTTCCTTTGAAGGCGAAGGCGAACTTTCCGGTCGGTAGCTTGGCAAGGTGGGCGCGACCTTGGATCTTGGGGACGCGCTCGGAGATGGGTCCGCGGCCCTCGAAGCACGCTTCGTAGACGACGTTCTGGACCTTGCGAGTGGCTTCGTCCGCGCGCCGGAGCACCGCCAAGGCATCGACCGTGCTGTCCTTCGGAGCTTCCTGCACATCGATCTGGACCGTCGGGTGGGCGAGGGCCCGATCGAGGCCCGAGATGGCCGCGGTAAGAATCAGCCCCAGCGAAGCGGCGAAGCGCAACGTGCGCTTGACGGTGAGCTGTCTCGAGAGGCGGGTCCACAGAGTCTTGCGCATGGAAGTCCAGGTCGATCGTCGAGGTCGAGTTGGTTCTTGGATTCGGCTCAGGCTCGAACGCCCCAAAGACTAGCGGTTCGAGCTCCGGGCTCCAAGCGCGGTCCGTTCCGAGTCTCAACTCGCATAGACCGACTCGGAGGTTCGGCGAGCGACTGCCCGCCAGGAGAGCTCGCGCTCCGCCTTGCGCCTGGCACCATTCGCCAACCGCTGCGCCAGTGAGGAGTCAGTCAATAGACGGATGAGAGCCGCGGCGAGTTGGCTCGAATCTCCGGGAGCGACGAGGAGTCCCTGCTCGCCGTCCTGGATCATCTCCGGAATCCCCCCGACCCGAGTCGCCACGACCGGTCGACCGAAGGCCAAAGCAAGCGCCGCGACGCCCGATTGGCTCGCCTCGCGGTATGGCAGCGCCACGACAGAAGCCCGCCCGAAGAGGCCCGGCAGCTCCTCGTCCTCGATCCGGCGGTTGTGGATCTCGAACAGCTCGGGTCGCTCGATCCTCTCGAGGTAGGGAGCGATGTCCTCGCCGCGCCCAGCGATCACGAAGCGCACGCCGGGCACCTCCTTCGCCACTCGGGAAGCGGCGTCGATCAGCACGTCGAGCCCCTTGTATCGCGAAAGCCGGCCGAAGAAGAGCACGCGAGGCTCCTCCGCTGCGCCGCCGCCACCCGGCCCGCCGGAGCTCGCTGCATCCGCCAGTCCGGAGTAAGCGCCGTGCGGCACGATTCGGACGCGCTCGGCCCAAGGTTGGCCATGCCGTTTGCGGTAGTCGTCCAGCAAGGCCTCGCTGTGCAAGATGACGCGATCCGCCCAACGTCTCTGCGACTGCTCGAGCCCGCCCAAGATCCGGACCGTCCAGTTCTCGTCACCGGGATGCGGCGTCACGTCATGGACGGTGTAGACGGTGCGCACGCCTCGGTGCTTCAACGCCCGGTGGAGCAGCGCCGTCCGCCAGTCCCAGGTCTGCTGGATGTGCACCACGTCGGCTCGCCACTCTTCGACGCGAGCGAGGATGCGCCGCACCTCGAGCAACCCCCTGGGGTCGGACGCCCGGTAACGGAGCCACTCGATCTCGATCGAGGGATCGAGACGATCCTTCAGGAAGGTCTCCATCGTGGCGGCCGGATCGTCCTCGGCGATCTCCTCGGTCGAAGGTCGCACGATGAGCAGCACGTCGTGCTCCTCTTTGAGCGCGTTCATCAGCTCGCAGGTGTAGTAGACGTGCCAATTGACGACGTGGGCGATGCGCATCGGGGCCTTCCTCTCGAGCTCTGATCGGCCGATCGCCAGCCGACTCCCGATCCCTCCATCGAGCAGCGGCCCCTGCGAGCTTGAGGGGAACTGGCCGTTTCCGGGGACGGCAGCGGTTCTGGAGACTCCGAAGATTTTCTCGAAGGAGCGCGCGCCGGTCGGGACACTGTCTCCGAGTCGCCCCCGAAACCCTGGCCTGGAACGTCCTTCATGCTCGAGATCCGAAACCTGAAGAAGAGCTTCGGCTCCACCGTCGCCGTCGAGTCACTCGATCTGACTCTGGGAGAAGGCGAGGTGCTGGGACTGCTCGGGCCGAACGGTGCGGGCAAGACCACGACCGTGTCGATGATCACCGGCCTCGTCCATCCCGACTCCGGCTCGGTGTCGATCCGTGGCGAGGGCTCCCCGAGCTCCCCTTCGATCCGGCGCCACATCGGCGTCGCTCCCCAGACCCTCGCCATCTACGAGGAGCTCACGGGCCGGGAGAACGTCGAGTTCTTCGGCCGCCTTCAGGGGCTGCGCGGCAAGTCGCTCACCGAGCGTGCGCGCCAGACCCTCGAGACCGTCGGGCTGCTCGACCGTGCGAAGGACCGGGCTGGCAAGTATTCAGGAGGCATGAAGCGGCGCCTCAACTTGGCGATCGCGCTCATCCACGATCCGCCCTGCCTCATCCTCGATGAGCCGACGGCAGGAGTCGATCCCCAGTCACGCAACGTCATCCTCGAGCTCATCGAGAGCCTTCGCCGCGACGGGCGCAGCGTCCTCTACACGACGCATTACATGGAAGAGGCGCAGCGAATCTGCGATCGCGTCGCCATCCTCGACCACGGTCGCCTGCTCGCCCAAGGGACGCTCGGCGAGCTCGTCGACGGCCACGGCGGTCGCGATCGACTCACCGTCGTCCGCCCGGGTGGCGACGTCGAGCAGATCGAGACCGACGAGCCGCTCACCGCTCTCGAGACGATGCGGGAGAAGGGTCCCCTCGAGCGCTTCCAGCTCGATCGGCCCAACCTCGAGACCGTCTTCCTCAACCTCACGGGCCGACAACTGAGAGACTGATGAACGAGACCTTCGCCCTCGCCGCCAAGGACCTGCGTCTGCTCCTCCGGGACAAGGTCGGCTTCTTCTTCACCTTCGGGTTCCCACTCGTGTTCGCAATCTTCTTCGGGACGATCTTCGGATCCGAAGGCGAGACCTCGGCGATCGCGATCGCCGTCGTCGACGAGGACGGTACTCCCGCGTCGGAAGCATTCCTCGCCGACCTCTCCGAAGGTCCTGAGCTCGATCCGGTGATCTATCCATCGCGGGAAGCAGCGATCGAGACGGTTCGCCGCGGCAGCAAGACCGCCTTCGTGATCCTGCCCGAGGGATTCGGCAAGAGCGTCGAATCGGTGTGGCGCCAGACGGACGAGGGTGGCCTCGTCTTCGGCATCGATCCGTCGCGGCGAGCCGAGGCCGGGCTGATCGAGGGCCTGTTGACCAGCATCGCCTACCGCCGGCTTCAAGACGTCTTCCAGAACCCCGACCGAATGGTCGAGCAGGTCGACGAGAGCTTGGCCGACTTGAAGGCCAATCAGGGCCAGCTCGGGATGACCGGGCCGCTGCTCACACACTTCCTCGGCGAGCTCAAGACCTTCATGACGGAGCTCCCCGGCTCGGGCGGCGACGGCGGCTTCGCCTTCCAGCCGATCCCCATCCGAAGGGACGACGTCGTCCTCGAGCGGCTGTTCCCGAAGAACGCCTTCGAGGTCAGCTTCCCCCAAGGTGCGATCTGGGCGGTGCTGGGATGTGCGGCGGCGTTCGGGATCTCCCTCGTCGTCGAGCGTACGCGCGGCACATTGATTCGCCTGCGCACGGCACCGATTCGCAGGCATCAGATCTTGCTCGGAAAGGCGCTCGCCTGCTTCGCGACCACCCTGGCGGCCCAGCTCGTCCTCTTGATCCTCGCCGTCGCGATCTTCGATGTGCGACCGAACAGCTACCTGCTCCTCGGCGCCGCCATCGTCTCGAGCGCCATCGCCTTCGTCGGGATCATGATGTTCCTGTCCGTCCTGGGAAAGACCGAGCAGTCGGCGGGCGGCATCGGTTGGGCCGTGCTCATGGTCCTGGCCATGATCGGCGGTGGCATGATCCCGTCCTTCGTCATGCCGACCTGGATGGCCTCGGTCTCCCAGGCCAGCCCGGTGTTCTGGTCGATCCGGTCGATGGAGGGCGCGATCTGGAGAGGATTCTCCGCGACCGAGATGCTCGTCCCGTGCGGTATCCTGATCGGGGTCGGTGCCCTGTTCTTCTTCCTCGGATCACGCCTCTTCCGCTGGGAGGAAGCTTGAAGAAGGTGGTGATCGAAGCGACCGGGACCAACAAGGATCAGGACGAGGCCGTCAATCCGTCAGCCACGGATGAAACACGATACCGCGATAGCACTCACCCTCGAGCCTTGACGATGCCAGGAGCCGCTTCGATCACCGGTGCAGCCAGGCGCAACAAGCGTTCCCGGAGAGCCCCACTTGCGAATTTCGGTGCTGACGGCACTCGCAGGCACGCCCCGTCCCCACGGTGAAGTCGGAGCGCCCGGCGACTGCCGGGGGCCGACCGAAACGCCGAGTACCGATTCGTAACGTGCCTCAGCGGTAGAGATCATGCTCGGCGATGTACGCCGCCACACCAACGGGAACGAGACCCCGAATGCTCTCACCGCGCCTCAGGCGCTCGCGAATCTCGGTCGACGAGACGGGCACCGGATCGAGCTCGAGGAACCCGGACTCGAGCTTCTCGGTGAGCGCGTCGCCGAAGAACGCTCGCACCCGATCGAGCCCCGTCGCCGGATGACCGCGCCGCAACACGGTGATGATCTGACAAAGCGAGACCAGGGCCTTCGCCTCTCGCCACGATGGCAGCTCGGGCAAAGAGTCCGATCCGATCACGAAGTACAGCTCGGTCTCGGGCATCGCCTCGGAGACCTCGCGGATGGTGTCGATCGTGTAGGAGCGGCCCGGGCGCCTGACCTCGATGTCCGAAGCTTCGAGCCCGGCATCATCGGCGACCGCGGCCCGGATCATGCCCAGGCGATGCTCGGCGTCGACCAGCCCCTCCGAAGATCGATGCGGGGGAACGTGACTGGGGATCAGCCAGACCCGATCCAGCCCGAACCGGCTCCGCGCCGAGCGCGCGACGTGCAGGTGCCCGTCGTGGATCGGGTTGAAGGTGCCCCCGTAGAGGCCCAGCCGCTCGATCACGTCTCAGTTCAGAAGATCGTAGAAGAGGGGAAGGCGAGTGCCGCCGCCGAAGACGATCAGCAGAATCAGGAGGATCAGGATGATGAGGGGCGGAAGCAAGAACCAGAGCAGGTTCTTCCGCCAGCGCTTCTCTCCGGCTTCGCTCGACATGTCAGTTCCTGTGGGGGTTGAGTTCGTCTCCGAACATTCTGTCCCCCATATCGGCCTCCGTCAACGTGAGGCACCGAGACCGAATCGGGGCGACGCGGGGTCTCAACGGCCCTTGTCGTCGATTGCATCGAGGAGGGCTCTGGGACGCTTGCCTTCGGCCCGGACCACCCCTTCGGCGTCGATCAAGAAGAGCTGTGGGATCGAGTCGAAGGCGAACGCGACCGGCCACTCGGTGCCGCTTGCCTGCTCGACCGTCTCGACTGCTCGCCTCTGACCCTCACACCATCGAGGCCACGGCTCGCCTGGATCGCCCAGCAAGGCGGCGAAGACCCTCGCCTTCTTCGGCAGTCGATCCGAAGCCAGCAGCTCACTCAGCCTCCGGCGGCAGAGAGGCTGCTCGGCCTCGAGAAAGACGATGACGGTCCATTCCGAGTCGGACGGATCGAGGCGAAACGGCTGCCCACCATGGAGTCCGGTGAGCTCGGGAAGCTTCGCTCCGACACCCACGGTCAGCTCACGAGCCTTCTTCAAGCACTCTCGCCCTCCCCATCGGGTCTCGGGATATCGGGCGTGTCCCTCCCGATAGAGGTCCAGTGCTCCCTCCCGATCTCCGATCCGTGACTCGAGACGAGAGGCCGCGTCGTAGAGCAAGTAGGCGAGACGCTCTGGGGAGACGTCCTTCTCCCGAAAGCGCCGCTCGAGCTCGACCAGATGCCCGACCGTGTCACGCACCGCCGCCTCGTGCTTGCCGTCGCGCCGGCCCCTCTCCTGAACCTCACGGATCTCTTGGTCCAGCGCCGCTTGATCGCCCTCGGGCATGGGCTCTTGAAGTGGTGAGAGCCACAACGGAATCCAGAGCAGCCACAAGGCGTTGAACATCGGGGGACCTCCTTTGGCCGACACGTCAGCGGGAGCTTCGGATTCGAGCTTGCCCGAGCGCGCAGAGAGACGCAATGGCGCTGCTGTTCTGCTCGGGCGACCCCTGTCGCGCCCTCTTCGACACGTCGGCACAAAACCGGATTGACACTGGGGGTTCCGGCTGATAGCGTCTGCCTCACGCCGCCCGACCAGGCTGGTCCCAAACGACCGAATCGGCCGGCTGCAGAATGGAAGGCATCAAGGAGGAGACTCGGATGCGTAGGAAAGCGTTGTTGACGCTCGCGCTGTTCGGTCTGGTCGCCCTGGCCGGCTGCACTTCGACGATCGAGTTCTGGCGGGACAATACGAACGACAAGCTGAAGGTCTGGCGACGCGATCTACACCAGATCCACAAGTCGCTCGACTACCACTTCCTGAATCACGATTGGGACGACCCCTATATCTAGGATCGTCTCGACAGCGACCGAGATCTTCGAGCGACACCGATCCGCCAGAATCTACTTGATCTCGATCGCACAGCGTCCGACACAATGAAGGAGGGCCCGCTGCGGCTCTCCTTTCGTTTTGGTTTCCCGGGCGATGGGCCGACGGCTCTCGGCCCGGGTGACTCTGTCGCATGCCTAGCGGCCTGGAGAGATGCCGTCCCCCAAACAGGCTTCCCCACCCAAGCGCCGCCGCAAGCTCCTTCGGCGGCTGGCCTGGTTGCTCGGGTTGAGCGGGATCGGCTTGCTCGCGCTGTTCCTGACTCGCGAGCAGACCCTGTTCCCGGCCGTCGGTTGGTCGCTCGAGCGGCTGGCGACCCGTGAGCTGGGCCTCCGCATCGAGATCGGGCGGATCGAGACCGACGGGCACTCCTGGATCCGACTCGAAGACGTCCGATCCCGAGGACGCCCCTCGAGAGGTGTCCTCGAGGCTCTCGAGCTCGGCGAGGTCGAGGTCCGATTCTCCCTGGCGGACTGGCTGGAAGGGCGAGAGGACTGGATCCGCTCCGTTTCCGCTTTCCACGGCAGCGCGGTGCTTCGCTTTCCCGGGCCCGCGCCCACCGAGGCTCCGTTCACCTGGCCCGAGATGCTCCCGGAGCTGAGCGCGTCCGGCCTCGATGTGACCGTACACCACGATACGATCCTCGCGGCGGTTCGCGGTACGGAGATCACCGTACGCGCCGATGGCGAAGAAACCTGGCGCTGGACGCTCGGGGCGCGCGAGGCTTCGTTGCGGGAGGGTGCGAACCGGCGCCACTGGGAGGGTGTCTCCCTCGAAGGCCGATACTCGCCGCGCCGCGTCGAGGTCACCTCGGGCCAGCTCGGGGACGACTTGAGAGACCTGAACGGCACGCTCTCCGCCTCGACGGTCGACGCCGCGGACCTGAGCTGGAGCGCTACGGCCGTTTACCTGGAGGGCGAGCTCACCTCAGAGGGGCACACCACCCCCCTCGCCACCGGCGCCGACTTGAAGGTGGTCCAGCTCGACATCGATCGGCTCGATGAGGCCGTCCCGTGGCTCGGCCTGCCCGCGGACGTCACAGGGCACCTGACGGTCACGGCTCGCGCGGTTCGGAACGGCGACGAAGAGCCGCGCGTTGCCCTGACGCTCGAGTCGACTGATTGCTCGCTGCAGACACTCACCCTCGACGAGCTGACGGCCGAGGCACGGCTCACGCCGTCCCGGCTCACCGTCGATCGTCTCTCGGCCCGCGTCGGCGAGAATCGCTTCGAGGCTCGGTCTCTCGAAGCGCCGATTCGTCGCACCGAGGTCGTCCTCGATGAGCTCACGGCCCGGTTCGAGACCTCGATCACCGATCTCCCCGACCTCCTCGTCCGAGCGGGTGTGATCGCACCGGAAGACGTCGAGACACTCGACCACGAGATCCGTCTCGTCGGTCAGTTTCGCAGTGGTCAGCTCGAGCTCAGCGAGGCCTCTCTCTTGACCGGGGTGGGCGGCGCGCATCTTCTCTCACCGATCCTGGCGAGCCTTCCCCGAAACGGGGATTGGCGCTCGATGGATCTCCAAGCAGCGCTCGCGATCGACGTCGAATCGCTCGAGAAGATCGCCGGACTGGTCGGTTGGCCGGAGAGCACTCTGTCGGGTCGACTCGACGGCGAGCTCCACTTCGCGGGCGATATCTCCTCGCCCCAGCTCTTCGGCTGGCTCACGGGCGAAGGGCTGACGGTCGCCGACACCCCGATCGGCCGACTCGAGGTTCGAGCCACCAGCGACGGTCATGGCGTGCGTCTCGAGCACTTCGAGGTCGTCGACGGGGGCAATCGTCTCGAGGGCCACGGTCGCCTGGACCTCGAGCAGCTCTGGATCCGCGAGCTGCACCTCGAGGTCGACATCGCGGACGTGGCGGCGTACTTCCCCGATCGATTCGATGGAGGCTCGCTTCGACTCTCGGTCGAGGCCAGCGGTGATTGGCGCGACCCGGCCGCGGACATCTTCCTGGAGGGCTCGGTCCGTCGCCTGGGTGAGGCCATCCCCGATCTCGTCCGTTTCGAGGCGCGCAATCGCTCCGGTGAAGTTTGGGTGCGTCGCCTGCGGGTCGATACGGGTGGCACGCGCGTGGAGGTGCGAGGCACGGTCGATCACTCCCGTCGCGATGAAGGTATCTGGCAAGGCGAGGTGTCGACGCTGCGCTGGACGCGTGGTCCGAAGACGCTGGTCAACCGCGCCCCGTTCGAGCTCTCGTGGTCCCGTGGAGACTGGTCGGTCTCCGAGGTCGACCTGGCCGGTCCACTGGCATCCGTCCGCGGCGAGGCGAGCGGGACGGTGGACGGTCGCCTGGACCTCTCGGCGTCGCTCACGGGCTTCGACACCGAGTGGATCGGCGAGCACCTTCCAAGGGACTGGCCCCAGGCGACCGGCATCGATCTGGAGCTGGAGATCCGCGGCCGACTCGAGAATCCCGATGTCACCGCGGGAGGCCGCATCGCGGACATTCGCTGGCGAGATCTGCCCCCACTGTCGCTTCGCATCGACACGCGCCGGGAGCAAGGCGTGGTCATTCTCACTCGCCTGGAGATCGACGAGAAGAGCGGCGGCTCGGACTGGATCGGCATCTCCGCTTCGGGGCGCTTGCCCGATCCCTTCTCCGACATCGACACCGGCTGGGCCGAGGCCCCCTTCGAGCTCGATGTCGAAGCCAGGCTACCCGACCTCGCCCGCGTGAGTGAGATTTCGAGGCGCCTGCTCCCCGATTCGATCACCTTGCCCGAGCTCGGCGGCCAGCTCGAGCTGAGCGCAGCGCTGCGCGGCTCGCTGAGCGATCCCGGCGGCCGGTTCTTCGTGGGCGGCACCGATCTGAAGCTCGACCCGATTCCCGGCACGGGCATACCCGGCGTCGAGCGAGGCCGCCTCGAGCTCCAGCTCGACCGCGTCGACGATCGCTGGCTGGTGCGGGCGGCCCAGCTCTCTGCGGCCGTCGCCGAGCCGAACGAGGCCATTCCGGGCGCCGAGGCGAGCCCCGAGATCCAGGCGCGCTTTCGCGGGGCGCTCCTCGGCCCGGTGGATCTCGGCCGCTGGATCCGCGGCGAAGGCCTCCCCGCACCGCGCATCGATCTGCGAGCCGACATCAAGGTCCCTGACTTGGAGTTCGTGGCTCGGATGCGACCGGACCTGCGCCGCACCTCGGGAGAGCTCGAGGGACACCTGAGCCTGACGGGGACACTTCAGGAGCCCCAGTTCGACGGGACGGTTCGTCTCCGCGAAGGAAGCTGTCGCCTGGAGAGCCGCTTGCCGGGCGTGGACGCCCTGAAGGGCTCGATTCGCTTCGACGGGGATCGCGTCCGCATCGAGAAGCTCAGCGGCGAGATCGGTGCGGGTCAATTCGATGTGGAAGGCGGCGTGGTGTTCTCCGGCGAAGAGCCCGAGGTCGATCTCCAGATCGTCAACGGCCGAAACCTCCTCCTGTACCGCGCTGACGGTTTGAAGGTTCGAGCCAATACAGATTTGAAGCTCACGGGTCCCTGGAGCGCGCTCGTGCTGTCCGGCTCCGTCGATCTGACCGACGCCCGCTATGTGAAGAACGTCGACCTGATTCGCGTGCCTCGCATCGATCTGCTCTTGCAGCAGGGCCAGGCCGACATGGTGCGCCGCGAGGGGCTTCGGTTGTTCAGCCTGCGAGACGCCCCGTTCGAGAAGCTGCGCTTCGACATCCACATCACGAGTCAGCGGCCCTTCCGGCTCGACAACAACCTCGTGCGCGGTCAGATTCGCCCGGACGTCCAACTGCGAGGGACCGGCGAGCTCCCCTTCCTCGTCGGTACGATCTACATCGATACGGCTTCGGTGTCCCTGCCGTCGACGACCCTCGAATTCGAGCAGGGCGTTCTGATCTTTCCCGAGAACAACCCCTTCGTGCCCCAGTTCTCGCTCGCCGCTCAGACCCGCATGATCGGCTACGACATCAACGTCAGCATGACGGGTACCTACGTCGAGCCTCGGATCGGCATGAGCTCGGTGCCCCCGCTTCCGCAAGACGACTTGCTGATGCTGGTCACCACCGGGAGGCCGCCGGAAGAAGGCTTCAACGATCGCAATCGGCAGAAGGCGATCACCGGCGTGGTCGTGTTCCTGGGTAAGGATCTCTTGGGCAAGGTCTTCGGCAGCGAGTCGACCGAGAGTGAGCGCTCGGTCTTCGAGAACTTCGAGGTCTCGACCGGTCAAGACGTGACTCGAACTGGCCAGGAGACGATTGAAGCACGCTTCCTGATGGCCCGGGATGCCATCTCTCAGGAGAACGCCATCTACATCGTCGCCGAGCGCGATGCGTACGGTGACTACAACGGCGGGGTGCGCCTCGTCTTTCGGCTATGGTGAGCCCTGTCGGCCTCGATCCGGCCCTGCGGCGTGGTTGCCTGCTCCTCGTCATCGTCTCGATGACGGGATGCTCGAGCACGCCCGAGGTCCAGGACGTGCCGGCCGGCCCGAGCAAGCCCTACCAAATCCATTACCGCTTCTACCTGAACGACCCGTCGATGAAGAAGCAGTCCTACTCCACGGGCACCCTGCGCGGCGTCCTGGCCGATGACTACATCGACTTCGATCGGTAC
Source organism: Planctomycetota bacterium (assembly GCA_040219065.1). Classification (GTDB taxonomy): domain Bacteria; phylum Planctomycetota; class OFTM77; order OFTM77; family OFTM77; genus OFTM77. Next base: position 21,124 of record JAVJTD010000180.1, read on the forward strand.
GGCTTCCGCCGCTCCGACGTCGACGACGCGGCCTACGAGCTCCAGGAGTTCTACCGCAGGGAGGGCTTTCCCGAGGCGATCGTCGAGTACGACTATGCTGCGGATACGCGAGAAGGCCGAGCCCGCTTTCGGATCCAGGAAGGCCCGCGCGTCACGATCTCGGAGATCCGCTTCCATGGCAACGAAGCGTTTTCCAATGACCAGCTCATGCGCTTCTTCACCGGCCCGAGGCGAGGCTTGCTCGAGATCGGCGCCCTCTACTTCGTCGAGAGCCAGATCGAAGGCGCTCTCAATGCGATCCGGTCGTTCTACTACGACCAGGGGTTCCTGGAAGTTCGCATCGAGCTCGAAGACATCCTGAGCGGCGAGGACGAGACCGAGCGCAAGCTGATCGTCGGCATCGAGGAAGGTCGGCGCTTCCGACTGCGACACTACGAGCTGCCGGACAACGACCTGAAGATCGAGCTGAAGGAGATCGATGCCGCGCTCGCCGACATCGTCGGCAGCCCCTACTCCCCGAGCCTGCCCTTCCAGATCAAGACGCGACTCGAGGAGTTCTACCGCCGCCGCGGCTATGCCGACGCGACGGTCAGCGTCACGCCGTCGGTCGATCGGGACGAGGGATCCGTCTCGGTCGACTTGACCATCGATCCGGGGATCAAAGTCACCGTCCGAGAGATTCGCATCGAGGGCAACGACCGCACGGCCGAAGGGTTCGTCCGCTCTCGCCTCGAGTTCGAGCCAGGACGACTCTACGACAGCCGCGACGAGAGGCAGTCGTTTCGCCGGCTCTTCGATACAGGACTGTTCGCGCGCGTCAACCTGACGCTCGAAGGGGAAGGACCCGAGCGCGACCTCATCGTCTCGCTCGAGGAAGCGCCGTCCCTCGAAGTCTTCGTCGAGCCCGGCTTCGGATCCTACGAGCTGCTCCGGACGCGCGCGGGCTTTCGAGAGCGCAATCTGTTCGGCCGAGGCATCGGGTTTCGGGTCGCCGGTCTGGTGTCCTTCCGCAGCGAGGAGCTCGTCGTCGGTCTCACCGAGCCCCGCCTCTTGGGAACCGATCTCTCGGTCGATCTACCGGTCTTCTACAAGCGCCGCGAGGAGCCGTCCTTCACGAGTCAGGACGTCGGCTTCAACGTCTTCGTCACCGAGAACTGGACGCGGGCCTTCCAGACCACGATCGGATACGGACTGCGTACCACCCGCGTTCTCGAGCTCAAGGCCGATTCCCCCGAGACCGAGCTCGACGACCTCTTCGACCTCGCCAGCTTGAGCTTCCGCGCCAAGCTCGACGAGCGCGACGACGTGTTCTCCCCCGCCACCGGCTTCCTCTCGTCCGGCCTCGTCGAATGGGGCGACGGCTCCCTGGGAAGCGAGCTCGACTTCTGGCGCGTGACCTACGGTCACGGCCACTATCTCCAGCTCGTCGAGGGCACGACCCTCGCCGCCGGCGTGCGCACCGGCTTCATCACACCGACCAACCAGACCGAGGAGATCCCCATCTCCGAGCGCTTCTTCAACGGCGGCGAGAGCACCGTGCGCGCGTTCCGTGAGTCGGAGCTCGGCCCGCAAGATGCCCGCGGCGAGCCACTCGGTGGAGAGGTGTACAACGTCCTGAATCTCGAGCTCCGTCAGCTCTTGATCGAGCAGCTCTCGGTCGCGGTCTTCGCCGACTACGGCAATGTCGCATTGAGGTACAACGACTACTTCGACGGCTTCCGCCTCGGGCTGGGCGTCGGGCTCCGGTACCTGCTCCCGATCGGGCCGATCCGGCTCGACATGGGCATCAACCCACACAAGCGCAAGAACGAGGACGCCATCGTCTGGCACATCGCCGTCGGCATGCCGTTCTGAGAACAGAGCCCGCGCGACCGAGACGGGGAGAGGTCATCGAGTTGAGAGCGGCTTCCTCGACGGTGCTGACCATCGAGCCAGAAAGCGCCAAACAAGGGACCGCTCGGAGTGCGCTGTCCGCGGCAACGTGCCCTCGGCCCAAGCTCGCTTGGGAATGCCCTCGCAAACGAACCCGGTCTCCAGCTCGCTCGGCTTGGGCACTCCCACGGATTCGGTCGCGCCACCTGTATGCTCCGCCGGTCCGCCGCCAGAAGTGGGCCATTCGTGCCGGGAACGGACTGCCAAGAGTGGGCCATTCGTGCCGGGAACAGATTGCCAACTTTCAGTGCCGATAGAGGAGTGCTGGCCCCGCACTTGGCCGGGACTCGGGGATCGGTTAGCGTCACCCGTTTCCCGAAGTACCTTTCGAATCGATCCGATGGAAAGCAGATCGCGATGACTTGGTCGCCCGATTCTTGGAAGCAAAAGGCCGTCACCCAGCTTCCGCGTTACGACGATGCTGCCGAGCTCGACGCCGTCGTGCGCCAGCTCTCGGCGCTGCCGCCGCTCGTGACGAGCTGGGAGATCGAGTCCTTGCGCTCGTTGCTGGCGATGGCTGGGCGCGGCGAGGCGTTCTTGCTGCAAGGCGGGGACTGCTCGGAGAACTTCGAGGAGTGCACGTCCGAGAACATCGCCGACAAGCTCAAGATCCTGCTCCAGATGAGCCTGGTCATGATCCAGGGCAGCATGAAGCCCGTGATCCGTGTCGGGCGCTTCGCCGGGCAGTACGCCAAGCCGCGCTCCTCGGACACCGAGACGCGCGACGGTGTCGAGCTCCCGAGCTATCGCGGCGACATGGTCAATGGTGCCGACTTCACGCCCGAGTCGCGGCGCCCGGATCCGCAGCGCCTGCTGCGAGCCTACGAGCGCTCGGCCCTGACATTGAACTTCATCCGCTCGCTCGTCGAAGGCGGATTCGCCGACTTGCATCACCCCGAGTACTGGGATCTCGACTTCGTCCGCGCCTCTCGCTCCGAGACCTACCGAGACCGCGTCGCCGCCGTCGAGCGCTCGCTGCGATTCATGGAGACGATCGCCGGCCCGCGGATGGGCGGCGTTCTGAGCCGAGTCGACTTCTACTCCAGTCACGAGGGCCTCAACCTGCACTACGAGCAAGCGCAGACTCGGCGTCCGCCGCGTCGCTCCGGCTGGTACAACCTCTCGACTCACTTGCCGTGGATCGGAGATCGGACGCGCGATCTCGACGGCGCACATATCGAGTACTTCCGCGGCATCGAGAATCCGGTCGGAGTGAAGATCGGGCCATCGATCGAGCCGAAGGAGCTCATCACCCTCTGCGAGCGGCTCAATCCCAAGAACGAGCTCGGCCGGTTGACGCTCATCCACCGTTTCGGCAGCGAGCAGGTCGAAGCCGGACTGCCTCGTCTGATCGAAGCCGTCCAATCCGCCAACCACGCGGTCGTCTGGTGCTGCGATCCGATGCACGGCAACACCGAGAGCACCTCCAGCGGACTCAAGACCCGGAACTTCGATCGCATCCTCAAGGAGATCCAGCACGCGATCGAGATCCATCGCCGGTGCGGCTCGGTGCTCGGCGGGGTGCACTTCGAGATGACGGGCGACAACGTGACCGAGTGCATCGGCGGTGCCGCTGGCCTCTCCGAGGACGCATTGCAGGCCTCCTACAGGAGCCAAGTCGATCCGAGGCTGAATGGCGACCAAGCTCTCGAGATGGCTCTCCTGCTCGCCGACTCGTTGCGGTGAAGGCGATCACCGTCGTGTTGATCCTGGCTCTCGCCGGGTGCCGCTCGGCCGAGCCGCCTTCATCATGGGACGAGCACCCGGTCAGCCGTCTGCACTCGACCACTCAGCAGCATCCACTCCCGCGATTCGGACGCCGAGGCATGAGCTACCTCGGATTCACGGGATACGAGCTCCAGATCGGCTCCGACGATCGAATCCTCTCTTTGTGGCCCGACGATCCCGAGCGCGCTGAGCTGGAGCTGCGACTCGACTTCCATCCCTTGGCGATCCACGGGGACCTGGACGATCGCGCCTGGGTTTGCGGCGTCGACGCGAATGGCCACGGTACGATCCGAGGCTATCGGATCGAGCCGAACAGTCCTTCGTGGCTCGAGACCGAGTGGACCTTCACCTCGCCCGAGCCGAGCTACTTCACGGGCGTCGTGTACGACCCGGGTGCACCCGGAGGCCAGCTCTTTCTGTTCGATGGCCTGGGGAGCAAGCTGTACTCGCTTCGCCCGAATGAGCCCGAGCTGACACTCGTCGCCTGTGGTGAGCGGCACCCCGAGCTCTTGGGCATGCAGCTCCTGATGCTCGCAGGATCCGAGGACGAGCTCTGGCTCACGCTCGCCGACGTCAAGGATCCAGGCGACATCGCGGCCGACACCGTCCTGACGCTCTTGATCGATCGAGACGGCGACCATCGGCTCGATGAGATTCGGCAGGAGCTCGCCGGCGCCGAGTGAATTGGTGTTGGGGCTCCGCACCTCATGATGGCGGGCGAAGGATGCGCCGTCACTCGGTGGCCATCGAGGCTTGTCACGCGGACGGGAATCCTCACGAGCCAGTTCGCCCGGAGATGACGCGCGGGAGGCTAGGTGCCAGAGCGTGCCGAGAATCTCGGGAGCGCTTCGACCAGCGTTCAAGCGCTCGCGGCGCGATAGTGATCGAGAATGTGATTCGGTTCCTCCAGTTGGCACAAGGTCTGCAAAAGGCCCTGTCGATTCGAGAAACAAGCGTTGCGACGCGGGGCCGAAACCGAGCGAGAGTCGCCGGGCTCGCCGGGTCGACCCCGCGGAGCACGTTCCTCGAAGCGCTGACGACGTAGCGCCGATGACCGAGATCAGTCACTGCGGTCCTGACCGCGCCACGCGTCGCCTCCTTGACAACACGCATGAGAAACACGTGTGAGGCGGGTGAGCGGAGCGAGAGTCGCCGGGCTCGCCCCTCATCCGCCGAGCACGATTCGAAACTCGTCGCCGCGGGGTCGCGCACTCGGAGAAGGAGTCGCCGGGCCTTCACGAGAGCTGCTCCGCGGCGGCAATAAACTCTGGACCCATTCGGGACCGGGGAAGAGGACTTACGGAGAGTCGCCGGGCTCCGACCCTCTTCCTCGGTCCCTGTTTCATTGGTTCCGGCTCGATGGCGTCTCCCCGTCTCGGTCGCGCGGACCGGGCCCGAGGGCGATGGAGTGCCCAAGCCGAGCGAGCCGGTGACCGGGTTTGTCTGCGAGGGCTTCCTCGAGCGAGCTTGGGCCGGGGGCGCACCGTGCTGGCGAGACAGCGTACTCCGAATGCCCCCTTGCTCGGCACCTCCTGGCTTGATCGTCAGCGCCGTCGAGGAAGCGGCTCCCAGTTCGACAGCCGCTCCCCGTTTCAGTCGCGCGGGCTCTGTTTTCGGTCGCGCGGGGTCCAGTTTCAAGTCAGCGCGGGTGGCCCACCGGGATGGCGTAGAGAGGCGTCTCCCGCAGGGTAAGGCCCAGGGCCTCTCGCATCGCGTAGGAATCGACGCCGCCGATCGGCACTGCGGCCAGGTCGAGCGCGACTGCTTGAAGCAGAAGATTCTGGGCAGCATGTCCCGCTTCGAGGTGGACGTAGCGTGGCGCCACCGAGGCCTCGAATCGAGTCGCCATGCGATCGAAGACACCGCAGACGATGAAGACGGCGGGTGCGTTTCTCAGGACCTCTTGCCGGTAGGCCGTTTCGTAGATCGCCTCTCGAAGGTCGCTCGCGTCGTAGCGGGCGAGGGTGTGGCTCGCAGGATCGTAGCGATGCAGGCCGCTCGGCAATGCGACCCAGAGCTCGAGGGGATAGACGGCATTGGCCGACGGTGCCGTGCGATGACCGGCTTCGTCGGTGATCCCCTGAGCGGCCCAGGCGAGCTGACCGATATCGGCGAGCTCGAGAGGGTCGGGCCGCAGGTCACGAATCGAGCGGCGCCTTTGCAAGAGTGCCTCGAGCGCGTGATCTCCCTCGATGCGCGGCGCTGGCAACTCGAGGACCGTGTCCGGAACGGGACGCGCGATCTCGTCAGGGACCGCTCCGCCACAGCCGATCAACAGCCAAGCGCCGAAGCCGACCCAGAGGGAGCGCGTCGTCGCACCAGGGCATTCTCGCCGGGCACTCATCGGTCGAGCCGGCGCCATCTTCAAGCTTGGCTGACCTCGCCTTCGCCGCCGCGATGGAGACGCGGTGTCGTCTGGCCGGGGACGAGCGGACGCCCATGCGACAAGGGCGCTGGAAGCTCGGCGAAGGCCTTCATCGCCTCGAACATCCCGGGAAGCGCCTCGTCGTAGACATTGCCGATGAGGCAGTCGGTCAACGCGCGGTTGTAGTCGGGATGCGCCTTGAGGAAATCGGCAAAGTTGAAGGAATGATCATAGAAGGCATAGACGAGTCGACGCATCGCTTCGATGCCCTGGCAGAAGTGCTCGCCGTAGGCCTCGAATCGCTCCGCGCTGAAATCGCCTTCCTTCAGCGCGGCCTCGACCGCCTCCCCGGCGTGCACGCCCGAGGTCAACGCGAGGAAGACACCCGAGGAGAAGACGGGGTCGAGGAAGGAGAACGCGTCGCCAGCCAGCACCAGACCGTTCGTCGCGCAATGCCGCGATCGATACGAGTAGTCTCCCGTCACACGATACGAGCCGGTCTGCATCCCGGGCGCCACCCGCTCGCGCACCCAGGGCTGGATCGCCAGCTCCCTTTGAAAGATCTCGGCCGGGTCCTTGGTGTCGCGGTAGAGGTACTCGCGATCTGCGACGACACCGACACTGACCATGTCGTCGGCCAAGGGGATGTACCAGAACCAGCCCTTCTCGGGCAGGTAGGCCACCGTCGTCGCACCGGCGTCTCTTCCCGGATCCCGCTTGGCGCCCTTGTAGTAGGTCCAGATGGCGATCTTCTTGAGCACCTTGTCCGGGATGCGCCACGAGTTCCGAAGCTGCGAGAACGTATCGCGGCCACTCGCGTCGATCGTGATCGGCGAGTACACCTCGTAAGTGCCACCGCTCGCATCGGAGACCTCGAGCCCGATGACGCTGTCGCCCTGCCAGATCAACTGCCTCGCGGCAGTCTCTTGCCGAATCTCGGCGCCCTTGGCGAGCGCATTGCCGAGCAGGAGCTGGTCGAAGTCACTTCGGACGACCTGCCAAGTGCGCGAGCTCGGATGATCATTGTGATCGACGAAGTAGAAGGGCTTCGACAATCGTCCGTCGGTCGCCACGAACTGCACGCTCAGCTTCGGGTTCGCAAAGGCGGCTTCATTGAGCTCGTCGATCAAGCCGAGACGCTCGATCGCAAAGTAGCAGAACGGAATCAACGACTCCCCGACCCGATAGCGCGGAAACTTCTCCCGCTCGAGAATCAGGACGGAGCGACCCTTCTCGGCCAACACCGCCGCGGCGGAGGTGCCGGCAGGACCGGCGCCGATGACGATCGCGTCGTACTCGACAGGCTGGGACTGGGAGCGCATGGGTTGGGAGCCTTCAGGTTGCAATCTCGAGGTGTTCACCCGGCGGAGTGGCTACCCGAAGGTCACCGTCTCGCTGGACTCGTCGGTCCGCCCGAGCGCCAGCCGGGGCAGGCTGGCGCTACAAGGAGGTCACCGGAGCCATCGGGTCACTGACTGTCTCTTCGTTCACCGACCGCGATGAGATGATGCTGCGTGCGGAAATAGATCCGGCCCTCGGAGATCGCGGGCGTCGCCATCGCGTTGTCCTTCAGGGCGTTGGTCTGCAGAATCTCGAACTCCGGCCCGGCGGAGAGGACGTACACCACGCCATCCTCGCTGACCTGATAGATCTTCCCATCCCCCGCGACCGGCGAAGCCGTGAAGCCGAAGCCGCCGAAGCCGGTGCTCCCCATCCGCTCCTGGTACTTCAGCTCGCCCGTCTTTCGATCGAAGCACGACACGACGCCCATGTCCTTGCAGGCGTAGAGGAGATCGCCGTAAGCGATGGGTGTCTGCATGTACGTGCCGCGGCGCAGGTCGAACCAGGCCAGGTCCTTGCTCGTCGGCAAGGTGGAGAGCTGACCCCCCGCGTCGGTCGGGATGGCATACACCGGCGAGAACTTGCCGTGGCCGTTGGTGATGAAGATCAGCTCGTCCGCGACGATCGGCGTCGGAACCGGGATGTCACCGCCGCCCGCCAGGTGCCAAAGTCGTTCGCCGGTCTCGAGGTCGTAGCCGGCGATCTCCTTCCAGCCATTGCAAATGACCTGCGTTCGGCCATTGCCCTCGTGGATCGTCGGCGTGCCCCAGGTCGGCACCTCCTCACGCTCCCGGCGCCAGATGTCCTCGCCGGTCTTCAGGGACAGCGCACCGACCCAGGACTGGCCTTGAACGTCCACCTGCACGACGACCTTGTCATCGTGGATCACTGGCGAGCTGGCGTGCCCCCATTGAGCCTGCGGCATCGCGAAGTATCCCGCATCGAGAACGCCGAAGTCGCGCGTCCACTGAACCTCGCCATTCATGTCGAAGCAGAACAGCCCCTCGGAGCCGAGGAAGGCGACGATCCGCTCGCCGTTGGTCGCGACCGACGAGGCGGCATGGCTGCCCTTGGGATGACGCGGGATCGCCGGGAGGCCGGTCCAGAAGTCCTTCGCCCAGATCATCTGCCCAGTGTGCTTGTTCAGGCAGAGGAGCTGGAAGGTCTGCTCCGGCTCGTCCTTCACCGGATCGATCGAGCCGTAGAGGCCGACTTTCAACTCGGCCTCGCCCTCCTTCGGCATCGAGGTCAGCGTGTAGAGGCGATCCTCCCAGATGACCGGGCTCGAGTGCGAGAGACCCGGCAGGTCGACCTTGAAGGCGACGTTCTCACCGGACTCGACATCCCACTTCGTCGGCAAGGGAAAGCCCTCGGCGACACCCGAGGCATTCGGGCCACGGAATCCGGGCCAGTTCGAGCCGGTCTTCTCGGCGGGGCGCTCGAGGCGTCCGAACATCTGCCCGCCGTGATCGCCGCCGTCCCACACACCCGCGTATTGATCCCGGAAGAACAGGACACGCGCAGAGAACGTGCCCATGCCAGGCACGGGGACGTCGGTGAGGGTGATCATCGGCGTGTCGCCCGCCCACTTCACCTTGACGGGAGCCGGCCAGGTCGAGTCCTTGCCGCCGTACTGGATGCGAGCGGTGATCAGCCACAGATCGCCGATCATCTTGCGAGCGCTCTTGATCGTGTAGCGCTCTTCCTGCGGCGGGATGTCACGGCCGTGGACCGTGAAGTGACCGACCATGTCGACGCCGGTCATCATCTCGGCGAACTCCCGCTCGAGTCGCTCGCGCTCGGTCTCTTGCTTCTCGGGCTTTTGGCTGGACTCGGGCTTCGGGCTCGATTCGGGTTGCGCCGTTGCGAAGCCACACAGGACGAGCGTCGAGACAGCGATCCAGACGAAGATCCGGGGGATCATCGGTCCTCCTCCAAGGTTTCTTGCGATCACCAGCGCCGCCCGGGCCAGGCATCCGAGGGCTCGACCGACGTTGAGCCCCCATTCTACGGGCAACCTGTTGAAAGTGTTGAGTTTCTATTCGCTGCGCAGGGCCTGGAGCAAGGGTCCCCGGAGAGCCAGCCAAGTCGCTGCTCCGACCCAGAGCGCTCCGGAAGTGGCAACGGCGAGGATCAAGAGGCCTCCCGGACCAATCGGGTCGTCCGTTCCCGGATCGATCAGCGCCGGGAAGACGGCGATCAGCGCCGCCAGGATGCCGCTGAGCAGCCCCATCGACAGCAACGCTCCATGTTCGCTCCAGACGAGCCAACGCACCGCCGACTTGCGAAAGCCCACCGCGCGCACCAAGGCCAGCTCGGAGCGTCGCTCGAGCACGTTTCGCAGGACGACCGTTCCCAGACCGGCTGCACCGAGCAGCAAGCCCAGCCCACCCAGCATCTGGAAGATGACGAGGTAGGTGTTCTGCACCGAGTTGAAGGCTTCGAGACGGACGACGGTGGGCACGATCTCCAGACCGAGGTCCTGAAGTCCGCGCGTCAGCTCCTCGGAGACCGACTCGGCGCGCTCTTCGGGGACATCGATCAAGAAGAAGCGCTGACCGCTCTCGGACGGGAACTTCTCCTCGAACCGGCTCGAGGCGATGACGAGGTTGCCCTGCAGGATCGAGTTGGCGACCGTCCCGACGATCACGACCTCGAGCTCCCGGCCTCGCTCATCCAGGTACGTGATCGAATCGCCGACCGACTTGTGCAGAGCCCACTGCACGCTCGCCGCGTCCCCGATCGCCGGGACCGCACCTCCCATGTCCTCCGAGAGGAGCGTCCACGGGTTCTTGCCCTCGGCCTCCAGGTGATCGGCGAATGTGAACGACTCGCGGCTTGCGAGCGAGTCCGGATCGACCCCGAGCAGCCTCGGTCGCTGCGTTTGATTGAGGTTGAGACAGCTCGCCTCATCGCCGTCGCGCACGCGGAACCCGACGACGTCTTCGGTCGCGATCAACCCTTCGGGCAAGGCGTAAGCTTCCGTGGCTTCCTTCGAGCCGAGCTCGTGCAAGACGCCGAGCGTGGAACGCCCGAGCAGCGTGAAGCCGCCGGTTCCGGACGATCTCTTCGAGGGATCCTTGGGAGCGCCGAGCCGATTGACCCCGATCGCGACGACGAGGAACGTCCCCGAGGCGAGCAGCACCACCGTCGCCAGGCTGCGTCCCGGCCTTCGCGTGCTGTTGCGCAGGCCTAGCCGTGCCACGGTCTCGCTCTCCGGCGTAGCCTGACGCTCCCAGCGCGCGAGCAGGAGCCGAGATCCGAAGAGCCCGCCCACCAGCACGAGCCCACCCGCGCCAAAGAAGGCGCCGGCGGCTTGGGCCCCGCGGCCGGGGCCGACCCAGACCACGATCCCGATCGCGCCGAGCACGCAGACCGCGGCGAGGACCGCATAAGCTCGGCTGCGCGACTTCGAGAAGGTCTTCTCGGTGCGGGCGATCCCCGAGCGGCTGCCGAGGAGCTCGACCGCCGAGTGCTTCACCAGACGCCGGACCGTGAGCCAGAGAGCGCCCAGTGCCACCAAGATCGACGCCGCCGCCCCACCGATCAAGGTAACCGGTGAGAGCGCGAGCGCGATATCGGCGCGGGCGACCGCGTCTTCCCAGACGGTCGACAGCGCGCCGAGGACTTGATCCGTGTACACGATCGCCGCACCCGTTCCGAGCGCGGCTCCGATGACGGCGAGCACCAGGCCTTCGCTCAAGAGCAAGAGCTTCACTTGGCCGCTCCGCCATCCGGTCGAAAGCAGGAGACCGATCTGCGGCGCCCTCTGCTCGATGCCGAAGATGAAGAGCAACGCCGTCAGGAGGAAGGCGGCCACCAAGAGGAACGAGCTGAGGCCCAGGAACAGCCCGCCGAAGTCGGTCGTCGCCGTCCCCGAGCGAAGCGCCATCGCGCGCAAGTCCTCGAAGAACAGCCCGAGCATCGACGGCTCGATCTCGCTCGTGACCCAGTCCTCGATCGCACTCTTGGACGACTCGAAGCGGATGGCCGTCAAGGACCCGAAACGATTGCTCCAGAGCTCTTGCGCCGTCTCGAGCGGCAAGAACGCCTTCGGCGTCCCTCGGTACTCGTCCCAATACGCCTCGTCCTTGTCCCGAATGTCCTCCAGATCGATCGGGATACCCGGCTCCCAGTCGCGGCAGTTCTCCTGATCGGCCAGCCCGGGGAAGTCCGGCATGAGCCCTCGGTCGGCGGCGTAGCCTTCCATCGGGACGACCTTGGCCACTTGGAACGAGCGCTCCTTCTCGACGAGGCGGCGGTCGGGCCCGATGTCGAAGTACTTCACCGTCAGCTCGGTGCCGACCTTCGCATCGAGGTCCTCGGCCAGCCACTCGTTGATGACGATCTGCCCGGGCGAGAGCGGCGGCTCGAAGAGCTGATCCCAGAACTGGGATCGAGCCACCTCTTCGGTCAGCGCCCCCATGCCCGTCACCATCGAGTAGGGCGTCGCCCGTTCCCCGCTTCGGATCTCGTTGACGAAGTACGTCAGGATCCCGATCGGGGAGAGCTGACTCTCCCTCGCCCGCTCCTCGATCGGCGCGTCGAGGAAGACTCGCTCGCTGCGGACCTCGGTCTCGTTTCGCCACGATTGCACCAGCTCGAGCTCGCCGTCTTCGAGAGTCCAATGCTCGGCGAGGGCCTCATCGAGCCGCTGGCTGGTCCAAGGATCGTGTCCGGATTGAGAGACCAAGAGCCCGTTGACGCGGTCTTTCCGATCGATCTGCGACTGGAGCCAGGTCAGGTTGACGAAGGCGTTGAGAGGCGGTACCTGATTCGCCTCGAGCGCGAAGTGGCCGAAGTCCTCCGCGGGGACGATCCCCTTCACCTCGACGCGCAGCGCAGTGGCCACGTCCTCGGCGGTCGCGAGCACGAGGTCGCGAGGCATGCCGCTGGGCTGCTCGACACGCAAGAGCACGGTGTCGCCGACCGCCACCTCGAGCTGCCTCGCGAGCTCGGGGTTCAAGAGCACCTCTCGGGCTTCCGGCAGAAGGCCATCGAAGCGGGAGTTGCCCAGCTCGGCGAAGCGCCCGTCGATCCCGTAGACCAGGACTTCGTTCGCTCGGTGCGTGCCGCCGGGCTTCGAGCCGACCGCCCCTAGCCGCACGACCGGAACGACCCGGCGTCCCGCATTCTCATCGGCGAGCTCGGAGGCGAGCGCTTCTCGGAAATAGCGATCGTGGGAGACGAGCACCTGATCGATCTTGCCGATGCGCGTCAGCGCCTGCTTCTTCAGGCTCGCCTGGACCGAGTCCCCGACGACCAGCGCCCCGACCAGCACCGCGGTGCCGATCGCCATGCCGAGCACGACGCCGAGGTGGCTGCGCCAGTGATGCCCCGCGCTCTTGGCCGCAAGCCCGAGCCGATTCATGCTGATGCTCCGGGTCGCTCGTGCAGCACTCCGTCGCGCAGCTCGAGCGAGCGCTGCATCCGGGCGGCGAGCGCCGCCGAGTGTGTGACGCAGACGAGCGTGAGATCGCGCTCGGAGCGCAGCCGCGAGAGCAGGTCCGCCAGCTCGTCGGCGGAGCGCTCGTCGAGCGAACCCGTCGGCTCGTCGGCGAGCAGTATCGAGGGCTCGTTGATCAAGGCGCGGACCACCGCCACCCGTTGGCACTCACCACCGGAGAGTTGCGCAGGGCGGTGATCGAGTCGGGAGCCCAAGCCGACGCTCTCGAGCAGCTCCTTCCCGCGCTGACCGGCCTTCGAGCGGGCGCTCCGGTCCGGCAAGACCAACGACGGGACGAGGACGTTCTCCAAGGCGGTGCACTGCGGGAGCAGGTGATGGAGCTGGAAGACGAACCCGACCGAGCGATTGCGAAAGCTCGCCAGGGCCTCGCCGCCGATCCCGACCAGATCGGTGCCCGCGACGGAGACCTGGCCCGCACTCGGCAGCTCGAGGCCACCGAGGATGTTCAACAAGGTGCTCTTACCCGAGCCCGAGGGCCCCACGATCGCGAGTGAGTCACCGCGCTCGACCGCGAGTTCGACGCCCTTGAGCACCTCGGTCGTGACCGCGCCGTTCTCGTAGCGCTTCGTCACTCCCGAGAGGCGGATCCACGCGGCGGTGCTGCTCCTCTGGGCACTCGCCTGGTCGGTCTCGGTCTTCACGTCAGAGCCTCCCGCCTCAGCGATCAGTGATTCTCGGTCTCGGCCGGTTGCTGGACCTCGGTCGCCGGCGCTTTCTTGCCAGGCCCTGGCTTGTAGAGCATGACGAGCATGCCGCCCGTCGCGGCCAGCAAGATGCCGAGGAAGAACTGCGGCTTGATGGACGACATTCCGCCGGCAGGCGGATGCAGCATCAAGGACACCACGGCATTCACGACCGGTGCGCCGGCGAAGATGATCGACATGACGACGGCGGGCTTGCCCTGGGCGCCAAAGGCGAGGAGCACGCCGAAAGCACCGATGGCGCCGGCGACGCCGGCGATCAACGACCAGGTGATGCCCTTGCCGCTCATCGACCAATCGGCCCCGCGCAAGAGAAGCAGAACAGCCGGCGCCAGGACGGCGGCGAGGAAGTACGCCACGCCGACCCAGAGGTAGGCCTTGAAGCGGCCGTTGGCATCGTCCGGCATGTGATTCTGGCCAGTGTGCAAGAGAATGCCGTACATTCCCCAGCAGGCGACGGTCATCATGGCGTAGGCGAGCCAGAGATTGCTTTCTTGTCCGGAGCTCCCAGGCATCGAGGTCCCTTCCTCTGTCGTGGCACTTGGTCCAAGGTCGGCCGGCGCACGCCGCGCAGGCATCATTCGATCATTTGAGCTTCAGCTCATGGCGCAGCTCGGCCGGCGCTGCATCGAGCGCGGCGTCGACTTCGGGTGGCATCGGCGCCGCCTTCAGCTCGCCGCCGGGACGATCTCGCATCACGTGGACGACGGTCATCGCGCCCCGAGCCGTCTCGGGACCGAGCTCGCCGTCCTCGCCGATCCGCTGGAACAAGACCGCGTGCCGGAGCACCTTCTCGCGCTTCTCGACGACGACCAGCCGCATCGCCACCCGGTCGAGGTATCGCAAAGGCGAGACGTAATCGCACTCGACGTGTACCCGCACCCAGCCGTGCATCACGCCGTTCACTTCTTGATGGAGCCTGAGACCGAGCGAGCGGAAGAAGTAGTGCTCGGTCGCTTCCATGAACCGGAAGTAGTTCGAGAAGTGCACGATGCCCGCCATGTCGGTCTCGGCGAACTCGATCGTGCGCTCGGCTCGGTACTCGTAGGCCATCGATCTCCCACCGGTGAGGATCAGCTCGGATCTGCGAGGGCGGTCATCATAACGGTCGCGCCTCGTGCAAGACCTTCCAAATGTGTCGCGCTCATCTGACCGGCTCTCGAGCGCTCCGCTCCGCGGTGATCCGGCGGCAAACGGCCTCGATGTCACAAGCCACGCGCTCGATGGAGAAGTACTCGCGCGCCGCTTTCTGGCCCGCCGCGCCGAGACGCCGTCCGAGCGCCTCGTCATTCAGGATGCGCGCGAGCTGCTCGGCGAGCGAGCTCGCATCACCGGGCTCGCAGAGCAGCCCGCCGCCCGAATGCGCGATCAGCTCGGGAAATGCTCCGTGCCGCGGCTGGACGACCGGCACGCCCGCCGCCCAAGCCTCGACCAGATACAACCCGAACGACTCGCCATAGATCGCCGGCACGGACAGGACGCTCAAGGACGAGAGGAAGCGAAGCTTCTCCTCCCGCGTGCAGTTCGGCAGCCACTCCACGTCCGCCTCGAGGCCCGCGTCTCGAAGCTTGCGCTGCTGCTCCTTCACGTAGGCGCGGTCCTCGGCGAGCTGGACGCCGGCGACGTGCAGCCGAGCGCCGAGAGCGGGGTGCTCGTGGCGCAGTGCGATGAACGCGTCGACCAGAGTGTGCAGGCCCTTGTCGGGACACATCCGCGCCAAGTAGCCGATCTGCGGCGGCGACGGGCGAGTCGAGCTCGCGATGCCCTCGATCACGATTCCGTTGTGGACGACCGAGACGCGATGCTCTTCCAACGCGAGCCGCTCGCGCATGAGCGCGCCGGTGAAGCGGCTGACGGCGATCCAATGATCGACGTCGCGCGCGCGAGCCGCCATCTCGCTCCAGGCGGCGGCGCGATGGGGATCGACCAGCGCATCGAGGAACGGTGCCTCGCCTTGCAACGTGCACAGGATCGGACGATCGAGCTCGGCCCGTAGCCGTCCCGCCAAGCCCGAGAGCATCGCGTTGGACAAGATCAGGACATCGGGACGCTCGTGCTCGCGCAGCCAGGTGAGGAGCTGACCGAGGCCCTCTTCTTGAGGACCGCGCTCGCCGCGCAGCATCGCGACGGTGAGCTCGCCCAGGTCCTTCGCCTCGGTCATCGCCCCCCGCGCAGCAGCCCAGCGCAAGAAGCCTGGTTGATCGAGCCAGGACCGCATCCAGCGAGGCAGCAACTTCCAGAGCTTGACCTTGTGTTGCAAGAAGACGTTCACGCCGCCGAGGAACACCGGCGCGTCACCGCTGACCAGCGGCGGTGCTTCGCTCTCGAGCACGAACGGCAGGTACACCGGCAGCATCATCACGTCGTGCCCGCGGGCCCGCAGCGCACGAACCAGCATCTCGTCCCGCAAGCAGCTCCCGCAGAAGAAGTGGCCGGTGCCGGGCGTGATCTGGACGATCTTGAGAGGCGCGCCCGATCCCACTTCCTTCTTGGCGATCCCCATGATGGCTTCGCTGCCCGTCATGACGCTCTCAGGCGTAGCGCGCGTTGCGGTGTTCGGCCCGGAAGAACCGCGGCAGCAGCTCGTCGACGCGGAGCAGCGCCTCCCGCGAGACATCGATCGCCTCGGACGTGACGGCGACCTCGCCCGAAGCCGCGAGCCCCTCGAGCGTGTCGGCGAAGCGCTCTCTGGGATCGACGCCGAAGCGGTTCCGGAAGTAGTCGAGCGAGAGATGTCCCAGCTTGAGCTGGAGGACGAACTCGCGGATCAAGCGCTCGTCGTCTTCGAGCTGGAGGGCCCGGTGGATCGGGAGCTCGCCCTTCTCGACGCGCTCGACATACGGCTCGAAGCGATGCTCGTTCTGAAGGTGGATGCCACCGAGATGCCCGAACGACGACACGCCGAGACCCAGGAGATCCGCGCCGGTCCAGAGCGCGTCGCGGTAGAGGAACTGGACGCTGTCGTCCTTCTTGGCCGTATACGCCGAGCCGATCTGGTAACCCGCCTTTTCGAGCGCGGCGAAGGCCTCGTCCGTCCACCTTCGCTTGGTCGGCCAGTCGGCCACCGGTGCGACCCGCACGCCACCGTTCTTCATGCGCTGATAGATCGTCGTGTTGTAGGGCACCTCGAGCTGGTAGATCGTGACACTCTCGGGCTCGAGCTCGAGCGTCTTCTCGATGCAGTGCTGCCAGTTCTCCTCCGTCTCACCGACCATCCCCGCGATCAGATCGAGGTTGATCTGGCGAAAGCCCACCTCACGCGCTGTCTCGTAGGCCTCGAAGATCTCCTGGGCGCGATGCGCGCGATTGTTGAGCTCGAGGATCTCGGCGTCGAAGTTCTCGACCCCCAGGCTGAGGCGCGTCACGCCGAGATCGTGCAGGACCTCGATCTTCTTCCGAGTGAGCGTACCGGGCTCGCACTCGAAGGTGATCTCCTCGACGCGCGACCAGTCGAACACCTCGCGTAGCCCTTCGAACAGCGTCGTGAGCTGCGATGTCGAGAGGTAAGAAGGCGTGCCACCTCCGAAGTAGACCAGCTTGGGAAGACGGCCTTCGATGTAGGGTCTGGCAGCGTAGGCGCGCGCCTCGGTCAGCACGGCATCGAGGTAGCGCTGCACGTCGGCGGCGTTCTTGTCGGTGTAGACCTTGAAGTAGCAGAAGTCGCAGCGCTTCCGGCAGAACGGCAAATGGACGTAGACGCCCAGATCCGGCGGGTTGTCGGGCCGGGTCTCGAGAAGCTTCGTGGCCGTCCCGATCTGGTCTTCCGTCCAGAAGGAGAACGGCGGGTAATTGGCGACGAAGTAATTACCGACCGTCGTCTTCTCACCCTCGGTCACGGGCTGGTTGTCCTGACGCTCTTCGGCGCTCATCATCGACCTTTCTGATCCGGTTGCAGCTCGGCGGCTCCGAAGGCATAGAGCAGCCCGTCATTGGCGCCGATCAAGAGGCGACCCGCGGCGACGGCGGGCGACGAGAAGATCGACTGGCCGATGTCGTACGTCCAGCGGGACTCACCCGTCTTCACGTCGAGGAGATACAGCCGACCGTCGGCCGAGCCGAAGGCGACGAGGTCTCCGCAGAGGATCGGCGACGCATCGATCTTCCTTCGAGTCTTGAAGGTCCACTGCGGCTCGCCGGTCTCGAAGTCGACGGAGTGGAGCATCTTGTCGCGTCCGCCGAAGATCACTCGGTCGCCGCGAATGGAAGGCGCGGAGAAGTAGGGATTGCGACCGTCGCCGTAATGCCACTTCACCTCGCCCGTCGCCAGGTCGACGCGCACGAACTCGTTGCCGTAATGGCCGAAGAAGGCCTGGCCCTTCGAGATGCCGACCGAGCCCGCGATGTGGCACTCGGCTCCCATGTCGAGCTGTTGCTTGGCTTTGCCCGTCTTCATGTCGACGACGTGCAATCGCGCGTCGCAGCCGCCGAACACGACGTGATCGTCCCAAACCGCCGGGGTGCCGTTGACATAGTTCTCGGTCTCGTATTGCCAGACGAGCTCGCCCGTCTTCGCATCGAGGCAATACAACGACGCGTCGTAGCTCCCGAAGACGATGCGCAGATCCTCACCTGACTGGAACCAGGTCGCGCCTCCTTGGATCTTGTCCCCGGTCTCGAACTTCCACCGCAGCTTTCCCGTCGCCTTGTCGAGCGCATAGAAGAAGACGTCGGTGGATCCGACGTAGACCGTGTCGCCATGCACCAAAGGCGGCGCTTCGATCATGTCGTCGGTCGGGAACTTCCAAAGGCCCTTGCCGGTCTCGAGATCGATGGCGTGGACGTGGTAGTCGTCCGATCCGACGAAGACCCGTCCACCCTCGACGACGGGCGACGACGCGATCGCCGCCTCGGTCGCGTAGGTCCACAAGAGTACCGGCTTCTCGGTCAGCCGTCCGCCCGCCACGCCGCTCTGCTCGCGGTCGCCGCGGAAGCTCGGCCAATCGGAGTGCTCGGCACTCCCGGCGACCGGCTTCGCCTCCTGAGCATGGCTCATGCCAAGCATCAGTGCGATCAGCCCGGCCAGCAGTCCGGTGATTCGAAGGATCTTCACGCGTCGTGTCCGTCTGGGTCAGGGGAAGGTCAGGGCCAGGGTCTAAGTCATGATACCAAAAGGCGCAAGCTCAGCGGGCGCGCTCGGAGGCCGACCGATACAGCGCTTCGAGAGCCGCCGAATCGACGGGCCGCGGATTGAACTGTCCGGTCCACTGCTCCGAGGCCAGCGTGGCGAGCTCGCCGAGGCGATCAGAGGTCACACCGCAAGCGACCAACGAGTCCGGCTGGTCCGACGCATCGAGCCAAGTACCGATCCGTGCGATCAAATCCTCGGTCGTCGAGCCTCTCCCGAATGCGGTGGTGGCCAGCTCGGCGTACCAGCTCGCGACCTCTGGATCGTGGCTGTTGAAGCGCACGACCGACGGCAGCATCAAGCCCACGGCCCTGCCGTGCTCCAAGTCGAAGCACGCCGTGAGCGGGTTCGCCAAGGCATGAGCCGCGCCCAGCATGCTCGCCTCGATCGCGAGCCCCGCGAAGGCCGCTGCCAGGAGCATCTCCCCTCGCGCGACGACGTCATCGGGTGTGCCAAGCACCGTCTCGAAGCTCGCGCTGAAGTAACGGAGTGACTCCTTCGCGTAGAGGCACGACACCGGATTGCGCTTCTTCGTCACGAACGACTCCACGGCGTGGGTCATCGTGTCGAGCCCGGTCTGCGCCGTGACCGGCCTCGGCAGGCTGATCGTCAACCTCGGATCGAGCACCGCCACCTTCGGACGGGCAGACGCATCACCGCACGCCATCTTGCGATGGCTGCCCTCCTGCGAGATGAGCGCAAAGGACTGCACCTCGCTCCCGGTCCCGGCGGTCGTGGGCACGGCGATCATCGGCCGAAGCGGGAGCTTCGCCAGGCCATGGCCCCAATAGTCCTCCATGCGTCCGCCGTTCGTCAGGAGGAAGTTCGCGCCTTTGGCCGTATCGAGGCTACTACCGCCGCCGAGACCGATGAAGAGATCCGCTTCGACCTCACGAGCGACCACGGCGCAGCGATCCACGTCCGACGTCGAGGGATTCTCGCGCACGCCATCGAAGACCTTCACCGCCGAGCCAGCCGCCCGAAACTCGTCGGCGACCGGCGACACGTGACCCGCCTTCACCAGACCGGCATCCGTCACGATCAGGATCGAGCGCGCCTTCAGCTCATCCGCGAGCTCGGGAAGCCGGTGGACCGCCCCATCGCCGAAGACGAGGCGCGGGCCGAGGTCGATGTCGAAGGCGGGAGCGGTCGGCAATGCGTGGTCCTCGCGGCAGGTTTCACCACTGTTCGGCTCGCTGGATGGCCCGGCGAGCGTAGAGGAACTCGAACAGGTTGCCCTCGTGAGGCTGGTCCCACTCGACGTGACCAGTCGGCACCGGGCCGAGGTTCAGTCGATGGATCCAGGGAGAGCGCAGCAGAGCCGCCTTCAACGCCGGATCCTTGGTGATCCCCGACACGACGAGCGAGGGCCCGATCGTCTCGAGCCAAGTCTCCTGAGGCAGCTCGACCACACTGCAGTACGGGAACAGGAACTCGGTGTTGGCGAGCGCGTGCTCGAAGCTCCGGCAACGGACCACCGTCGGCAGCAGATACGTCGAGCCGGCCACCTCGACCTTCCGCGGTCCAGTGCGGCGAGCGGCCGTCAGGTCTTCGGCCCCTCCCTTCTGAAGGCCCGCGTCGATCGTCTGGTCGATCCACTCGGCGACCTTTGGATTGGCGAAGGCCGAGAGCTGGGCCGACTCGTCTTCGGCGGGCTTGGCTTCGATCCCGGCGAGGGCGTCGGCGAGCGCGGCCGCGATGGCGTCGCCGTGGGACGGCACGATGATCGCCGAGGCGTTCACGCAGCTCCGGCCGCCGTTGGCCGCCACCGAGTCGACGAGGACCGGCAGGTGCCGCTCCCAGTTGCCGATCTCGTCCTCACCGATCAGCACCTTGCTGCGCCCCGGCCCGTGAATCTCGATCGCCGGGTTGTGGGCGTACTTCGAAGTCGTCTTCTCGTCACCGAAGAGCAGTGACCGTCCGCACAGTTCTAGGATCGCGCCCGCGCCTTCGTGATCGGTCGGGAAGTAGCTGAACGCCTCCCGCGGCGCGCCCGCCTCGATGAACGCCTGCATGATCCGCAGCGGCGTCCATGGCTCCTCTCGCCCGGGCTTCAAGACGACGGGGACTTTCAGCGCGATGGCCGGAATCCACAGCGAGTTCACACCCGGTGAGTTGCTCGGCAAGACCGCCCCGAGAGCCCGCGTCTGCGGCACGTAGCTGACGGGCACGCCATCTTGCTCACCGAAGCCGGCCTCGAGCACCGAGAGGTCCAGGCCACGCGTCAAGCCGCGCAAGATCGCGGGCATCTTCGTGAAGACGGTGTTCACCTTCTCCATGTTGCGCCGGCAGAGGACGTGCGGAAGCCCGCTCGTCGCGCTGAGCGTCCGGACGTAGTCCTCGGGTCCTTGGCGGTCGCCTTGCTCGTTCAGCGGCAGCTCGGCTTGCATGAAGAGCTCGCCCGCCTTTCGACTGATGTCGATCAGGTCGCCGAAGCCGAGACCTTCGAAGGGATCACCGCCCCGCGCCAGCTTGCGCAGATCGCGGCGCACGAGGCCGGCGTTGACCTGGCTCGCTCTGGCGAGGACAGTGCCGTCGCGATGCGACTTCACCTCGGTCGTCTCGAGGCTCTCGTAGAAGCGGCCGGCGCGGAGGGCCGGAATGGGAACGGGCTGCGACATGAATCCTATCCGTCAGTAGACGCCTTCGACGATCTTCTCTTCGTTCGCCCGGAAGGGGCGCACCTCTCCGACACCATCCCAGGGATACCCTTCGTAGGGACGGCGGCGGATGGCTTCATCGCGCTCCAAGAATCTGGGCATGAAGAGCTCGCGAGTGAGCGTGGTGAGCTCGACCCGGCCCCAGGCGTCGTACGCGACGTCCTGATCGGGTGACTCGGGATCGACCACCCGCAACACCGCGCGCGGCTGCGGCGCGTAGTAGGTCACCGAGAAGCCGTCCTCGATCAAGGTCGGCTTGGAGTGCGCCAGCCCCATCAAGGTATTGCCATAGGTCGGCACCAGCTTCACCTCGCCTTCGAGCACCTCCTCGACCAAGAAGCGCAGTATCTGGGGCGACATCTCGGTGCCACCGCAGAAGACGCCTTTGATGCCGGCCTCGGAGATCGAGACGCGCTCGGAGAGCGCCTCGAGCAGCTTGGGTGTGGTGAACAGCGCGCTCACTTTGCGGTGCTTCAAGATCGTCACCGCCTGATCGACGACGTGGCTCATATAGGCCTTGGCTTGATCGCCTTGGCCTTCGCGAATCAAGCGCTTCACCCAGCGCGGGTCGAGATCGATGAAGTAGCAGGAGCAACCGCGGACATTGGCGAGGTACTCGATCGAGAGACGCAGGCGCCTGGGCCCTGTCGGCCCCATCATCAGCCAGTAATGGTTTCTCGGGAACGCGTCGTCGTCGAGCGTCTCGGAGAACTCGCCGTAGTCGACCTGGTAGTCTTCCCAGCCGATACGCTGCTTGGGCATGCCCGTCGTGCCACCGGTCTCGAAGATCGTGAACGGCCTGCCCTGATACGCCTTCGGCACCCAGCGCTCGGGCTGCTCGGTGCGCAGCCACTCGCCGTCGAAGTGCTCGAAGCGCGCGAGGTCGACGAAGCCCTGAACCTCTCGAGCCGGGTCCCACCCCTTCTGCTTCGCCCAGTCCAGCCAGAACGGGCAGCCGGTCTCGGGCGAGAAATGCCACTTCACGATCTCGCGAACGTGGGCGTCGAGCTGCTCTCTCGCCTGCTCTTGGCTCTGGGCGCGAATCGTGCCGCTCATCGAGACTCCTCCTGAAGGCTCGCCGCTTCGTGAACGGCGAAGAATCGATCGACGACCTGCTGCCTCGGTGCCTTGGTCACGAGAGAGACCACGAACAGAGTGACGGCCGACGCCGCGAAGATGAAGACGACGGGCATCACGCCCCCGACCAGGTACTCCTCGGGATCGTGTCCCGCCGACGACTGCTCCAGCCAATCGAGGAAGAAGTAGAGCCAGACGCCCACCATCACCAGGATCGAGCTGAACGCCCCCACCTTGGTCGTGCGCCGCCAATAGACCGCGCAGAAGACGAGCGGGAAGAGGCTGGCGAATCCGGAGAAGCACCAGACCGCGAGATCGAAGATGTTCGGCGGATCGAGGAGCGAAAGGCCGTAGGTGATCGCGACGATCGCGACGATGAAGCCACGTCCGATCAAGACCTTCTGCCGGTCGGTGAAGCGGTCCTCGCCGGCCGAGTGCAAGACGATGTCGTGCGTGAACATCGTGCCGAGGCAGACGAACTGCGAGTCGAGCGACGACATGATCGCCGCCAGGATGCCGGCGGTGAGGAGGCCGGTGAAGATGTCGTTGTGGATGAGCTTGTTGACCATCAAGGCGAGGACGGCGTTCGAGTTGCCACCCGGAGGCGTGATGCCTTGGCCCGCCGCCCAGATGCCGATGAGGATGCACGGCACCCAGACGATCATGATGAAGATCGGGTGCGCCACGATGCTCAGCCGGAACGTCTTAGCGCTGCGCGCGGTCAGCCAATGCTGGAACAGGTGCGGGAACATGCCGACCGAGAATGGGACGAGCATGTAGCTGAGGAACTGTGGCTTGGTGATCATCCCGTCTCGCCCGAGATGGTCTCGGGCGTTCTCTTGAACGGCCCGGGAGGCGGCCTCCAGCCCGCCCAGTCGATTCGAGATCAGCCAAAACGCGACGACGCCCATCGTCATGAAGACGATCGTCTGGAAGGCGTTCGCCCAGGCCGCACCGCGCAGGCCACCGCCCGAGATGTAGAAGAGCACCACCGCACAGATGACCAGGCCCGAGAGCCAGCGCGGCACCGCGCCCACCATGATCATCTTGCCCGCAGGGTTCATGCGCCCTTCGAAGACATCGGGGAACATGCCTTGCGTCACGCCCTCGAGGACGGTCCCCGCTCCGATCACGCCGATCAAGAGGTAAGGGATCACGAGCGCGACGAGGATCGGGAAGAGCAGGTAGCCCAACCCGTTCGAGTCGAAGCGATCGCGGAAGTACTGGATCTGCGTGACGTAGCCGTAGCGCTTGCCGATCGCCCAGAGCTTCATCCCGATGAGAAAGAAGATGAGCGAGTGGACGATGCCCGACGACGACGCCATCAACCCGTAGACGCCGACGCCACGGTCGAACGCCTTTCCGGTCGAGCCGACCAACGCGAACGCCGTCATCGTGGTGCCGAAGACGCTCATCAGGAGCAAGAACGGACCGATCGAGCGGGTGGCGACGAAGTAGTCCGAGCTGGTTCCTCGGAAGAGCCGTCCCGACACGACGCCCAGCCCGATCAGGAGCCCGAGGTAACCGATGATGACCCAGAGTGGTGTGAGCTCAGAGATGGCGGCCAAGGTCATGAGCGTCCTCCCGAGCGGTGAGGCTGCTCATCCTCGGCCCAAGCCTCGAGCTCGGCCGGCCAGGCGAAGCGCACGACCGCGGCCCACAGCAAGCCGGCGGCGATCGAGATGCCGGCGTGGTAGGCGAGGCCGAGCGGTAGGAAGCCGAAGAGAAGGGTGTCGTCGGACCAATTCCAAAGGTCGTTGCGGAGGATGGCCAAAACGGCCACCAGGCTCCAGACGACCCACCAAGCCGTTGGACGACGGCTTCCACTCATTCGATTGACTCCACTTTGGTTTCTCGACCCGGGCGCTGGGCCACGTCGAGCTCGGCCCGGTGACTCTCGACGTGACGCACCCGAGGTTTGTTTGCTTCCGCTCGATTGCGGGACGCGCACTCTAGCGGAAACGGTCCTCTCTCTCCACAGCCCCGAACCACGCCACCTCTTGCCGCGATCTCGACCGGACGCCACACTGATCAGCACCGAGAGGCCGGCGCGCTGCGCTCGCTTTCGACGAAATGAGCCGATTCGGTTCCTTTTCCCAAGCCAGGGAGGCTCCCGCCTTGCACGTCATCTGGACACTCGCCCTCGCCCTTGGCGGCGTCGGTTCCGACGAGATCGTCCCGTGGCCGGACTTTCGAGGGCCGGCCGGCGACGGGCATGCCCCCGAGGCGTGTGAACCGCCGCTTCGCTGGAGCGAAGACGAGAACGTGCGCTGGAAGACCGCGATCCATGGCCGAGGTTGGTCGTCGCCGATCGTCACCCGCGGCCGCGTCTGGCAGACGACCGCTGATCAGGAAGGGCATCGGCGCCACGTCGTCGCCGTCGACCTGAAGACCGGAGACATCGTCTTCGATCGATTGCTCTTCGAGGTCGAAGAGCCCCAGTTCCGGAACGAGCTCAACAGCTACGCTTCGCCGTCGCCGGTCGCGAACGCCGAGCACGTCTTCGTCCACTTCGGTGCGGCGGGCACGGCTTGCCTCGACGCGAAGAGCGGCGACGTCGTCTGGCAAAGGCGCGACCTGCCGTGTGAGCATTTGATGGGTGCCGGGTCGTCACCGGTCCTGTTCGAGGATCTCTTGATCCTGACCTTCGATGGCGCGGATCAGCAGTACCTCGTCGCGCTGGATTCAAAGACCGGCGAGACGCGTTGGCGCAGCGATCGCTCGACGAGCTTCGAGAAGGTGATCCCGGATCAGAGGAAGGCCTACGGCACCCCGCTCCTGCTCGAGGTCGGCGCTGGGCCGCAGCTCGTCAGCGTCGGTGCTCAGGCGGCCATGGGGTATGCGCCGAAGACGGGGGAGGAGATCTGGCGGGTTCGGTTCAATGGCTACTCGATGTCGTCGCGGCCGATCGCCGGCGACGGGCTGGTGTTCCTCAACACCGGCTTCGACCGGCCTCGGCTGATGGCCGTCCGGCTGGGCGGCCAAGGGGATGTCACCGAGACTCACGTGAAGTGGGTGGAGGACAAGGGCCTGCCGGCCATCACCTCCAAGGTCCTGGTGGACGGTCGTCTCTACTTCATGAGTGACGCCGGTGTGCTGACTTGCCTCGATGCCGCGACGGGTGAGCGCGTCTTTCGAGAACGGATCGGCGGCAAGATCTGCGCGTCGCCGCTCGCCGCCTCGGGTCGGGTCTACTTCTTCGACCCGCAGGGTGTGACGACGGTCATCGCCGCGGGCGAGAAGTTCGAGCTGCTCGCCAAGAACGAGCTCGAGGACGGGTGCATGGCGTCGCCGGCGGTGGTCGGGGATGCGATGCTCCTCCGGACGAAGACGCATCTCTATCGACTCGAAGCGCCGATCGGTGCCAAGGGAGGACAGCGTTGATCGCGGAGGACGCTCGATGAGCTCGATCGATCCCCGTCACGACCCCCGGGCGTTCTTCCATCGGCCCGAGCTGATGCAGCTCCCTTGGGTCGAGTCGCCGTTCTTCGAGCAGCTCCTTCAGAGCTCGGGACTGGATGACGAGCAGAAGGAGCTGGCGAGACGGTTCTCGCGAGACGGGCTGCTGACGCTCGACCTCGAGATCGACGACTTCGAAGATCGGGCGCGGCGCATCCAGGAGGATCTCGGGCCGCGGTATCCGGTAGGCAATCGCCGCATCCACGAGGCGTGGATGTTCAATGACGACGTGCGCGCCCTGGCGACGCATTCCAAGGTGCTGAGCGTCTTGCAGATGCTGTATGGACGTGAGCCGATCCCGTTCCAGACGCTCAACTTCGAGGTCGGCACGCAGCAGCTCGGCCACAGCGACGTCGTGCACTTCTACTCAAGACCGCGCCGATTCATGTGCGGCGTCTGGATCGCGCTGGAGGACATCGACGATCAGAACGGCGCGCTCTTCTACTATCCCGGCTCGCATCGCCTGCCCGAATACGACTTCGACGACTTGGGCCTGAAGCCGGACATCGAGGAGTACCCGGTCTACGAGTCGTTCGTGCGCGTCTTGACCGTCGCCGAGGGCCTCGAGCCGAAGGAGCTTCATCTGAAGCCGGGGAGCGCCGTGATCTGGGCCGCCAACCTCCTTCATGGAGGCAGCCCCGTGAAGGATCCGAGCAGAACACGACAGAGCCAAGTCACCCACTACTTCTTCGAAGGCGGCGCCTGGTACATGCCGCTCGGCTCCGACCCCTTTGGCGGCGACGTCTGCTTCCGAGAGGTCATCGACCTGAAGACCGGCCACTTCGTCCCCCAGACCATCCGAGGCCAGTCGATCGACCTCGCCACGAGAAAGAACGTCTGGCGCTACCCGCGCCCCTTGCCCGACTGGGTAAGGGACTGACAAGTTCCAAGGTTGGCAATCTGTTCCCGGCACAAATGGCCCACTTTGAAAGGTTGGCAATCCCTTCCCGGCACAAATGGCCCACTTTGCAAGGTTGCCCCTCGCTTGGCCATCCACACTCCGACGGCGGCTCTGGTCGTTATGGCACGATGCTGCCGGGTGCGATCGGACCGTGCAATCGGGGGGCCTTTTCTGCGGATCAATGACGCGGCGAGCGGGGTGAGGCATTCTGGAAACCGAGACCCAGATGCCGGGAGGCACCCATGTCCGAGCCGTTCTCTGCCGAAGAGCTCCTTCAACATCGCAGCTTCCTCCGCTCGCTCGCGCGGCGATTGGTCCAGGACGACGCCACGGCCGAGGATGTCGTCCAGAAGACCTGGATCGCGGCCTGGCGAAATGATCAACGGCCCACTCAGTGGCGGCCTTGGCTCTCCAGGGTCGTTCGCAACGTCGCCTGGAAAGCGCGCCGCGGTGAGGCTCGGCGGCAACGGCGAGAGACCTTGGCCGCGAGTGACGGACAAGAGCTGGCAGCGGACCGGGTCGTCGAGCGCCTCGAGCTGGAGAAGCTGCTCGCGGATGCCGTGCTGACCCTGCCACCTCGCCAGCGAACGCTCGTCGCCCTGCACTTCTACGAGGAGCTTTCCTTGAGAGAAGCGGCGAGGCGGATGGAGCTCCCCTATGCGACGGCGCACCGGCTCTTGCAAGACGCGCTCTCGACGTTGCGCGCTCGCCTCGAGCGAGACGGCGGTGAGCGGTGGAGCTGGGTGCTGGGTGGGCTCTTGTCGGAGGGGATCCTCACCGCCGGGCCATCGGGCGCCGTCTCGGGAGCCAAGGTATTCAGTGTCTCCTTTTCGCCGATCGGCGCACTCCTGGCCGGTGTGATCCTGATCTTGACATCGATCGCCTGGATCTTCAGCTCGTCTCCGGTCAATGGATCATCACGGAACGAGAGTGAGCCGAGCTCCGGGACCGGCATGCTGTCTCAATCTTCAGCTCACAGATCGGTGCCTGTCATGACGGCGTCGTCGGCGCCTTTGCCGTTCGAGAGCTCGTCTACGGGCGTCTCACAAGTCGAGGTCCATGTCGTGAGCGTCGCGGACCTCGAGATCGAGAGCGGATTTCTCGAAGTCGCCATCGGAGTCGAGATCGAGCGCATCGCCCTCCAGCCCGGGGGCCTCGCCGTGCTCGAAGACATATCGCTCGAAGAGCCACCTCGGGTCTTGGTTCAGGTCGAAGGTCACGAGGCCAGGCTCATCGCCGCTGACGATCCTCAGTGGCAGACGGGTGCGATCGAGGTGCAGGTCGCGCCGACTCGCTCGGTCACCGTCCGTGTGGTCGACGCAGTCGACGGCGTGAGTGTCGAGGGGGCGACGGTCGTGATCGACGAGTTACCGAGAGTCGATTGCGACGGCATTCCCGATTCCTGGGTCTCGATTCTGACGCCATCTCCGGTCGTGTCGGATCCGACTGGGCGGGCGATCTTGGACGCATCCGAGACCACGACGTCGCTTTGGCTGAAAGTGAACCGGGACCTCTATTGGGAGAACCTCCTCGAGGTGCCTCTCGAGGCGGAAGGCGAGGCGGTTGTCAGGCTCTCACCAGTTTTGGCTGCAGGTCTCGAGGTCCGGACAGGAGACGATCGATTCGATGCGCGCCAGGGGCTGTTCGCTTACGGATCCACGGAGGGAATCGAGCCCCATCACGAGTCGACTGCTCACTACTATGAGCACGCCTCTCGGCTGAGCGATCGTCTGGGCCTGTCTGAACGGCCCATCATCTGGATCTTCGCCCGCCCGGATCCCAGAGAGGAGACCGCGCTGCTACCCGCGAAAGGCAACGTCGACTACCGAATCTTTGGCGGCGCGGCTCATCACGAGATCGAGCTCACCTACCGGCGCTTCATGCATGTGAGGGCGATGGACGTGAAGACCCTCGATGTGGCTGAAGAGGTTCGCGAGCGAGGCGCCTTCGTCGAAGTGGCGTTCGAGGGGCTGGAGGACGTGAGCCTCTTACCGATGTTGAGCTGGGGACTACGTGCCGAAGGCCTTTCGAAGTACGAGATGCGGTATGCATTCGACGACGGCACCTGGGACAACGGTGAGCGGGTGTTCCGTTTCGCGGTGCAGGCTGGTCGTCATCACATCGAGCCGAAAGCCCGGTATCACGACCCTGCGATCTTCTCACCACTCGAGGTCGAAGTTCGAGCCGGAAAGACTCGTCGCGTGGTGATCCCCCCTCTCGAGTCGCCCTGTGGCAGTGTGGAGATTCTCATCACGCTGAAGGGCCATCGCATCTCGACCCCGCTCCGGATGACGTTGCAGCCAGAAGCTCGAAGCGGTCCACTTTCCTACATACAGACCTTCCCTGTCTCTACGGGCGATCGGGTCCGCCTGCTTCCCGGGCACTACAAGTACAGCTTCTATCGCAACTCTCAACGTACCGAAAAGCAATCGATCGAGATCACCGGGGGTTCCTCCACGACGCTCGAGCTCGCCATCCCTGACGACTGGAGGTGAGCATTCTGTTCCCGGCACAGATGGCCAACTTTGGATTGCAAAGTGGGACATTCGTGCCGGGAACGGATTGCCAACTTTGGATCGCAAAGTGGGACATTCGTGCCGGGAACGGATTGCCAACTTTGGATTGCAAAGTGGGACATCTGTGCCGGGAACGGAGTGCCAACTACGCGTAGTAGCGGCCGAAGCGGTTGGTGATGAAGTCGGTCCAGGGGACTTGCTCTTGCTTGATGAAGCCCTTGCCGGGGAGCTTGCCTTCGAAGAGCAGGTCGACCAGGGCGCACACGCCGGCGGAGGTCGTGACCTGGATGCCGCTCCAGTTCTCGCCGTCGATCTCTTGGTGGTAGATCGTCTTGGCGTAGGTGCGCTCGGTCAGGCGGCCCAGGTATTCACCGACGGCGCTGACGAAGATCACGATCTGATCTTGCATCGTCGCGGGCAGGCAGCGCTCGAAGATGTCTTTCAGCACTCCGGGCTGCTCGCCCATCCGCAGGTCGTCCATCAGGAACTTGATCAGCGCATTGTGGCCCGGATAACGGATCGACTTGTAGTTGACGTTGCGGACGCGGCCCTGCAATGAATGCGCAAAGCTGCCCAAGCCGCCTGAGGTATTGAAGGCCTCGTACTCCACGCCGTCGATCGTGAGGCGCTCCAGATTCTCGAGCGCCTGCACGCTCCGGAACTCTCCATCGAGCAGCACTTCGCAGGGGTTCAGGTACTCGTTGATCAGCCCCTCGGTGCTCCAGGTCAGGTTGTACTTGAGCCGGTTCGACGGATACCGCGGCAAGGCGCCCACCCGCATGCGCACCTCACGGATCTCGGTCATCGGCTCGATCAAGTGGTTCGCCGCGATGGTGATGAAGCCCGGCGCCAGCCCGCACTGCGGCACGAAGGCCGTCTCGGCACCATCGGCCAGCTTCTCGACCTGATCGGTCACCGCGACGTCCTCGGTCAGGTCGAAGTAGTGCAGCCCCTTCTCCCGCGCGCGCTCGGCGATGAGCGGATTGCAGTGGAACGGCGCGCAAGAGATGACCGCGTCGGCGCCATCGAAGAGCGCATCCAGGTCATCGGCCTCCGAGAAGTCGACGCGCGATCCCGACACGCCCGAGTGACGCTCCTTCAGAGCATCCACCGCTGCCTGGGCGACATCCCCGACTCGCACCGCGTACTCTCCGGTGCCCGCGAGGAAGTGTGTCACCATCCGTCCGATCTTACCGGCACCCAACAAGACGATCGTCTTCAAGGCTCTCTGCTCCATGCTCGATTCTCGGGCGATCTGGTCGCGACCGCCCCTCCCGGAGCGCACAACGCACCGCGCTCGGAAGGTCGAACAAGCTATCCACCCGCTCGCCAGGGCGCAACCGCGCTCCCGCCCCGAACCCCGGGAGAGTCGCTCCGGTCCAGACCTCGGCCGCCCGATCGGAGAGATTCGTGCGTTGCACCGACCACCATTCCTCGTTTGATGCTCCACGGTCGACGCGCCGGATGGGAGCGAGCCCCGTTGAGCGTGAGCCCCACGTTTGCCGGTCTCGGTGAGTCGCTTCTGCGATCCGAACCGCCCCTCGAGCTCTACCGCTGCGAGCGTCTGCGGCCTCGTCGCCTGGCACCAGGTTGGCGCCTCTCCGCATGAGGCCCCCTTGTCTCGGACGGGCGCCAGTGAGACACTCACTCGAATTCGGGAATGGCACAGAGACTCATCGGGCGATTCGCCCGTTCGAACATCCCATCAGGAGACAGCCATGTCGCTGCAACTCGGTGATACCGCGCCCGACTTCACCGCCCCGTCCACCGATGGCCAGATCAAGTTCCACGAGTGGATCGGCGACGGTTGGGCCGTCCTCTTCTCCCATCCCAAGGACTTCACGCCCGTCTGCACGACCGAGCTCGGCGAGGTCGCTCGACTCAAAGGCGAGTTCGCCAAGCGCAACTGCAAGGTCATCGGCCTCAGCGTCGACTCGGTCGACGATCACGAGCGCTGGGCCGGCGATATCGAAGACACCCAAGGGGTCGCCCTCAACTTCCCATTGATCGGCGACCCCGATCGCAAAGTCGCCGACCTCTACGGCATGATCCATCCCAACGCGCTCGACACGCTGACGGTGCGGTCGGTCTTCGTCATCGGTCCGGACAAGAAGATCAAGCTGATGATCACCTACCCGGCCAGCACCGGCCGGAACTTCCAAGAGATCCTGCGCACGATCGACTCCCTGCAGCTCACCTCGAACCACCAAGTGGCCACGCCGGTCAACTGGAAGCACGGCGAGGACGTGATCATCGTGCCGGCGCTGAGCGATGAGCAGGCCAAGGAGAAGTTCCCGGGCGGCTGGAAGACCCTCAAGCCCTACCTCCGCATGGTGCCTCAGCCGAAGTGATTCGACGCACCCAAGCGAACCGCGCGGCCACCCCCTCTCGGGTGGCCGCCCCCACTCAGCCGATGCCGAAGGCGAGCATCGCCTCGGCGACCCGCGCGAAGCCCGCGCGATTCGCGCCTCGCACGTAGTCCACGCCCTCGGGCGTCTCGCCGTGCTCCACGCACTGCTCATGAATGCGAGCCATGATGCCTCGCAGCTTCGTGTCGACCTCCTCGCGTGACCAGAAGAGACGTTGCGCATTCTGGCTCTGCTCGAGGCCCGAGACCGCGACGCCTCCCGCATTGGCCGCCTTGGCCGGCCCGAAGAGCACACCGCGCTGCTGGAGAAGGTGCACCCCCGCGAGCGTGGTCGGCATGTTGGCCCCTTCGGCGACACAGCGCACGCCGTTGTCGGCGAGCTGCTTCGCCTC
This sequence comes from Planctomycetota bacterium, assembly GCA_040219065.1. Taxonomy (GTDB): domain Bacteria; phylum Planctomycetota; class OFTM77; order OFTM77; family OFTM77; genus OFTM77. The sequence continues at coordinate 53,156 of JAVJTD010000180.1, forward strand.
GCTCTCGTCGAGCTCGTTCTGCGTCGCGCAAGGAAAGGCCAGGTCGCAAGGCACACTCCAAGGCCTTCGGTCCTTGTAGAATTCGGCGGAAGTGTAACGCTCGGCGTACTCGCCGATGCGACCGCGACGCACCTCCTTGAGCTCCTTCAGAAAGGAGAGCTTCTGGTCGTCGATGCCGGCTGGGTCATGGACGAAGCCACTCGAGTCCGAGATCGTCACGACCTTGGCGCCGAGCTCGTTGAGCTTCTCGACGCAGTACAGCGCCACATTGCCAGAGCCCGACACGACGGCCGTCTTGCCCTCGAGGCTGTCGCCGATCTGCTGGAGCATGTTCTGGGCGAAGTAGACCGTGCCGTAGCCGGTGGCCTCACGGCGAACGTGGCTCCCGCCGAAGGAGATGCCCTTGCCGGTGAGGATGCCGCTGAAGCGGTTGTGGAGCCTCTTGTACTGGCCGAACAGGTAGCTGATCTCACGCCCGCCGACGCCGATGTCCCCGGCGGGCACATCGATGTCGGCGCCGATGTGCCTATGGAGCTCGATCATCATGCTCTGGCAGAAGCGCATCACCTCTCGGTCGCTGCGGCCCTTCGGATCGAAGTTCGAGCCGCCTTTGCCACCGCCCAGTGGCAAGGTGGTGAGCGCGTTCTTGAAGCACTGCTCGAAGCCGAGGAACTTCAAGACGCTCTGATTGACCGAGGGGTGAAACCGCAGGCCGCCCTTGTAGGGACCAATCGCATTGTTGAATTGCACTCGCCAGGCCCGATTGACCTGCACGCCACCCTGATCATCCTCCCAGACGACGCGGAAGATGACGACGCGGTCGGGCTCGGTCATGCGCTCGAGGATGCGCGCCTCCTGATAGACCGGATTGCCCATCACAATCGGCATCACGGACTCGACGACCTCGCGCACGGCTTGGTGGAACTCCACTTCGCCGGGATTGCGCGCGATCAGCCCTTCCATGAACCGGTCGACCTCGGGACGGCAGGGGTCTCTCATCTGAAGGCTCATCCTGGATTCTGGTGGCTTCGTTCACCGTGCTGCACCATCTGCTGCGAGCGGATCGGGCTGCCTCGGCCTTCCGGCGATATTGCCCGGGAGATCTGAATCTCGCTGGCTACAATGCCCGACCCGAAGAGACGATGCCACCCCAACCCTCGAGAGATGACGATGATTTCCTGGATGCTCCTGAGCCTGTCTTGGCTAGGCCTTCAGGAGGCGCCTCGGGCGAGCGCGCGCCTCCACTACGACGAGCCGGCGGCACGCTGGGTCGAGGCCCTCCCCATCGGCAACGGTCGGATCGGCGCGATGATCTTCGGGGGGCGCCAAGAGGAGCGCTGGCAGCTCAACGAGGACTCGATCTGGGCGGGACCGCCCGTGCCACAGCCCCGCCAAGGCGCGGCCGACGCGATTGGCCGCGCCCGCGAGATGTTCTTCGAGGGCCGCGGCGCCGACGCCGAAGCGCTCGTGCAGGCCGAAGTCATGAACCCGCGCATCTCGCCGCGCAGCTATCAGCCCCTCGGCGATGTGTGGATTCGCTGCGATTCACTCGACGACTCCTGGAGCGTCTCGCGGTGGCTCGACCTGGGAGACGGGATCGCCGGGACGCGGCTCGAGAAGGGAGACCGTTGGCACGAGCGAGCCGTCTTCGTCAGCGCTCCGGGCCAAGTCCTGGTCGGACGCTGGACGTCGAGTGAGCCCTTGTCGTTCACGATCTCGCTCGGCCGCGCCCAAGGTGCCGAGGTCACCGTTCTCGGTCCCGATCGGCTGCTGCTCACCGGCCGGGCGAGCCATGGGAAGGAGCATCTCGGCGTGCGCTTCGCCGCGCAGCTCCAGATCGTGAATCAGGGAGGCACGCTGGAGGCCGGCGACGGCGAGCTCTCGGTGCGCGACGCCGACTCGGTGACGATCCTCCTCGCCGCTCGGACCGACTACAGGCTGGCCGACCCGGCGCGCCCTTTGTCCTTGGACCTGGCCGACGCGGTCCGCCGCGATCTCGCCGGTCCGAGCGGGATCCCCTGGCAGACGCTGCGCGACACCCACCTCGCCGACCATCGCGCGCTCTTCGATCGCGTGTTGCTGGACCTCGGTCCGGACGAAAGGGCGAGCCTCACGACCGATGACCGGCTCGAGCGCTATCGAAAGGGTGAGCTGGATCTCGCCTTGGAGGCGCTCTACTTCCAGTTCGGCCGCTACCTCCTCATCGCCTCGTCTCGTCCCGGTGACCTGCCCGCCAATCTCCAAGGACTGTGGAACGAGCACTTCGAAGCGCCCTGGAACAGCGACTACCACGTCAACATCAACCTTCAAATGAACTATTGGCCGGCGGAGGTGACCGGCCTGCCCGAGTGCCACGAACCGCTTCTGACGTTCATCGAGCATCTCAGCCGTGCCGGCGCCCGGATCGCGCGCGAGCACTACGGATGCGGCGGCTGGACCTCCAATCACACCACCGATGTGTGGCTGCCCACCGCGCCCCATGGCCGGGTCGAGTGGGGCATGTGGCCGATGGGCGGCGGCTGGCTCGCGCAGCACTTCATCGAGCACGCCCGCTTCACCGGCGACCTCGTGCACCTGCGAGCGCACGGCTGGCCCGTCCTGGAAGGCGCCTCGGCCTTCTTCCTCGACTGGCTCGTCGAGCATCCCGAGACGAAAGAGCTCGTCTCCGGCCCCTCCACCTCGCCCGAGAACCGCTATCTGCTTCCGGGAGGACGGGAGGCCTGCCTCTCGATGGGACCGGCCATGGATCAGCAGATCATCTGGGACACCTTCACGAGCACCCTCGAAGCCGCCGAGCTGCTGGGGATCGAGAGCGATCGCGTCGCGAGCATCGTCGCCGCCAGAGAGCGGCTGGCTGGCCCGAAGATCGGCTCCGATGGCCGTCTCCTGGAGTGGGATCGCGAGTACGAGGAGAAGTGGCCCGGTCACCGGCACATCTCCCATCTCTACGCTCTCCATCCCGGTCATCAGATCGACCGGCACCGCACGCCCGAGCTGGCCGCGGCCGCCCGCCGCTCGCTCGAGCACCGGCTGAACCATGGCGGTGGCCACACGGGCTGGAGCCGGGCCTGGATCCTCAACTTCTTCGCCAGGCTCGGAGACGGCGAGGCGGCTCATGATAATCTGAAGGCTCTGCTCCAGAAATCGACGCTGCCCAACCTCTTCGACGATCACCCGCCGTTCCAGATCGACGGCAACTTCGGCGGCACCGCCGGCATCGCCGAGATGCTGGTGCAGAGCCACGCCGGTGTAATCGAGCTCCTGCCGGCGCTTCCGAAGGCTTGGCCGAGTGGCGAGGTGAAAGGACTACGCGCCCGCGGTGGCTTCGAGATCGGGATCGAGTGGCAGGAAGGTCAGCTTCGCCGCGCCACGATCCAATCTCTGCTCGGTTCACCTTGCCGACTGCTGCCTGGCTCGACCGGCAAGCTGAAGACTCTCGAGGGAAAGGAGATCCTGGTGACTGGAGGGGATCTTCAGAGCTGGGCGTTCGAGACGAGTCCGGGGATCACCTACGTCTTCGAGGCGATCCGCCGCTGAGACGGAGCACGCGGCATTCGGACCGCCGGCTTCAGCCGGTCTCGGTGTCCTCTCTCCAAACGTCTCGAAGAGGACCCGGACCTCACATCCTAAGACTTCAAAGTCGAAAGTTGGACGTTGAGCCGTTGGACGTTCGAAGAGGCCCAAGCTCGCTTGCGCAGAGCCCTCACCGACAGACGCGGACTCTGACTTGCTCGTCCCGGGCACTCCATTGCATCGAGCACG
>JAVJTD010000182.1:0-6190 GCA_040219065.1 Planctomycetota bacterium
CCCTTACTCATCGCCAGACGGAAGAGATCCTCGCCGTGAACCTCGCCGTTCCAACGGCAGCGGCTCCGTGTCAGGGACCCGTGCGGGCTCTGGTTTCAACTCAGTTACCGCCGCCCATGGCTTCGGCGGCGCGTTTGGCCATGTCTTCGGGTGCGACGTCTTCGACGTGAGTCGCGACGCTCCAGTTGTGGCCGAACGGGTCTTCCAGCTTGCCGTAGCGGTCGCCCCAGAAGACGGTCGTCACCGGCATGACGACCTTGGCGCCGGCGGACTCGGCTTGCTTCGCCACAGCGTCGGCGTCCTCGACGTAGAGATGGATCGTCACCGAGGTGCCGCCCACCGACTTCGGACCACAGGCGCCCATGTCGGGGAACTCGTCGCAGATGTAGAGGCGAGAGTTTCCGAACTGGAGCTCGGCGTGCATGACGCTCTTGCCGTCGGGACCGGGCATCCGGAAAAGCTCTTCAGCTCCGAAGGCTTTCTTGTAGAACTCGATGGCATCAGCAGCGCCCTGGACGACGAGGTGCGGTGTGATGGTGTGGCTACCGGCTGGAATGGGATCGACAGAGCTCATGGAACACTCCTGGGATTCGTGGGAACAGACGACCTGGCACCCGCTCGGCGGGCGTACCGCACGGGGCTATTCAACCTTTCGATGGCCGTCTTTGCGAGATCTCACCGTGATTCCAGAGCCCCGGTGACGTCGATGGCTCGAGGCCTCCTCGCACTCCTCGCACTGCTCCCCCTCTCGCCCGGTTGTGCGCCCCTGAATCGGTCGGCCCCCCTAGCCGCCCGCAATACGCACCCTGTCCAGCTCACGGCCTTTGAACCGGCACCCAGGGCGGCGCGCGTGACGCCCGAAGGCGAGGCCCGTGCGAGCGTGCGCCACCAGATCACCAGCCTTTGGAAGCAACCTGGATCGGATCGAGATGCCGTCGCGCTCGACGGCGAAGTGTATCGCCTCGAGCTGGGCGGCCGGGTCGGGCTGGGTCACGGGCTGGATCTCGACGTCACCGTCCCGCTCCTCCACGCGTCGGGTGGCTTCCTCGACGGCGCGATCGAGACGTGGCACCGCACATTTGGCCTGCCGCAATCCTCCCGTACACGGTTTCCCGAGGACCGCTATGCCGTCCGCGCGGTGCGTCAGCAGCCGGATGGCAGCCGGCGCACCGCCTACGAGCTCGAGCAGAACGGCGTCCACGTCGGCGACATCCCGATCACGCTGACTTGGGTGCCGATAGAAGATACCGCGTCGACCGGCTTCTCCGCCGGGCTGCGTGGCGGCGTTGAGCTACCGACGGGCCGGGAGGACGACGGCTTCGGCAACGGCGCGCTGGACGCCGGCCTCGGCCTCATCACGAGCTACGTCTTCTCGACGTGGGCGCTGCACGCCTGGGCCAGCCACTCGTGGGTGCCGACCGCAAAGAGCGCACGCCGGACCGGCTCGCACTACCCGGGCGTGACGAGCGCCGGCTTCGCGGGGGAGGCCGCGTTGCTCGAAGAGCTTTCAGCGATCGTGCAGCTCGGCTACGAGTCGGCGCTTCTCGAGGACCTCTCGGCGGATGGTGCCGAGCGCGACCCGGTCGCCATCTGGGTCGGCGGGCGATGGCGGCCGAGTGACCACCTTGCCTTCGAGCTGGGGGTCGGTGAGGACCTCGTGGCCGACATCGGACCCGACGTCATCTTCCACTTCGGTCTCGACCTCTTCTTCTGAGGCTCCACCGAAGCCTCTGAAGCCGAAGCTGCAAAGGCTGTTCGTTCGCCTTCATCCCAGATCGGTGAAAGTCGGGAAGCGGTTCGTCCGAATCAAGAAGAAGCCGAAGAGGTCTTTCCCCGAGAGCCGCAGTCACTATGATGGTCGTGCGGACTCGAATCCCCCAAAGGGACCAGCTTTCCGGAACCGAGGAGGTCGCCATGCAAGTCGACATTCGTGGTCGGAACGTGCACCTGTCCGAGTCTCTTCTGCGGCATGCGGAGGAGCGCCTGAGGCGAGCATTGGATCGCGTCGTCGATCGCATCGCTTCGGTACGCATGCAACTGGAGGACATCAACGGCCCGAAGGGCGGGCTCGACAAACGGTGCCTTCTGCATCTCCGCTTGGCTAACGGCGGAGAAGTGACGATCCAGCAGAAGGACGGCAGCCTCTACCGCGCCATCAACCTCGCCGTGGGTCGCCTGCAGGGAACGCTCCGCGAACGACTGCGTCGACTGCGTGAGCACCGGGCTCGTCACTGACGAGACAGCATTCGGCAGCGCGCGACTCCGCGCGCTGCCATCATCACCCTACCCGCTCTTGGTCGTCGCTTCGCGTAATGCCGAGACGGCTTCCTCCATCCGATCGCGATGCGTTCGGAACGAGAGCACACAGAATCGGATGACGAAGCCTCCCGACAGGCGGGTGCCGGTCAAGAAGACACGACCGCCGGCGTTGACCCGCTCCAGCACCGTCGCATTGTGCGCGTCGAGATCTTTGCCATCCGGCATCCCCTCGGGCCGGTGCCGAAACGCGACGACGCTGAGCTGGGGCTCGGCGACGATCTCGATGCCGGGGAGCTCCCGAATTCGCTCGGTGATCCACGCCGTCAGATCGAGCTTCTCGTCGAGATTGTCGCGAAAGGGCTCGATCCCGTGGAGCTTCAAAGGAAGCCACACGCGCAGGCCGCGAAAGCCGCGAGACAGCTCGGGAGATATCTCGCACAGATCGACGCGCGCATCATCGACCTGCATCGGCGGCAGGTAATCCGCGCTCGCGCTGTGGGCGCGACGCAGCGCCATGCCGTTCCGCACGAGCAATGAGCCCGTGCCGTAGGGCAGGAACAGCGCCTTGTGCGGATCGAGAGTGATCGAGTCCGCCCGATCGAGGCCGCGCAGTCGCCCTCGCCCTCGCGACGTGAGCACGAAGAAGCCACCGTAGGCGGCATCGACGTGCAGCCAGAGATCCTCCCGGCCGGAGATGTCCGCCAGCGCCTCGAGGTCGTCGATCGCGCCGGTGTTCGTCGTTCCCGCGCTGCCGACCACCAGGAACGGCCGGGCGCCCCGCGCGCGGTCGGCGGCGATCGATTCCTCCAGGAGATCGAGGCGGATCCGAAACCGCGCATCGGTCGGGACGGAGCGGATGTTGCGCAATGGGAAGCCCGCCAAGCGCGCCGACTTCACGATCGAGTGATGGACCTGCTCGGAGACGTAGATCGTGCCGTCGAGGAACTGCTCGGGGAGCTTGTCGCAGCGAGCCGTGACGATGGCCGAGAAGTTCGCGAGCGATCCGCCGGTCGTCAGGAACCCTCTCGCAGAGTCGGGGTATCCGACCCACTCGGCGAACCAGCCGATGACGGTCGCCTCGATCTGGGCGAGACCGGGCCCGGCGGCGTAGACGGTCGTGTACCGGTTCACGACGCCCGCGATGAGATCGGCCAATGCCGAGTGCAGTACACCCCCTCCGGGGATGTACCCGAGATAGCCGGGCGAGGCGGTATTGAATCCGATCTGGAAGACCTGCTCGAAGAGCGTCGCGAGAAGGATGTCGAACGACGTGCCGGAGCTGGGCGTCGGCTCCTTCAGAGAGGCCGTGATCGAGTCGATCCCCTCGGTACCGTGGGTCGGCATGTCCGGGAGGCCACGAAGGAAGGGCTCGATCTTCTCGAGGGCCTTCTCGACGAGCGCGCGAAACTCCTCGGCCGTGAGCTCGAGCTCGCGATTCTCGTGCTCACTTGGGAAGGAACCAGGCATCGAGCCAGCTCCAGGCGACGACACGATAACCGCGCTCGAGGAGGCGGTCGTGGAAATCGGGCAGATGCGCGGCGCCGTAGAAGATCACGACGTCACGGATGCCCTCCTCCTCGAAAGACGCGTCGAGCTCCCGCAGCGCGGCGTCATTGCGCGCCGAGATGATGACGTCGTCCCGGCTCGAGGCATCGTGGATTCCCATGCTGGCGAGGTACGCGTCGGCGTTGGCCAGGACTCCGGCAAGGCGCCGCTTGAAGTCGTTGGCGTTCTTCTCCTTCTTGCCGCTCTTCTCCCAGATCTTGTTCTGAGCTTGGAGCGACCACTTGAGGAGCGGCGAGACGAGCCTCAACAATCCTTCCATCGGTACGAGCGTTTGCCCTCTCCGAGTCAGCTCGCCCTGCAGCTCGTCCCAACCGAGGTCGGCGTTGTGGAAGTTCTCGCGGGCGTAATCGATGCCGTCGTGCTGGAAGGTGAGATCGAGCAGGTCCCCCATCTCGAGCTGGAGCTGCCCGATGAATCCCAGGCGCTTCTGAGCCTTGGCCTGAGCCTCGGGATCCGGCGAGCGGCCGACGCCTTCGAAGAGCACTCGGTCATAGCGATCCAGCCTTGCCTGGAGCTCTTTGAAATAGCCCTCGTCCGCGATGTGCACGGCACCCGCGAGCGCGACGCGCCGCCCGGACGTTGGATCGCGGTAGATGGTCCACGCCGTTTGGAGCGCATCGGCTTCTTCACCCTTCTGGAAGCGGATGAAGGTGAGCTTCTCCTCGGGCTCGCCGCTCGGCTTCGAGGCGAGGTCCTCCGCCGCGATGAACACGACGTCACCGCTCTCCAGCTTCAGCTCGATGCCGATCGCGTCGTCGCGAACGATCTCTCCTTCGAGCCACGTGCCGCCGCGGAGCTGGACGCGCTCGGCTCCAGCTCCACACAGGGCGAGCCCAAGCGCCGCAACGAGGAACCACACGGTGAAGTCTCCTGCAGTCGTCTCGAGGTGGTCCCGGCCGGCACCATCACCGGCCGCTCACGACCGCCAGTCATTCTGTGCGCGGGGACGGCCGGTGTCCAACACGCGCGCTGGAAGATGGAACCACAGAGATCACGGAGATGGCTCTCGACGAGGATTCGTGATCCGCCGAAGAGTCGCGGCTCAGTCCTTCTGCTGGATGATCAGCTCTCGGTCGACGGCTTCGACGGTGACTGGCTGTTGAGTTCCGTCGGGCCAACGGACGGTGAGGGAGTCGATCTTGGTGGCGCCACCGAGACCGAAGGTGATGGGCAGCTCGACTTGGCAGAGGTAGCTCTTGGTCGGCATCACGCGGCGCTTTTGGGTCTTGCCGCCAGCGACGAGGGTCACCTCGGCACCGATGGCGTCGCGGGCTGGAGCCGCTCCGATGAGCTTGCAGCGGAGCCAGTGGTGACCGAGGCTTTGCTCGTTCCGGAGCAGCTTCGGTCGACCGCCCGTTTGCGTCAGGAGGACGTCGACGTCGCCGTCGAGGTCGATGTCGGCGCAAGTGACGCCGCGGCCGACGATCGCCTGGTAGAGGTCCTTCGTTCCCTCCTCTTCGGGGACCTCGACGAAGCAGGCGCGCGCGCTCGGCCCGGCGTTCCAGAAGAGCTGGGCCGGCTGGCGGTACTGCTGGCTCGCCTGGATCTGGCTGATCTCCTCTTCGAGGTGGCCGTTGGCCTGGAGGAGATCGAGGCGGCCGTCGAGGTCGTAGTCGAAGAAGAGGAGCCCGAAGGAGAGGCGGAGGCGCGAGGGCGAGCCGATGCCTTCGATGATGGCCTCGTCGCTGAAGTGGCCGCTGCCGTCGCCGGCGACGTACAGGGACGTCATCTCGTTGGCGAAGTTGCCGATGCCGATGCCGAGCGTCCGGTCGTTGCGGTAGAAGGCCGCATCGATACCCATGGCGCCCGTGGCGTTGCCGCCGGTGTCGTAGGCGAAGCCCGAGAGCTCCCCGATCTCCTCGAAGCTCCCGTCACCCTCATTACGGTAAAGGAAGTTTTGAACGGTGTCGTTGGCGACGAGCACATCCAGGTCGCCATCCTCGTCGATGTCTTCGAAGATCACGGCCAAGGACTTCCCGACCGGCACGCCGGTAGCCCGGTTCTGGACGTGTAGCCCGGCCTCTTCGGCGACCTCTTGGAAGGTGCCATCGCCCTCGTTCCGGAAGAGATAGGGCTGGGCGCCGACGTAGTTCGTCGGGGGACCGTAGGCCCGATCGCGTCCGTTGAGCGTGAAGTTGATCTCCTGATCGATCTCGCGGGACCAGCGAATGTAGTTGCAGACGAAGAGGTCGAGGTCGCCGTCGCGATCGTAATCGAAGAAGCCCGCGCTCGAGCTCCACTGATCGTCGGCTCCGGCCACGCCGGCTGTCTGGGTCACCTCGAGGAAGCGGCCGTTGTCGTTCCGGAGCAGCTTGTTCGGGCCGACTGCGGTGAGGTACAGGTCGGGATCCCCGTCTCCATCGTA
>JAVJTD010000183.1:0-10151 GCA_040219065.1 Planctomycetota bacterium
GACGCTGCTCATTCGAAGCTTGAGTGAGGCCGTTCATCTGGACTTCTCGCGGATCCAGTTCACTCCCGACCTGATGCCGGCCGACATCCTGGGCACCAACGTGTTGACCGAGGACGGTGAAGGTCATCGACGGTTCGTGTATCAGAACGGCCCGATCTTCGGCAACCTCATCTTGGCCGACGAGATCAACCGAGCCACTCCCAAGACCCAGTCCGCGCTGCTCGAGGCCATGCAGGAGCGGTCGGTCACGGTGTCGGGAGCGGCCCATGCCCTCCCGGATCCGTTCTTCGTCCTGGCCACACAAAATCCCATCGACATGGAAGGGACCTACCCCCTTCCCGAGGCTCAGCTCGATCGCTTTTTCTTCAAGATTCGGGTGCAACCCGGCTCACGCGAGGAGATCGTGGAGATCCTCAAGCAGACGACGCGAACCGAGACCCGGAGCGTCGAGCGCGTCCTGACCGGGAAGGAGCTCCGTCATTTTCAGAAGCTCGTTCTGGAGGTTCCGGTCGCCGAGCACGTCTTTTCCTACGTGGCTGCCCTGGTTCAGGCGACTCACCCCGAGCATGAGGAGGCCGCCGAAGTCTCGAAGAAGTACCTGCGATTCGGCGCGAGCCCGCGCGGAGCCCAGGCCTTGATCCTGGGCTCGAAGGCGTTGGCGCTCTGGAAGGGGCGCTTCAACGCATCGATCGAGGACGTCCGCTCCATCGCTTTGCCCGCCCTCCGGCACCGGATCTTGCTCAGCTACGAAGCGGAGGCCCAAGGCATCGAACCCGACCGCGTCGTACGTCAGCTCCTCGACGAGGTCGCTCAACCCTGAGCGAGACCGACTGAAAGCTTGTGCTCCGATGCCGGTGCTCCAAGTGCTCCCTCGGCGCCGCTCTGCTCGATCGGTGGCACCGTCGAGGTAGCGGCTGATCGCTCGGCGACCGCAACCCGTCTCGGTCGCGCGGGCTCCGGTCTCGGGCCGGGAGCGGCCACCCGTTCCGAGACCCTACGATTTCGAGATCCCCTCTTTTCGAGATCGCGTGTTTCTGTTAAGTCTGGAGAGTCCGAGCACTTCCCCCGGTGGCTCCACCAAGCCGAGCTCAGAACGGCTTGCCTGAAGCGCCGGTCCCGGAAGGGGCTCTTCGGAGCCCAGCGGGTCGCCTGGCCCGTTTGCGAGGAATCAATTGGTTTAAGGTCTAGGATCTTCACTCTTCATTAGGCTTATTTTTTCTTGGAACCTACCCTCCCCATCATCTTCTGACTCACCTCTCCCTCCCAGGCCTTAAACCAATCCTATCTCCCTTCTCTCGCGCTCATCCGAGCGCTGCCCCCCTTCCCGGTGCCCTCTCTCTCACCCCCGATTCGCGCTGATCGATCCGCGCTGCCCGGAAAGCGAAACGACCTCGAAACGGTCGTGTCTCCCCACACAACGCGTCCCGAGGTCGCCTAGCGGATTCTTGATTTCCCAGAGAAGTTCGACGGCTCACCCCGAATGGTGAGCGCCTGGGCTCGCCCGAGCCTCCTCAAAGACCCTCGCTCGCAATGAGCTTCCGAAGAAGATCGTTGATGTCGCACTCGGCGACATCGTCTTCGGTGATCTCGGGGAGGTCCCGAAACTTGTGGAACTCCTCGAGCGAAGAGAACTCCACGTAATCGCGGTAGGTCATCTTCCGCTCGGGGCGCTGCTTCTCTCTCTCCGGGTACTTCTCGTCTGCCATATTAACCCCCTGGTTGTCCCTGGCATCCAATTGCCCCGCTCGGACCGAAGCGCTGGCAACTTCGTCGAGCGACGCATAGGCCTGGCAGCAGGTCGTCAAGATGGTCTCGAGCCGAGTGCAGACTTCACCGAGGCGAGCGGAGCGAGCGCCGCCCGGGAGGTCCATGCTCAGTCGAATCTTCTTGACCGCCACTTCCAGAACGGCGATGAGGCAGGACAGCTTCTCTTGGAGCCCTCTCCGACCGGTCTCTCCGAAGCGATCCTTCGTTTCTCCGGTGCCTCCTTGGCTGTCCTCGAGACGCTCGGTATCCATCGATTCCCTCCTGCGCCCGTCGATCGAGTTGCCCCGAACGACTCCTCATTTCCGAATCCATTTCCTCCGCGAAGCTCGCGAAGTCGAAGTGACGACGCCCTGCGCTGGCCGACAGGATCGACGTACGGCTGGGAGGATTCGCACATCCGGGACCAAGCAGTTGGCGCAAGGGCCCCAGTCACCGCTCAGAGCGGGGGGAAGCGGCTCTCAAACCGCTTGCCAGGGGCCACGGGGCGCTTCGAAGCTCGCAGGAAATGGGCGGCATCGGGCGGTAAACAGATACTCTGCATCAACTTGAGGGTCATCCCTCTATCGGAGCCCCCTCTCCGTCCCGGAGGAGAAAGGAAGTTGGAGAATCTCGAAGGATTTCGAGGATGTGCGGCCGAGGTGGCCCCCCGAGATTCAATCGCTTCGACGTGATGTCGATCGGGCACGACGAAGCGATCGATGTTCGAAGCACCGAAACCGTCGCCAGCACCTCAGGATCAGGAGGTGATGAAGCCAGGACGGGGACCTCCTAGCGTTGTTCCGGGAAGCGAGTACGGATGAGATGGTCGGGTGAGTGGGCTGGGAGTTGAATCGAAGGCGGGTCGGCAAGACGGGTCGCTGGAGAGTGCGGGAGCCTCGTGGGCGCCGACGGGTCATCGGCGTCCACGAGCGCTGGATCAGTTCATCAGAGGATCTCGAGCATCTCCTCGAGTACCGGGCGGCGATCTCGGTAGTTGAAGCCGATCGAGAGTCTCGCAAGCTCTGGCAGACGACCGGGATCTCCGAGGAAACCCAAGGCCGCGGCGGCGCCCGCACGCGCACTGGCAGAGTGGGGAACTTGCCCAACGAGAACGTCTCGCAAGGGAGTCAGCGCGCCACGGGCATGGAGGAGCCCCAAGCTCTGGGAGAGTGCTCCAATCACCATGGACGACTTCGACTCCTGCAACGCCTTCAGCAACGTGGAGGCCTCTCGCTGATTGCCGATCAAGCCGAGGGAGAGCGCCGCCGAGCGACGGAAGTGCTCGTCCTGCTTCTCGTCGAGCAACAGCTCGCACAGGAACGAGCACGAGCTCCGATCACCGACCAGCCCCAGCCCGAGCGCCGCGTAGCCGCGAAGGTCAGGGTGCTCGCCGCTGCTCTTCACGATCAGGCGTAGTGGCTCGATGGCCCGTCGATCTCGGATCAACCCGAGCCCGACCGCTGTCGCTGCACGCAGTGTTCGAGGCTGCTCACGCTCCAAGAACGGTAGAAGGGCCGGGACGCTGTCTGCGTCGGCGAGGATTCCGAGCGCCAGTGCACAGAACGAGCGTGTGGAGTTGGATTGGCCGGCGCGGAGCTGGGTGACGAGGAATTCACGAGAGGCGCCTCCCCCGAGGCGCCCGAGCGCCAGTGCCGCGAAGCTACGTGTCTGCTGATCCGGATCCGAGCGGAGCAAGCTCTCGAGAATGTGGCGATGTGGCTCGGACACATGGCGCTGTACTGCCAGTGCCGCTGCGCGTCTCACGATGATCCGCTCGTCGACCAAGGCGCGAACGATGCGAGGCACGGCCGCTGAGTCATCCAGGCGACCAAGAGCGCCCAGTACAGCCGCCTCGAGTCTGCCTCCCTGGATCGGATGGGCTTGCAGCTTGTCGAGGACGGAGATCAGGAACGGGGAGACCGAGCGCTTGTTGGAAAGACCCAGCGCGAGGATCGTCGATTCGGTGAGGTGCTCGAAATTGCGATGGACGGCGTACTCGGGCAAGTGACGTGTCAGGCGGTCCATCAAAAGCCTCGCCGAGCGCGGATCGCCTTGGAGTCCCAACGCGACGGCAGCCCAGCACCGGATCTCCTCGGAAGCCTCCTCGTCCACGAACAGCTTGGCGAGCCGATAGAAGGAGGATGAGGTCGGTAGCATCCCGAGTGCGAGGACGGCACTCTTCTGGACGCCGGGATCGCTGTAGCCGAGGAACGGAGCGATGTGGGTCTCGGCTTCAATGTGAGCGGACTTGCCCAGGGCCACGATGGCCTGACGCTTGATGGTGTCATCGTCGACCGAGAGTGCTCGGAGGAGCGCCGGGATCAGCCTTTTTTCGACGTCAGCGTCGGTCGGAAGCTCGAAGCGACGAAACTGGCCGCGTGCCCAGGGACCGAAGAATGACGCCAGGCTGCCCTCGTCGGCTTCCGGCGGGGGCGTCGGGCCCCAAGCGCGCTCCCAGAGAAACTCGTCGCGATTGTGCTCCCACCAGAATTCCCAGCGTGCCCTCCCCTCGATGTCGTAGATCGGACGCGCGTTGGTGGTGTGGGTGGCGTGTCCCTGGGTGGGCTCGGCCGCCCTGAGTCGAGTCGGTGAGACGACTTCGTTCGATGGACCACGGTACTGGACCTGGCCGCTCGCCGCGGGAGCGAGCCAGAGCGGTCCGGATAGCAATAATCCGAGCAAGCGTCGGCTCATGATGCGATCCTCGGTTGACAATGAACCGTCGGCGGGCTCGAGTGCGATCGTGCAGTCCCAGAAAAGGACGTCGGGCCGGACCAGGACGCGGGCACTCCCGGTGTCGGACCGCGCACGCAGCCGAGCAAGCAAACGACTTGGTGATGTTCAGGCTTTCCTCACCGCTCATCGAGCGATGCGCTCGACGCGGTGGATGCTCTATCGTCGCCCCGGAAAGCCGAGGTTGACGACAAATCCGAAACACGGATCGAGCTCAAGAGAGATAGCCCTAGTCGGCCCAATGGACCAAGTCAGGGGTGCCCCCGCCGGCGGACCGGCGGAGCATGCAGGTGGTGAAACCGGGCTTCTGAGAGCGATAACCCTGTGTACGACAATCGCGTTCGTCATGTCGGGGGTCTCTGATGTGAGGCCGACGAATCTTCTCGGGCTCGGGTCCTGGTCGCTCGAATGCGGCGGACCCTATCGCGAGGCGAGCTCAGCGCACGAAAGCCAGGCTCTCGATAATGGTGATCAGCTCGGGCTCGGAGAGCGTGCCGATCACGAAGGTCGCGACGTTCTCGTCGACGACCATGAAAGCGCTGAGGCTGGAGTCGTCGGTGATCGGGAAGCGGGAGACGACCACTCTGTTCCCTGCGGAGCCGCCCAAGTGCGATCCGCCGTCCTTCGCGCTCCCCAAGGAGTCGGCCGGGAGCGAGATCAGGAAGAGGCGGTTCAGGCCATCGGTCATCGAGTGGAGAAGGTACTCGTCTCCCACGATCCACTCCGAGCCTGATCGCGGCACGGGCGGGCGATCGAATCGCAGGATGGCCGTGAGGTGATCGCTGAAGCCATCGGGCCGGTAACGCGGCATCATGGGGCGAAACCGAACGGCTTCGAGCGCTTCGTTCAGCGGCATGTACTCGACGTTGCCTCCGAGGCTCGACAGTTCGTCGTCCTGCTTCTCTCTCCGACCCGGACCTGAGCTCGGAGTCTGGAGCTCCAGCTCGATGAAGCGCATGCTCTCGATCGTCTCTCCGGTCCAGCTCACCCGCTCGTAACCGAGGACCAATCCGCTTCTCGGATCGACCCAGGCCCTGAAGGCCAAACGGCTGCTCGGGTGCTTGGGAACGAGGTGAAGCGCCAGGCAGTAATGGCCGGCGATCTCCACGTCGCGACCGGGCTCGCGCTCGATCTCATAGGACTGCCACAGGCGCCGAGGATCACCTTGGATTCGGAACTCGGCGTACTGGTACCTCTCGAGAGCGGTTCCGGCCAACTCGGTCCAAAGCTCGACTTGCCGGTAGACGTCAGCCGGTAGCTCGTCCAGGCTCTTGCCGTCGACCGACAGAGCCTCTCGCTCGAGGAGCTCACCCCAGCGCACAGAGATTCGCTCACGCAGGACGGAACCGTCTCGAGTGAACTCTCGGATGGCATCCGCCGAGAACTCTTGTTGAGCTGCCTCGGCCTTGGACAGCAGAGCCGCAATCTCGGGATCGGTCGGATCTTCACAGCCGACGATGGCCAGCATCGCCATGGCGAGGATGGCCCTCAGGCCTACAGCCCGAAGCGTGCTCGGGGCCCTCGCGCTCAACGCTCGGCTACCCATGATCCCTCCCCTAGTGAGAATGCGATCTTCTCGAGAGGATCGGCCGGGTCGCCCGTTCGGACGATCGCGGTGTCGCTCCAAACGATCGTTCGTTTCGGCGAGCTGGTCTTCGAAGGTGACCAGATCAAGTAGCTACCGAGGACGAGGGGCACCAGGATCGCTGCGGCCCGAAGCAGGCGAAGGGAGCGCTCGAGCCGGACCGAGCCGGGTCGAAGTCTCCAAACGGACTCTTCGCGCTCCTGGATTCCCGCCTGTACACGATCCCAAAGATCGGCAGGCGCCTCGACCCGCGGCAAAGAGCGAAGGCTCATGGTGAACGAATCACGTCGCTCTGCAAGCTCGGACGCGTCGAGCCTCGCCTCGATCCCTTCCCAGAGATCGACGGGTGCCTCGGCCTTGTCCAAGCGACCGAGAATGCGCGCGACGCTCTCGATCCGACGACAGGCGTCGGCACAGTCGCCACAGCTCGCGAGATGCTGCTCGTACTCGGCGCTCAGGCCGATCCGGCGCATCTCCAAAAACTGGGCTCGGACTGTCTCACAGGCAGAGTTCATCGCCAGGGGGGTCGCTTCTCGGTTTTCGTTTTCTTGGAATCGTCGGGAGGGCCGCTCAGGCTCGGTACTTTTCGAGGTTGGGGCCCAA
Organism: Planctomycetota bacterium; assembly: GCA_040219065.1. GTDB lineage: Bacteria > Planctomycetota > OFTM77 > OFTM77 > OFTM77 > OFTM77. The sequence continues at coordinate 6,668 of JAVJTD010000183.1, forward strand.
GACGGCTTCGACAGCCTTGTGGGCGCGAGAGAGGCGAGACTTCACGGTTCCGATCGAGCATCCGAGGATGTCACCGATCTCCTTGTAGGAGAGGTCTTCGATGTACCTCAGAATGAGAATGGCCGAGAACTTGGGACTGAGCTGATTGATGCAGCTCTGCACGTAGCTCTCGAACTCCTTGTGACCGAAAGCAGTCTCGGGAGCGGCTTCTCGACGATCGACGAGCTCGGGAGAGTCGATACTCTGCAGGGTGTCGATGGTTTCCGAAGCCATGACCAGCTTCGAGCTGTTCTTCCGGCGTCGATCGATGCTCAGATTCACGACGATCCGATAGAGCCAGCTCGAGAACTTCGAGTTGAACCGAAAGTCTTGGATCTTCTTGTACAGGACGATGAAGGCCTCTTGCGCGACATCGGCGGCGTCCGCTTCGCTTCCCGTGATCCGGAAAGCCACATTGAACACCTTGTTCTTGTAGCGCTGGAAGAGCTCTTCGTACGCCCGTTGAAACTCCTCTTTAGAACCGGCTTGGCAAGCCCTTACGATCGAAAGGTCTGGATCTGTCTTCATGATAGGCTAACGTTTAGACGGGGTCGCGCGAGGGGATTGTTCCGTCAGAAATCGACGATTTGCCCGGAGGGAGGAAGGGCAGGCGACCGCGATACGGACGGACCGGAGGGTGACGCGGCGGACCGATTCCTTGACCGTAGCTTCGATTCGGCGCCTGGAGCGTCCAGTGACCGAATGACGGCTCGGATCGAGCACGACGAGTCGAGAGGTGGAGAGAGGGTTGTCGATGTGGGGAGGACAGGAGGCGGGGACCGGCTTCGCTCGGCGTCCCAGGGTTATTGCTGGCACCGAGGAAACCGATCGAGCGTTGGTCAGTTGACCAAGCTGATCAAGAAGGAGAGGGAGATCATCGTGACGAGTGTGCCTTCGGCCGCCCCGCATTCGTCCGGCTCGCAGTAAGAGCCTTCGAATACTTCGCAGCTGGCGTACTCGCATAGGTAGGTCACCACCATCGAGCTACCGTCACCGTCCTTGATGACCTTGAAGGCACGCTGGCAGCTCAGGTCGCTCGTCCAGTGCTGATCGCTGGCAGAAGAGGACTCTGATTCTTCCGGTGGCACCAACGGGCGGCTGAACTGAGTCGCGTTCAGGTTGCCGTGCCAAGCGCACATCAGGTTGCCCCTGGCACGATACACGCGCAAGGCGTTGGCCCTCGCGAGGTTCTCGCCCAGCTTGGCGGCCGTTCCGAAGGAGATGTTCTCCCCTTCCTGAATGAGCTCGGTGGGGAAGGCGACGGAGATGATGTAGAAGGTGAGGTTAGAGACCGAGTTGAGTCTCGTGAAGTTGCCGCTCGCAATCCGAGCTGCGAACAACGAGGTGAGGTCGACGGGCACGGAGTCGATCAGCCCGTATACGACATAGGCGGGAATCGGCGCCGAAGTCGGCACTCCGATCATCAACGTGAGGATCAGGTCGTTCTCGAGTTGCGAGGCGGCGAGCCGAACGTTCCGCCAGCCCGGCGTCGGGGACTCTGAAGACCGAAGGGCAAGGGGAGATTCGGTCGTATGGAGGAACTCGTAGGTGTCGCTGGTCAGGTCTCGGTCGGTATCCCGATGCGCCGGATCCGTGCCGAGCGAGATCTCGAGAGCGTCGTGTAGGCCGTCACGATCGGAGTCGAGGTAAGGGCTACCGAAGTAGTTTCCCGCTCCTTGCCCGCCATTACCCGTGCCACCACCGCTCGACGACGACTGGCTACCTCCGACGACTTGGACGCCGGTCTTCGTGGCTCGCTGTGTCGATTGCGCCTCAACTGACGCTGCGGCGAGGAGGCTGGTGACCAGCGTGAACACCAACCCCAAGGGCTTGGCCGGCGAGGCGAATCGCGGCGAATTATGCAGGGTTGGGCGACGATCGGCCATGCTCGGGGACCTCTGGCGTGATCCGCCTCGCAGGAGGACGGAAGCACACGAAGCATCACACTCGACTGGACCTAAGGCTAGATGGGCCGGCGGTGAGACTCAAGTGGGAAATGAACGCGTAGAAGCCGGGGGTGGGAACTTGGGACGACGCAGGCCGCACGCTCCCGCGGCTGACCTCGTCCGTCCGTCAGTTATCTCCATCCTGCGTTTGCAACACCATCAGTATACGTGGCGAACGCAGGTTGTCCACTCGGTTCTCCACAGCCCGCAAACCCGTCCAAGCCCACTCGGACGCGACAGCCGGACATCTCCTTCGTCGACCTCCAGCCCCCGAATCAGACGGCGAGTCTCTTCCGCGGGACGGGGCCGGGCCCTTCGCGCAGATCGCCTGCGGGTGCGAATCTCCTTGAACGATCACGACCTGAGCGATAGCCTCTCGTCCCGCGATCACTCCGACATCAAACTTGGCCGTACCTGGGGAGGGAGCGGCATGGCTGGCGTTTGCCTCACGATCGACATTCGCGATCGCACTGGTGGCGGCTCTCCGCCGGGCGAAGCGGCGAGCTTGATTCCGTGGGCCAAGAGGGTCCGAAGCGACCTCAGCGAGTGCGGAAGACTCCTCGACGAGCTCGGTGTGGCAGCGACGTTCTTCGTCACAGGGCAGCTCGCCTACGAAGCACCCGATGCGCTGTCCGAGCTCGCAGCACGCGGTCACGAAGTCGGACTGCTCGGCCTCGAAGATCTTCGACTGGAGTCCATTCGACCAACCGAGTTCCGCGCGCGGATCACCGCTTCCCAGGACAGGCTACGCCAAGCTGGTCTTCCCGAGGCCCACAGCTTTCGAGCACCGGGCTGGTCCTTGACTCGCCGGACGCTCTGGGCTTACGAGGCCCTCGGGGATGCCGGCATCCGATACTCCTGCAGCAGCGTGCCGCATACGACGCTCGGGGATCGTCGCGCTCTGCCCGAGCCTCACTGCGTCCGGACGGCCTCGGGAGACGTTGTCGAGCTCCCTCTGCCTACGGTGCGCATCTTCTGGGAGAGCGTTCCCTTCACTACGGGTCGCGGGCTGACTCGACTTCCGTTCTGGTTGCTCGAGACCTGCGCGAGTCACCGAGTCCAAGGCGCTCATCCAACCGTGTTCTCGCTCCAATCCTGGGAGCTCGGAACCGAGCGAGGTGGCTGGTTAGAGCGAGCGCGCCGCAAGCGCCTTCGCAAGAACCTTCGAGACCTCTTGGCCGACCGAGAGGTCGTCCCCGTCCGAGACCTGCTCCGAGACGTCCCGAGCCCGCTGCCGATTCGCCTCCTCGAGGACCAGGCCAGGCAGAAGACCTTCCCCATGTTGGAAGGCGCCGAGGAAGTCCCGCTCACGGCCTACAATTGAGCATCGCTTCAAATGATCGCCCTGGGCACGACCGGGCGATCTTCTGAAGGATGGCGCTCGCCTCAGTCGACCTCCACAAGCGGCACGAATCGCCTGACGAGCTCGACATCGATCGGACGCCCGCTCGGTGCCTCTCCGGTTCGCTCCTCTCGGATCACACCGTCCCACCGCTCCG
>JAVJTD010000193.1:0-13851 GCA_040219065.1 Planctomycetota bacterium
ATCATCATCCGACCGAGACCGTGCCGCTCGAGCTTCGAAGTTGAAAGTTGGACGTCGAGCCGTTGAACGTTCTGAGCTTTCTCCAAGGCGCTCGGATGACACCGAGGCCGGCTGAAGCCGGCGGTCCGAAAGTGCCTCTCAGAACGTTCAACGGCTCGACGTCCAACTTTCAACTTCGAAGCTCGAGCGGCACGGTCTCGGTCGGATGATGATCCGACCGAGACCAACGGCTGGCCTTCGACCACCCGGCTGAAGCCGGAGAGACGACCTGACTGAAGTCAGGGGATACGAAGACCAGCCGGAGTGACGACCTGACTGAAGTCAGGGAATACGAAGACCAGCCAAAGGCGTCAGCTCTCGTCGCTGACCACGAACGGTGCGCGGTAGTTGCGACGGAGGAGGGCATTGGCCCACTCATTGTCCTCGAAGCGCTCGGTCTTCGGGTCCATCTCGAGCCAGGGGCCGAAGGTGGCCGGGCTGGACTTCAAGTCGACACCGTTCGCCTCGAGATGCGCCGCCATCCGCTCGTAGGTCTCGAGCGACTCGGGATTGCCCTTCACCGCCTCGCGGCACTCCTCGGGGCTCTTCTGACCGCCGAGCATGTACGAGATGTTGCCGGTATGGCAGAGCGCGCTCGAGAGGTGACCTTCGAGGATGTCGGCCGTCAGGTCTTCCTTCTTGCGGCTGCGGACCGCGTCGATGAAGTTCGCGAAGTGGTCTTGGGCACCATTCCACTTCTTCACCTCCTTGCCGTCCTTGTCGAGAGCGATCGCCGTCGAGTAGCTCGGCACACGCAGCTCGCCACCCTCGCAATGGATGATGCAGCCGATACGGGCGCCCTTGTAGTTGTCCATCTCCCAGCGACCGTTCTGCTGATCGAGGTCCTTGGGCAGGCCACGCACCTCGAAGATGAGCGGAGCGCCTTCGTAATCGTGGTAGACGTACTGGGTATTGGGCGTATTGGCATCATCCGCATAGGCGAAGCGTCCACCCACGCTCATGACGCGGGGCGAGAGCTCTTGGACACCGAGCGCCCAGCGGCAGATGTCCATCTGGTGGATGCCCTGATTGCCCAGGTCGCCGTTGCCAGTCGCGAAGTCCCAGTGCCAGTCGTAATGCAGGCTCTTGCGCCACAGCGGCTGCTTCGGCGCCGGACCCAGCCAGAGGTCGTAGTCGATGTGCGCCGGCACGCTCTGAGGACCGCTGACCTTTCCGATGCTCTTGCGCGGCTTGTAGCAAAGCCCGCGGGCGACTTGGATCTTGCCGAGCTGGCCGCTCTGGATCCACTGGATCGCCTCGGCGATGGCCTGGCTGGAGCGGCACTGCGTCCCGGTCTGCACGATCCGTCCGTACTTGCGCGCGGCGTTGACGATCTGGCGACCTTCCCAGACGTTGTGGGAGACCGGCTTCTCGAGGTAGACGTCCTTGCCGCTCTGGCAGGCCCAGATGGCGATCAGGGCATGCCAATGATTCGGGGTGGCCGTCGCGATGACGTCGATGTCGTCCCGATCCAAGAGGCGCCGCACGTCGGTGACGGCCGCGACCTTCTCGCCACGCTTCTCGAACTCTTGCACTCCGGCGTTCAGCACATTGCGATCGACATCGCACAGGGCGGTCACCCTCACGCCGTCGAGGCGATGCAAGCCATTGATATGAGACTTGCCGCGGCTGTTGAAGCCGACGACGCCGACGCGAATCTCCTCATTGGCTCCCAGGCGCTGGAAGGACTTCCAGCTCGGGAGCGCCATGGCAGCCGCTCCGAGAGCGGAGCCCTGAACGAACTGACGGCGGGTCAAGGCGCTCTTCTTGCGAGGCATGGGCCATCTCCTTTCAGGCGAGCGGATCGGCTTCGGGGAGCGGCATGATACCATACCGGCCGCCCGAGACCGCCACCCAACGGGCCTCGGGCGGAAGTGCCCCGGTCAACCGTGCCGCTCGCGGCAGCGCCCCGTTTGGAGCTCCGAATCGTGTCCTCGCGCCACGCACTCCTCTTTGCTCTCCTGATCACCGCCAGTTGCCACAACACTTCGAAGGAAGCTGCAAGGCCGGACACCCGGATGCCGGTCAGCAGCGCGCGCACCGATCTGGATCGTCAGACCCGCGTCTTCGAGACGGCGACCGGTCGCGAGATGTCCCTGATCGAGCTGATCGATGCCTTGGCCGAGCACGAGGCGATCTTCCTCGGCGAGACCCACCTCGACGAGGTGACCCACCAGCTCCAGCTCCGGATCTACGAGGGCCTGCTGGAGCGCACGGGCGGGAATGTCGTCCTGGCGATGGAGATGTTCGAGCGCGACGTGCAGCCCGTGCTCGATGACTACGTCCATGGCCGCATCGACGAGGCGACGTTCCTCTCGCAGGCACGGCCGTGGGGCAATTACCGAACGGGATACCGTCCCTTGATCGAGCGCGCACGCGCGACCGCTCGCCCCGTCGTCGCCTCGAACACACCGATCTCGGTGCGACGCCAGATGGCCTTTGGCGGCCAGGAAGCCTTCGAGAACATGGCTCCCGAGCAGCGCGCTTACCTCCCGCCCGAGCTGCATCCCAATACCGATCACTATTGGGAGCGCTTCTCGCGCGTCGTGCGCGGTCACGGACACGCCCCGTCCAACCCCGATCCGGCCGCGATGCTCTATTCGACTCAGAGCCTCTGGGACAACACCATGGGTTGGTCCTGCGCCCAGGCGCTCGAAGAGCACCCCGGTCATACGCTCTTGCACGTCAACGGCGGGTTCCACTCCGCCTACAAGGATGGCACCGTCCTTCAAATGCTCACGCGGCGGCCCGGCACCGATGTCGCCACCGTCCAGATCTCGGGCGCCTTCGACCTGAGCGGTCTGGAGCCCGAGCTCGAGCCCACCTACGCCGATTACGTCGTCTTCGCCGAGCCCCGCGGGCGTGGTCTCCAAGACGGCCGGCTCGCCGTGCACGTCCCCAGCCCGCTCGAGTACCGGCTTCATCTCCCGCAGGGTGCGTCGACCGAAGACCCCGTGCCGCTCCTCGTCTGGCTGCCCGGCGACGGGCTCACCGCCGAGGACGGCTTGGCGCTGTGGCGAGACGAGATCGGCGAAGAAGTGGCGATCGCGGTCCCCGAGTCGCCGTTCCCGCAGCTCGAGGAGAATCTCCGCCGCGGAGGCCGCTGGTACTGGGAGGACTCCTTCTCCGAAGACGTCTCACGGCTCGCCTTCGCGCTCGACCAGATGATCGAGAACATCACTGCCTACCAACCGGTCGACCCGGAGAACGTCTTGCTGGCCGGCGAGGGCACCGGAGCGACCGTCGCCATCGGCTCGGCTTGGCGCAACGCGGACTTCACGCGCACGATCGCCGCTGATCCCGAGCGGTATGCCAAGCTCGGCGAAGAAGGTGTCGGCAGCCCGCCGGAGGAGCCCGATACGGCCGAGCGCACGGTCTTGGTCACCGAGCCGGACGCGGCGTTCTGGTCCCAGGAGATCGAGACGCGCGCCGAAGCCGGTCGGCCCGCCACCCTGCATCAGCTCGGTAGCCGAGAAGAGGTGATCGACCGACTCCGTCAAGACGTGAGGACAGCGCTGGGGCTCGAGCCGCTCTCGCCGTCCGACACGCCGCTCGTGCTCACGCTCACGACCGACAGCCCCCTCGGGAGGCAATGGGCGCGCCGCGAAGCTTGGGAGCTGAGCCGAAGCGGCAGCCCCGTCACCCTCGCCCCGCTCGACGCTCCCCCTAGCGATTCCACCACCCGCATCCTCGCCGTGCGCGGCGAAGACGGCGTCCCGGACGAGGCGGCGATGTTCGGCCCCGAGACCTTCGAGGACGCCACGAAGCTGCCCCTCGCCCCGGGTGCCTTCGGCGGCACGACGGTCTTGGTCGTCCCGGCGGGCGCGTCCGATGAGGATCGCGCGGCTTGGGAGAAGCTTGGCGAGGACGACGTGCTGAAGAAGCGAAGCCGCTTTCACAGCCTCCGCGTGGCCTTCGAATCCGGAGAGCCTTCCTTGCCCGAGGTCTTGAGCGCCGTTCGAGAATCGGGACGACGGAACGTGTTGATCGTTCCCGCCGTCTATTGTGCCGACGCGGATCACATGCGTGCCTTGCGCCGGTCCCTGGGATCGGACTTCGAGGACATGACCATCGCCTGGTCCCCCGGAGTGGGCGGCGACCTCTGACCCGCACACCCTGCGCCTCCCCACCGGTGCCGGCTTGTATCTTGTTTCAATCGTGGTCTTTGGGTATCTGTCGGATTCCAGGATACCGGTCACCGGGTGGGGAGGGCCGGTCGTCGGCTCCGGCGGAAGCGTCGAGGGGCCGTCCTTCGACTTCGTCAGCGTGGAGGAATCCGTCTCGATGACGATCGACGTCGGTGAGTCACGGCAGCTCCTGGGACCGAATCTGCTTTGGAATCGACCGGGTGCGGGAACGGACGTCTACGGTCCGGACCGCGAGCTCGACGCCTTCGTTCGCCTCTGGCAGAAGGAAGGTCGACGCTGGCTGGATGCGCTCGGCTGGACACACGAAGACCTCGCGGTACGCCGCTTTCCGGGGCAGGCCTGCCTCGCGATCAGCGCACCGATCGACGGCACACACCTCGCCTCGGAGGTGCACCGACTGCTGACGCTGGCGGCCTTGCGCCTCGCCCGCGGCGAGCAGCCGAGCGACACCGAGTCGCGCTTCGAGAATCTGGCGCGGCTCGTGGAGCAAGAGCGCAACCCCGCGCTTCGCGAGCTTCGGGCCGCGGCCGTTCGGTACGAGGTCGGCTTCCTCGTCGACGAGGAGTCGGTCACCGTCGGGCAAGGGAGCGGCTCACTCACGTTTCCGATCGACGGCGTCCCGGATCCCGGCGCGATCGATTGGGCCGAGATCCATGATATTCCGGTGGTGATCATCACCGGAACGCATGGCAAGACGAGTGTCGCTCGCTTGCTGCGACGCATCGTCGAGGCCGCCGAGCTCGAGGTCGGCATGGACACCGGCGAAGAGGTGGTGGTCTCGGGCGAGCTGTTGCAGAGCGGCGAGGATCCGAGCGCGGCGAGCGCGTTGCGGGTCCTGCGTGACAACCGGATCGACGTGGCGATCCTCGAGGTACCACGCGCCGGGCTGTGTGAGCGCGGCTTGCCGATCGAGCACGCCTCGGCCGCGCTCGTGACGCGCATCGCCTCGCGGGGCGTCCCGGCCGAAGAGGTCGTCTCCCGCGTCCTCCACGAGGACAGCCTGCTGATCCTCAACGCCGACTCGGCGATCGACGTGGTGCCAGCGGGAGTGCCCAATGCCTGGTTCGGTCTCGACCCGGCGGTGCGAGATCACCTGGGCGACGAGTGCCGGACCAGCGGGCTCTGGCTCGAGGACGGACAGCTCATCTGGAGGCACGACGGCATGGTGGAGAACGTCATGCCGGTCTCCCACATCCCGTCCTGCCTGGGCGGTGCTGCCGAGCATCAGATCGCGAATGTCATGGGCGCCGTCCTCGCGGCCGGTCAGCTCAGCATCTCGGTGTCGGACATCGTTCACGGCTTGGAGAGCTTCGGCGCGAACCCCCTCGACAACCCCGGTCGGATCGAGCTGCGGCAGAAGGGCGATCTGCGCGTCTTGATCGATGCGGCCCACGACGAGGTCAGCTTGAGCGCGTTGGAGCGAACGGCTGGCCGGGTCGATGCGACGCGCCGGCTCTGGGTCCTGGGTGCACCACTGTCCGACGACGCGGAGGAGCGCGGTCGCACTCTCTCTCGTGCCGCCGAGCTGGGGGACTGGCTGGGAATCGCCGCCGGCTCGTCCGGGCTGGACCCGGAGGTCGTCGAACAGCTCTCGTGCGCCGACATTCACTTGGGGCTCGACCCCTCGTCGGTCGCGCGCGTCGCGCTTCAAGAGGCCAAGCCCGGTGACCTGCTGATCCTCACGGGCGACCGCTCCGCCGCCGCCGACTACCGAGAGCTCGTCGACCCGATCGAGGAAGCCTGAGCGGCAGCAACCAACTCAGATTGGAGGCTCGTCTCTCACCCTCCGTCGTCACGAGGCTGAGAGCCGCGTAGCGCCCGGTCTTCACTGCATCCCCCTTCGCCAACGCCTCACTCCTCCCCGAGAGCCCTGAGCGAAGCGAGGCTCTCTCCCAGGCTCCCCCATCTCCGACAAAATGTAGGTTTTATCTTGCGCGTCTCCCCTACAGTTCGTAAGAGTTGATCGACGACCGAGCGCGACTCGGCATCTCTTGGAACTCCTTCGAGGTTTGTCCGTGAACCAGCCGCTCCGACCCATCTCCGACAGCGAGCTCGAGCTCCTCAAGATCCTCTGGGATCGAGGCAGCGCCACCGTTCGCGATCTGCACGAAGCGATTCAATCGGCCGGTACGGACTGGGCGTACAACACGGTGCAGACGCTCCTGCGGCGACTCGAGGAGAAGGGGTACCTCGACAGCCGGAAGGAAGGCCGCGCGTTCGTGTTCACCCCCAAGCTGAGCCGCGAGGACGTGCTGAGCGAGGAGCTCGGCACCCTCACCAATCGCATCTGCGAAGGGGCCACCCGTCCGCTCATGCTGACCCTCGTCCGCAACCGCCGCTTCACCTCCAAAGAGATCGCCCAGTTTCGCGAGCTGCTCGACGAGCTCGAGTCGGAAGAGCCGGGCGGCCAAGCCGAGCCGACCGAGAAGAAGCCCGAGGCCAAGACCCGTCGCCGCGACAAACGCCGCCGCTGATCCCCCGGAAGATTTTGCCCATGTGGACCTGGATCCTCGCCAACTCCCTCCTCGCCGGCTTGCTCGCCCTCGCCGGTCTCGCGCTCGCCCGCACCTGGCGCAGTCGCCCGGCCAGCCAACACATGCTCTGGGTGGTGGCGCTCATCGTGCTCGTCGCGCCGCCTTGGTCCCTCTTCCTCATCGAAGAGGCCGGGACCGAAGGAGGCTGGATCGCTCGCCTCGAGAGCTGGGTCGTCCGCGAGCCCGGACGCGTCGCCGAGGCGACTCCGCTCGAGGCGACCCGCTACGTCCCACCGGCGAGTGAGTCGGAGAGCTTCGGCGAGCCGCCGAAGCCAGCAGGATTTCGGAGCGATGAGCCGCTCGTCGCAGATGACATGGCTGAGCGAGCTGAAGACGGCGAGCCCAGGGAAGTCGTCAAGTCCTCGGACGAAGAGAGCATCACCCTCAAGCCGCATGTCCAGGGCACCGAAGTCTTCGCGGCGCGCTCCGGGCTGATCTCGGCCGAGACCGCCCGCATCGTCTCGAGCGTCTTGAAGTGGACCTGGCTTTCGGGAACGGCCCTGTTCCTCATCATCGTCTCGGTGGGAACACTTCGCCTGCGCCGCCGGCTCCGGCGCTCGATCCCGGCGCCCACCGAGCTCACGCGCCTCGTCCGGGCGATCGCAACTCGCTTCGAGGTCCAGCCGCCGAGGGTGCGAATCGCCACCGGCCTGGGTGCCCCGTTCATCTGGTCGATGGGTCGCCCGACGCTCGTCTGGCCGATGGATGAGGACGGCGAGCCAGCGGTGCCTTTCGACACCGGGATCGTGGCGCACGAGCTGGCGCATCTGAGGCGCCGCGATCATTGGGTCGCTTGGCTGGAGCTGATCGCCACGACGGCACTGTGGTGGAATCCCCTGCTCTGGATCCTGCGCGCCCGCATTCGCCACTACTCCGAGATGGCAGCCGACGCCTGGGTCGTCTGGGCGTTCCCTGGCGGCCGACGTCACTACGCCGAGACATTGATCGACGCTGCGACCGAGCTCCCCCGCAACGGTCGTCTGACCCCCGCGCTCGGTGCGCTCGACTCGTCGGCTCGCAGCTTTCGCTCGCGCCTCGAGGTGATCATGCGCGGCGAGACCGCGGCAAGGGCCGTGTCTCCGGCGGTGCTCCTCGTCGCCGGGGTCGCTCTGCTGCTCGCCTGGCCGGTTCGAGCGGCCGTCGAGATGGGACAGCCCGGTACCGCCGAAGTCGTCTTGCCCGCGAGGCTCGAGAGCGCGATCGAGCGCGAGGCCAGCCTGAGACTGCTGTCCTACAGCTTGACGACGGGAGACTGGGAGACCGCGGTTCCCCTGCTCGAGGAGTGTGTCGCTCTGGGCAAGGACGTCGGACGAAGCACCCACCTCCTGGGCTTCGGGCAGATCAAGCTCGGTCGGCCCGAGCGCGCCCTCGAGGCGTTCGCGGCCCAACACGAGCTGGGCTTCCGTCAGTCGGTGGCGCTGTACAATACCGCCTGCGCTCAGAGCCTGTTGGGCAATGCCGAGGAAGGGCTGGACGCACTCGAGCGTGCCGTGCGGGCCGGGTTCGACCAGGCCAAGCTCATGGCGGTCGACACCGATCTCGACCTGCTGCGCGGCGAGGCGCGCTTCACAGAGGCGCTCGCGATCGTGCAGGAAGTGGACCAGGCACAACTAGCCGCCCGGCAAGTGCTCACGACACTCCCGGTGTCGCCCGAAGGCCTGGCCAAAGGGCTATTCGAGATTCGCCGCGCCGAGGCGCTGCAGCCGGACGCGAGCGACCGGCAGAAGGCCTTCGGCACCTGGCTCCGCCGGGCCGGAGCCTTCGAGGAGGCCGCCATCCGCTTCCGCTCGCGGTTGGAGGTCGACCCGAGCGACGACGTCGCCCTCTACGGTCTCGCCTGCTGCGAAGCCCGGATGACCGACAGCGGCCTGACCTGGAACGAGCTGCAGCGCTCCCAGTGGCTCGGCCTGGATCTCGAGACGCCGCTCGCCGATCCGGCTTGGAGCTGGCTCGTGAAATCCGGTCGGTTGGCCGGTCTCGAGCGCCGCTCGAACCCGGGGTCGCGGGCACTCTGGCTGGGAGCGCGCCGCTCGGCGCGAAGCGGCAACTGGGCAGAAGCTCGCCGCCAGCTCGAGGCCCTCTTGACGCTCGATGATTCGATCGGGGCCGCCTGGGAGCAGCTCGGGATCGTCGCCTTCCGCGGAGGCGATCTGGTGACTGCCCGTCAGGCCCACGAGCGGCAGATCGTGCTGGGACACGCCATCGACCGCGGGCTCGTCCAGCTCGCGCGCATCGCGGCCAGAGATGATGATCGCGACGCGGCCTTCGCGCTGTGGCACCGCGTCCTCGACCTCGGGTGGACCGGCGCCGTTTCGCTGCTGGACGACCCCGACCTCGCGCCCCTCCGAGACGACATCCGCTGGGAAGCCTCCAGGAAGCGCGCCGCGCAGCTCGAGGGCAGCCCTCCCGAGTAGACCGTTAGAGAAACCGAGCTCCTCTCCCGTGCCAAGCATGCGACTCCGGCAGGCCGCACGCAGTTTGTTGTCCGCGCGGGGGAGGAGCTCTTTATCACAAGCTTCTCCGGGATCAAAGATTCCGGCAAGCACTCTCTCGAGCCTGGCCCAGCTCGAACCTCTGTCATCACCCCTGACAACTCATTTCATTCAATGAGGAGATCCTCATGATGCGTGCCACGATCGCACTCGTGCTCGGGCTCACCCTCCTGCCGTCCTTCGCGACCGGCGCCGACGACACGGGTCTCCCCGAGTCCATCGCCGAGCGCCTCGAAGGACAGATCGCCCTCGGCCAAGGCGGCCAGGCATTCAACCGGCAGGACTACGAAGCCGCCGCCGAGCACCTCGGGCGAGCGGTGAAAGCGATTCCGAGCGACGGCACCGCTTGGCATCGCCTCGGCTACTCGCTCATCGTCCTCGGCCGGCTCGAAGAGGCCTTGCATGCCTTCGAGAAGCAGCTCTCGCTGGGAGTCCTCCCGCCCGTCGCCAGCTACAACTGCGCCTGCAGCCACTCCCGCCTGGGCAACTTGGACGAGGCGTTTCGCTACTTGAATCAGGCGGTCGCCTTCGGCTTCAACGACGCCAACTTGGCGCGCAGCGATTCCGATCTCGACGCCCTCCGCTCCGATGAGCGCATGCGCTCAGTGCTCGAGCGACTGACGAAGGGCACTGCGCTGCGTGGCGAGCTGACCGGCAAGATCAGCGCCCTGGATTGGCAAGGTGCGCTCGAGATCGCCGAGCCTCTCGTGAAGATCGCTCCTTACGACGGTCAGGTCCTCCAGTCCTACGGGCAGGCGCTCCTGGGGCTGGGTCGCTACGACGAGTCCGCCGCGGTCTTCGCCCGCCAAGCGGCCACGGGCGTGCAACCCCAGATAGCCTTGCGCGGACTCATCTACACTCGCGCGGGTGAGGAGAGCTTCGACGCCGCCCTCGCCAAGCTGAAGAGCGACCCGAGCCTCTGGAAGACCGGCCAGGGCGTGCCTGAGCTCGATGACGCATTGAACCGGCTCCGAAAGCTGGAGCTCGTCCCGCAGGGCCGGAGCGCCCTGATCGAGCGCGACTTCGAGTCAGCCGCCAAGATCTACGCCGAGCTGCTCGAGATCGATCCCGAGGACGGCATGAGCTGGCTCGGCCAAGGCCTCGTCCGCTACCACGAGGGCCGCTTCGAGGAGGCGATGAAGTGCTTCCGGAAGCAGCTCGATCGCGGCAACGCTTTCGAGACGGGCCTGCAGTGGACCGGCCGCGCGTTGGTGAGGCTGGGTCGCCTCGAAGAAGCCGTCGCCTGGCTCGAGGCCGCTCGCCGCGCCGGCGTCAGCGGTGAGGTCTTGCGAACCGATGCCGACCTGGCTCCGCTCCAGAGCCACGAAGCCTGGTCGAAGCTGACCGCCGAGGGCTGAGGCCCGACCCAAGACGTCTCTTTCGTCGTTGCCGTCCGGGGTCCGTTGGGGCTCATCGGCCCCGGACGGCAATCTTCATACACTCATGGCTTCAAGCCGGCGCTCCCAAGGCCCCTTGCTCGGAGCCTCACCGCTCTCCCGACGGGTTCGTCGAGAGAGTGGGCGGCTGATCTTCGGGCCCTCGCCGTTTCGGGCGCGCGGGCTCTGGTTGCCTCAGAGACGCCTGAGGCCTGGCCTGTCCGCGACCGAGCCGGGGTTCTGGAACATTCGCAGCACCTCTCCCGGCCGGAGCGCCTCGTCGTAGATCTGGAGATCATCGAGGCTGCCTTGGAAGAAGCTGGCTCCCAGGCGAGCTCCCAATTCGAGATCGGCGTTCGGGGAATCGTCGAGGAAGGCCGCATTGAGGTTTTCATCGACCAGAACGCCGTTCACGTAGAGCCGCGTGACACTGGTGCTCACGCCGCGATCGAGAGTCAACGCCACTTGCGCCCACTGGTCGACGGGCACCGCGCCAACGACGGCCGGCAGAATGAACGAGTGGGAGGTCGTGAACCATTGCAGGTTCCTCGTGCCCGGTAGCTCGCCCGACCCGGTCGATTGAATTTGCACCGTCCACGGATCGCTGAACGATCGGGCCGGGTCCTTCTTCGAGAGCGGGATCATGGTGCCGGTGTTCGAGCTGTCGATGAACACCCAGAAGACGAGCGAGTGATCGCGCGAGGAAGTCAGCCCGCCTCCGTTGACGACGACGCGATCATCGACGCCGTCGAAGCCGATCGCGCTGCCCGTTCCCGGTGCGGCGCCAGGCTGCCCGAGCGAGGCGCCGCCTTCGACGTATCCATCGACGCGACGATAGGCCACTTTGCCTCCGAGCTCGTCCAGCCCGAACCGGATGGCGAGCCGGTCGAGGAGCGCTGCGCCCGGATTCGCGAAGAGGCTGGTCACGTCCGTGCCGTCGAGCACCGCATCGTAGACCTGCACGTCGTCGAGACGCCCTCGGAATGGCAGCACGCCGAGGCGGTTGCCCAGCTCGAGATCGGCGAGGGCGGTGTCGCTGAACCCCTCGTAGCCCGTGTCCTCGGCGATGAGTGCGCCGTTGACGTAGATGCGCGCGACGTCGTCATTCGCTCCCGGGCTCCCGTCGTGAGTGATCACGACGTGCGCAAACTGATCGACCGGCACCTCCGCTTGGAGGATCTGCGAGCCTCCGTTGATCTCGGCCGTGATCCACCGAAGGAAGCGCGTCCCCGGGCTCTCGCCGGAGCCCTTCTGGCGCACCTGTACGGTCCAAGGATCGTTGGCCGCGCGGGCCGGATCGTTCTTCGCCAGCGGAGCCATGAAGCCCGCTTGCGCGTCTTCGATCCAGATCCAAAACGCCAGGCTCACATCGTTCATCGGAGTCAGGGCTCGGCCGTCGACGCGAATCGCGTCGTCGATGCCATCGAACCGCACGCTCGAGCCGGTCGCGGGAGCCGCCCCGCCTTCGCCGCGCGCCGGGTTACCGACCACCTGGCCGTTCGGACCGAACAAGGCAGTGTCGGTGACCGTGCTGCCCGACGTCTCGTCGAGCGAGAAGCGCAGCGTGAGATCGAGGAAGGTATCCGATGCCTGGAGAGACACCTGCCCCGGTGTCTCGCCGCCATTGCCGTCGCTCGCGATGTACTCGAAGCTGTCGGGACCGATGTAGTGACGCGGCGGCAAGTACAAGAGCTCATCGCGACCACCGGGCCCGCTGCCCGGCGAGAGGAGGACTTCACCGCCGGCCTCGGTCACGGGATCCCAGCTCCCGTAGATCACCGTGTCGCAGTTTCCGTCGTAGTCATTGGCGAGGAGGTCGAGCCGCGTCGGGCCATCGCCGACCGCCGAGTCGTCGACGGTGTTGGGTGGTACGGCAATCAGGGAGCCGGGGCCTACGTCGAGGCAACCCCTCGAGTTGCGGTAGCTCAGGATGTTGGCGCGCGTGACCGGACCGAACTGCAGCTTGCAGCCACCGCACATGATGCCGCAGAAGTCGGGATCCCAGCAGTGTGGCGCGGACCAGTTGTGGCCCAGCTCGTGCGTCGTCACGGCGACGGGGCCGCCGAAGCTGTTCGCGAAGAGAGACAAGCCGAAGCCGACGTTGAAGCTGCACATCGCGCCGACATAGGCGAGGCCGATGATTCCGCCGTCCATCACACCGCGACCGGTGGCCAGATGCACCGCGTCTCGCTGGATACCGGCTTGGTTGGTCGTCCACTCGTTCTGGAACTGACCCAACACCACACCCGCATCACTGCCGCTGTAGGGATCCGGCTCCGCCGTGCGCACGATGACGTGACCGACCAGGTGGCGGATCATCGTGTCGCGCGCGTAGGCGACCTCCATCGCGTTGGTGACGGCATCGATATCGGCCAGGACGTTGTTCACGTCTGAGCCTTGGAACTGATAGGTCTCGAAGTCGGCGTCCCAGGCGATCTCGGCGACGCGGTTGCAGTCATTGGCGAACGCCTCGGGTGGCGTGCCGTTGAGCTCCGTTTCCGGAGGCGGCGGCAGGAGATCCGTTCCGCACCGATGCCGATCGAACGGGCTCTCGAGCTGCAAAGTGACGACGTGGCTCTCTCGCGCCGCTCCGCGACGATAGTCCGAGAGCGGCTCGATCACCCAGAGCGGCTCGCCCGGAAAGGAGATCACGCCGCGCAGGCCGGTCGAGAGGAGGCTCACCGCCACCGAGCTGCTCGGCCGCTCGAGGACGCGCCCTTGGTAAGTCCGAGGAGCATCGGCCTCGAACGGCACGAGACGACCGTCCTCGCGCTGCACCCGAACGCCGTAGCCCTGACCACGCACCGAGACGAGCTGCACGTCGATGGTGACGGTCTCACCGCCGAGCGGCACCCTTGCTTGAAAGCTCTCGGGAAGCGCTTCGGGAAGATCGATCGACTCGAGCCAGTGGCTCGACGCCTCGATCTCACGATCTCCGATCACCCCGCTTCGCGTGAGCTTCTGCGCACAGAGCGGCGATACGCAAACCATCAAAACAACAAAAGGCACGAACACGGCTCGCCAGGCAGCCCATCGGCGCATGGTGATCCTCTTTCTCTCAGCAAGTGTCGTCAGTACGGGCGAGGGCTTCTTTCTTGGGCCCTTCATCCTAGCGACGGTCCCCGCGGGCGGGAAGAGGGTGCTTGGGTGCTTGGGTGACTGGGTGCTTGGGTGCTTGGGTGCTTGGGTGCTTGGGTGCTTGGGTGCTTGGGTGCTTGGGTGCTTGGGTGCTTGGGTGCTTGGGTGCTTAGATCGGAAGAGC
>JAVJTD010000196.1:0-15069 GCA_040219065.1 Planctomycetota bacterium
GACGCTCTTCCGATCTGGTCGCTCGAACCAGCTCGCCTTCGAGTTCGCCGATACCGGCTGCGGCGAGTACTGCCCTGACGAGGGCAAGACCGACGACTATGGTCCAGGCGGCCGGCACGCATGGTGGACGAACTGCATCGGTGACGACTTCCGCTTCGACAACGAAGAGCCGCGCGCCTTCGTCGAGAACGGTGACGGCACCGCTCGCCTGACGGGCACCGTCTACGATCGCAACGATTCGCGGAACAAGTGGATGATCGACGTCCACTTCTCCGGACGCGTCGATCCGGGCGACGAGAACTACCCGCCCGAGGGTAGTCCCAAGCTCGAGCTGCACGACAACGCCTACGTCGACAACGGCGGACCGGTCGATCCGGAGACCTGGCACTACTACACCCAGACCGAAGGCATGATCATCGGCCTGCGCGACAACGAAGGCTGCGACATCGCCGTCAGCCGCATGGGCCCTGCCTTCCAGGTCGGCCTCGGTGCCAATGGCAAGAATGTCCACTTCGGCGCCAGCGGCTGGTTGGACATGGTCGTCGATTGCCCGAGGCAGCACCCGTTCTCCTGTAAGGGCGATTTCAACATCGACCTCGACGACGACTGCCGCTGACGAAGAGATCCGGGGCCGGGACGACCCGCTCCCCAGGTCTCGGCGACGCCGCGCCTTCGCGGCGTCGCCCGATCATTGGACTCACTTGGCGAGGGCCGGGTCGAGACGGAGTCGGAAGGCTCCTCGTCCGTGCGTGAACGCGACCAGCGTGTTCGCGTCTTGAAAGTCGAGCCATTCGACGACCGTGAGCGGTAGCTTCGGGTTCAGCGGCTGCCAGCTATCGCCCCCGTCATTGCTCTGGAATACGCCGAGCTCGGTTCCCACGAAGAGCTGACGAGACAATACCGGCCGGACCGCCAAGGAATGGACCGGGATGTCGGGCACACCGTCGACCGCGATGCCGTCGATCGCCTTCCAGACCAGTCCGCCGTTGCGAGTACGAAACACGTGCGGGACGCCGTAGGTCGAGACCGTGCAGTAGGCGAGGTCGGGATCCTTCGGGTCGACGGCCAAGCTGCTCACCCATCCCCCGACGAGACCACCGATGCGAAGCGCGAAGCTCGGCTGGGCTGAGCGAGCGTTCGACGAGCGAGCCACGTATCCGTTCTCGTAGCCCAGGTACACGACGTTCCCGTCCGAGGGTGCGACCGCGATCGCGGAGATACCGGCTGCGGCGGGAAGGTCCGCACCGGCCGCCGTCCAACTCCCGGCGCCGTCCATCGTCCGCCAGGGCCTCTGGCTACCGGTCCACAACGTCTGCGAGTCACTCGGGTCCATGGCCAACGGAGAGATGAAGAGTCCGTCCGTGTCGGTGATGCCTTGGACCGCGGGCGAGAACGTCTGGCCACCGTCGGTCGACTTCTGGATGGTCGGGAATCCTTGGTACTCGATGTACATCGTGTCCGGCTGATCTGGATCGATCGCGACGTAGCCTCCGTCTCCACCGAAGACCCGCTTCCATCCATTCGGATTCGTCACGCTCCGAACCAGGCTCGTCCCGTTGTCCTGTGCGCCACCCAGATACAGATCTGCGCCGGGGATCGAATCGCCGTGATAGAACTGCGTCACGGCGTAGCCGTTGTTGAGATTCTCCCAGAGGATCTCGGGCAGGGGCTCGTCGGGTGGGAAGGGACAATCCTCTTGGCTGGTCGCGGCGCGCGCATTCTCGGTTCGAAAGACGCCGCCATCATTGATCAGATAGAGCCGCTGGTTCGACGTGCCGTCGAAGTCGGGATCGAAGATCAAGCCGTGCTGGTCGACATGCGTGTACAGCGGTGAGGGTGGATCGACGTCGCGCAAGAATCCGTAGCTGGCAATGCCGAAGCTCTGCCCGCCGTCGTCGGAGCGAAAGAGGTCGACACCCCCGACCCAAACGCGATCGGGATCGAGGGGATCGGTCACGATCGTCTGGTCGTGCCAGCCCTGGGCGTAGGTTCCGCCCGCGGCACAGCCGGTCGCATACACCAGGTTGCTCAGTAGCCACGGGCCGGTCTTCGTCGTGAAGTCGACGCGTGGCTGGAACGAGAAGCCGTCCGTCGAGCGGTACACATTGACGAGCTGGCCGACCGGCCCCCCTGTCCCGTTGTCCGCCATCAACAGGTACACCACGTCATTGTCGGTGGGAGCCAGCGCCACCGTCATCCGCCCTTGATTCGGCTCCGTCGTGTACATCAGCCAACTGGCCCCACCGTTGGTCGAACGATACAGGCCGTCCCGGGTGAAGCTACCGAAGCACGCCCACAGGACATCGGGATTGCGATCCGAGCGAATGGCCAGATCCGTGCAGCCGACCAGGCAGCCGCGCGTGGCGGGCTGCGTCGGGAGCTGCCATGGATTGCTGAGCACGACCGACCAGGACGCGCCGCCATCCAGGCTGCGCCAAACGCCCGAGCGCGTGACCGCATAGACTCGGCTCGGGTCGTTCGGGCTGAGAACGAGATCGTTCACATAGTGGAACGCCCCATCCGGGACCCCTTCGACGGTGCTGCGTAGCTGCTGCCAGCTCTCCCCACCGTCGGTCGTCTTGAAGATCCCCAGACCGCGCACATAGACGTCGTGGTCGCTGAACCCTTCGCCCGTCCCGGCATACAGAACCTGCGGATCGGAGGGATCGATGACCAAGCTGCACACTGCGAGGTTGATCAGCTCGTCGCCCGTCGGCCGCCAACTCTGCCCCCGGTCGATCGATTTCCAGACGCCGCCGGCCACGCCCGCTGCATAGAGGATCGAGGTGTCGGAGGGATCGATCACCAGAGCGCGGGTGCGCCCTCCGATGTTCCCCGGGCCCAGTGCTCGCCACGTCGGATCTGCGTGCCGCACTCCGGGCGCTTGCACATTCGGAGAGCTCTCACGCTCCAAGATCGCTCGCCGGGTGGCAGCCAGGTGCTCGCGCGGCAAGCTCGTCATGCCAGGCGCGAGGCGCTGGCGCAGAAAAAAGGTCGTCGCTTCGCCGGGACGATCGAATGTCGGGAGCTGGCCCGCCGCGATCTTGGCCGCCTTCTCTTCGACGCGCCGCCAGGCCGAGTCCCACTCCTTCGAGGAGACTCCGAGCTC
The DNA here is from genome assembly GCA_040219065.1 of Planctomycetota bacterium. GTDB lineage: Bacteria > Planctomycetota > OFTM77 > OFTM77 > OFTM77 > OFTM77. The sequence goes on from JAVJTD010000196.1 coordinate 3,110, forward strand.
CGGCCGCTGGCCACCGATCCAGACCGAGATCACTTGGCAGAGCGAGACCGCCACCAAGACCGGCAGCGCGATCCGAAGGATTCGACCGCGGCGAGAGCACGTCCCGAGTGTCATCGAAGGTCTCCGAGAGTGAGAGGGGCCAGCCGAGAAAGCTCAGCGGCTTCGCATATCGTAGCAATAGAGACGTGGCGCAGACCGTGTGACGCGGGCAGGCGTGTTCTGGCAGATGTAGAGGAGGCCGCGGCTGATCACGGGCAAGGACCACGTCTGATCGGCATCGAAGAGCTTCGTTCGAGCCAGGACCTCCAACCCTTTCGGCGAGAGCTTCAACCAGAGTAGATCGCCCCACTCGCCGAGGCACAAGGTCGCACCGTCGACTTGAAGCAAGGAGCCTCGGTAGACGCCGCGCGTGACTCGCCGCGGGCCGGCGTTGCCCTCGATCTCCTCGTCCCAGGTGATGGACTCCCGCCACCTCTCTTCACCGGTCTTCCAATCGACACAGACGAGCTCGCAGGCGCGCTCCTTCTGACCGGCGAATCCGTAGAGGTGTCCAGCTCGCAGGAGGGGCGTATGCCAATGCATGTCGAATCGCTCGTTCGTCCATGCCGGCTCCGCCGCGACTTCGTCATCGATCACCAACCGCGTCCCGCCCAGACCGTACGACTCGCTGATGAAGATCGAGCCATCGTGCACGATCGGGGTCGAGGCGTTCACCGAGTAATAGGTCCGGCTGCGCCAAGGATACTCGAGGTCGATGGTGTGGCTCTCGCGATCGATGATCATCAATCCGCCCTTCGGGGGCCGGAGCTTGCCGCCAGCGAAGACCACGATCTTCTCACGTCCACCGAGAGTCGCAGGAGACGGGGACGCATAGCTCGCCAAGTAGCTGCTTCCCGCGCCCCAGAGCAGGCGACCGGTCTTCTTGTCGAACCCGGCCACGCACGGGCCGCCCGGCACGCCGATGTTGATGATCAGCTCATCGCCCCAGAGCAGCGGCGGCGCGCCGACACCGAAGAAGCCCTTGGGGATCTCGAAGTCCTTCGAGAGATTGCGCTGCCAGAGGACGGTTCCGGACGGGAGATGAAGCGCGGTGAGGACGCCCTCGATGCCATAGGTCCAGCAGAGATCGCCCTCCAAGATCGGACTGCACTTCGGGCCGCCCGAGTAGCCGAAGTCGTCGATGTACTCGGTCGGATACGACTGACGCCAGTACCGCTCACCTGTTTCGGGATCCAGTCGATCGACGATCTCCTCATCGCCCAAGCGGTGAAAGAGCACCAGCGAGTCACCCGCGATCGATGGCGAGGCGTATCCGTCGCCAGTCTTCAGGTCCCAGACCAATGAAGGTCCCTCCTCCCCGAAGGTCTTGTCGATCGGCGACTCCTTGGAGGTCGCGTCGTGCCTCGGCCCGAGGAAGCGGGGCCAGTCCTCGGTGACGGCGCCGTCTGCGAGCGGCTTCGGAGAGCGATGCCTCTCGAGTCCGGGCGTCGCTCGGGAAACAGGACGTGCGTCGCCGGGAGCGTGGACCTCGGGGGGCGCGGGGTCTTTGATCGGGCCCTTGGCCTCCTGAGCCGGGCAAGAGGCGAACGTCGAGACCATGCCGATGAGTATGCCGAATCCGATACCGATGCGCCGAGCGTGACCCAAGATCGAACCTCCTCTGCAGTGTGCTCTCACGAAGCTCCGGCATTGTGACGCAATACGGCGCTGCAGCGAAGCCCGCAGCCGGGATCCTCGTACGCGGCCTGCCTGGATCCGGGCTTGGCAGGGCTGGTTCCGGGCGATGCCTCGATGTATCTTGCAGGCTCCATTCGATGAGAGTGAGTGTTTCAGATAGGAAAGCCCATGATTCGCCTGATGACATTGTCGTCGTTGTTTCTCCTGCTCGCGGCTCCGGCCGCCTTCGCACACGGTGTGGCCGATGAGGACTGCACGCTTTGCCGGGGCGAGGAGATCGTTCAGTGTCTGACCTGCGAAGGCGCGAAGGAAGGCCGCTTCGAGTGCCTGCGCTGCGATGGCAAGGGGAAGGTCGATTGCACGGCCTGCGAGAAGGGCAAGGCCAACTGTCCGAACCTGCGTTGCCGCGATGGTGCCGTCAGCTGGCAGACACGCGACATCAAGGACGACCAAGATCCGTGCCGCTTCTGTGGTCGCCAGGGCACTGTTCGATGTCAGCTCTGTACCCGCGGCTCCGTCGACTGCAGCGACTGCCGAGGTCGGCGCAAGCGCACGGGCCCGTGCTTCGACTGTGCCGCCACGGGCGTTCTGCCTTGCCCGGCCTGCGCGAAGCGCCCCACCCAATCGAGCTGCCTCTGGTGCAATGGTGAAGAGAAGGACTGCCCGAAGCTGGGAGTCGGACATCGCTCATTGCAGGATTGCCCGAAGTGCCGCGGCGATGAGAAGACGATCTGCAAGAGCTGCAAGGGACAGACGAGGGTTCCTTGTCTGCGTTGCGGCGCCACGGGCAAGATGCGATCGGCGACGGTCACGATCGGCTCGGGCAACATCAGCAAGAGCGGCGTCCGGGACCACGAGCCCTGCGGAGCTCGAGGCGTCTTGCCCTGCGACGAGTGTGACGGCGGCCGGGTCGCCTGCAAAGGCTGTGAAGGCGGCCATGTCATGACCTGCTCGATCTGCGAAGGTGAGGACAAGTTCCGCTGCCACGCCTGCCGGCTCGCGCCCTACCGCTCGCACACCGTCTCCGGCAAGATCCTCCAGGCCGCCTCCCGCTTCGAGGAGGCGATCGCCTACCACGAAGCTGCCTTGCGGGTCGCCAACGAGCACTTCGCCGCCGAGGAGCAGAGGATCGAAGCCGGGATCCTGAAGAGCCTGCTCGACGAGCTGGAAGGCAAGCCGAACGCGGACAAGAAGAAGGCCGAGCTGCAGATTCTCTTCAAGCTGCTCGAGGGTCCAGCCCTCGAGCAGATGAATGAGAGCTTCAAGGAGAAGCAGGGCAAGATCCTCGAGCGTGAGCGCAAGACGACACTCCGGGAGCTGGAGTCGAATCTGGACAAGGCGAGGCGAGCGGCGGGCGGATGAGCGGGGCCGACGAAAGCCGGCCCGCCCTGGCATCCGCGGCACGCGTCGTCCACACTGACCCGGCGGCTCGCCCCCACCCTCAGACCTCGAGTGAAGGCTTTATCACCTTGCGAATGCACCGGCCGCACCTCGTCCGAATCCTCCTCTGGCTGACACCGTGTCTCTGCTCGCTCCTCTTCGCTCCGGTCCGGGCGCAGGAATCCTCGCCCTCCGGCTCGGTGGCCGAGGTCCTCTCGAGCTTCGAGGGCTTCGATATCGACCGGGACTCCGTCCCCGAGATTCGACGCTTGGAGCGCTGTCATGACTTGGAGAGCCAGAGCGCCGAGCCGGGGCCAGGCGACGCACTGCTCCTGATCCTCGTCGAAGGCCGCCTGTTGAAGCCGGCAGAAGCAGGCAACCCGCTTCCGGAGCTGCTGACCGAGTACGTCCAGGCCTTGCGTGAGGACGGCTGGCTCGCCCTTCCGATTCGGGCCGAGGTGTACTCGGGCGAGCGCCATCAGGACGGCAAGACGGTGCTCGCGCTCCGGCGTATGCTCCAGGCGATGCGCTCGATCCAGCCCGGATTCCAAGGCGCGATCCTCATCGGCTCGTTCCCCGAGGCGATGCTCGTGCGGCGCTGGGTGTGGAAGCACAATACGCGCTCGGTGACGCTCGGTGGAGTGAAGCTGAACTCGGGGAAAGGTCCCCGGGCGGCGTGGCTCGCGATGGACCCCGAGCTGATCTCGCATCGCAGCGACATCGTGCTGACCGATCTCGATGGTGAGTGGGAGGCGATCTACCGCGAGCCGAAGACGGCGCTCGATCGCATCCAGCTCTTGCCGGCCGAGCCGGGCATGGGCTGGCCCGACGCAGAGACGCCACTCGAGTCCTCGGCGTTCCGCATCTCACCGAAGACGTACGAGGACTTCTTCTGGATCGATGATTCCCAGATCGAGATCCTCGAGCAGACCGAGGACCATCTGCGCATCCGTGCCTCCTACGAGATGCGCCGTCCCGAGATCGCCTCGGACGATCGCCGGCAGCCGAACCCGATCGCACGACCCGAGATCATGATCTCGCGCCTCGACGCTCGCCATGTCGCCGTCACCCAGCCCCAGGCGAATCTCGACGAGACCGGGCGACCACGCCCGGTGCCGGTGGCGTCGGGGTCCCCGCAGCGCCAGTATCGCCGGGATCCCGACCTCGAGCGCCAGTTGCTCGCCGAGTACTTGCAGCGCAACATCGCCTACCGCCGCAGCGGTGTGCCTCCCGAGGCGCGGCGCGTCGCGGCCCTGACGACCGATCTCCACACGCCTTCGAAGAGGTACTTCGACGGCATCGCCCGCAATCTCGGCAAGACCGTGACGTTCTCGAAAGCGACCGCCGTCGATGCGGCTCGCTTCCTTCAAACTCCTGCTTTGATCAAAGGAGTGAGTGCTCACTCGAGCTCGAGCTGCAGCGTCCTGATGAAGGGCTACGATGCGGGCGAGCTCGAGGCGCTCACCGGCGGCCGGTACTGGTTCTGGCGGAAGCGCGGCGAGGAGTTCGTGCCGAGCTACTCTCATTCGAGCGTCCGCGACCGGCTGCACTTCGCGCTGCTCCGCACGCTGTGGACGAACGGCAAGCTGAAGGACGCCGGTCCGGCCTTCTACGTCCACGGCGGCTGTGAGGCGATCAGCCCGAAGAACGCCGCGAAGGTGCCCTACGATCACGAGAGCTACGGCGGCCACGACCAGATCGCCGAGAGCCTGCTCTTCTACGGGAACGGGCTGGCGCTGATCGGTCGCGCGAAGGTCTTCTACGACATCCCGCGTGGCTTCGAGGAAGCCTTCGCCAAAGGAACCTTCGGTGATGTCCTGCGCCGTTACTTCGAGATCGAGAGCCAAGACGAGAAGCTCGGACGCAGCGTCGCCAGCCTCAACCGCGCTTATTTTTGGAGCATCCTCGGCGACTGGACGCTGCGGCTACCCAGCGCGCAAGATGAGCCCGAAGGCTCGAAAGGCCACTGAGCCACTCTCGACCCACCAAGACGAAAGGCACGACCGGATCGCTCCGATCGTGCCTCTCTCGAGTCAGCGAGCTTCGGTCCGGCTCAGTTGATCGTGAAGTCGATCGCCGAGGTCACCGAGACGAAGCTGGCGCCACTGGTCGTGAAGGCCGCGGCCCACGCCGAGACCGGACCACCCGTCGCAGGCACCGGCAGGGAGGGCGTATCGGCGACACCGCTGTCGGTGGCACCGACGGTACCGCGCAGCGCGACGGCCAGGTTCAGGCTGAGCGCAGTGCAGGCGTCGAAGGTCAAAGGCAGGGTGAGGCCACCGCTACCCGGAAGCACGATGCCGGCCGTGCCGCTGCAGGAGAGCAGGACTTGAGCGGTGTTACCGTCCTGGCCCTGGGCGCAGATCTGGAAGCTGACCGAGTTACCGGTGCTCGGCGTACCGAGGAGGTTCATGTTCAGGTCGGCGTTCGCGGCGCCCGGGGTGTCGGTGCCCGAGGCCGGATCGAAGAGGCCCATGAACCAGCGATTGCCGCAGCGATAGATCTGTCCGGGAATGAACGTGCCACCCTGATTGCTCTCCGGGCCGATTCCGGTGCCATAGAAGCACTCGGTGCCGGTCGGCGGGTTGGCTTCCTCGACGAGCGCGATCGAATCGACGATGGACGCCCAGGGCGTCACGTCGAGCACGCAGTCGTCGTTGGTGTCGAGGTCTTGACCGTTCGCGCCGGTGAAGCCGGTCACCAGCATGTGCGTCACGTTGTCGCTGTTCTCGAAGTTCAAGCTGGTCGTGAAGTCGGCGACGCCGAGCGTGAAGGAGCCTTCGGCCGCCACGAAGTAGCCGTTGGCGTCGAGGGCGAGACCGGTGAGGTCGATGGCCTCCTCGATGGTGCCGCTCGCGGTCGAGCCGTCGCCGATGACGACATAGGTGAGGCCGTCGAGCGCCTGGTTCGGCGTGCCGAACAGCTCGAAGTACTCGTCGTTGTCGGTCGAGGGCTGATCGATGCGGATCTCGTTGATCTGCTGGGCGACCGCCGGGGTCGCCACGATGAGCAGCGCCGCAAACAGGGCGGCACGCTTCGTCCATTGGGACATGGTCATCCTCCTCCAGAAGAATCGACCGGCCTAGCCATGGCCGGCCACGTCTCCGCGACAAGCGGAGATCGGGTTCAGGCTTTCGAGGCGTCGTGCTCGGGAGAGCACGCATCACCTCTCGAGAATGCCGAATCCATCGGCATCGAATTGTGTGCTTGGTGTGAAGATCTCAGGCTAGGGACGGCGCCGCTGCCAGGGTCGCAGGACGGCCCGAGGGCTTTCTCGGGCACCAGCTTGCCATTCTCTTGATGGGCGTCAACCCGATCTTGCCCAGGAGACGGGGATTCTGCCGCGATCGGGTCCGGCGGCCCCTCCACCATTCGGGCCGAGTCTCGCCCTCACATCGTTTCGATTGCCCGGGCGGACCGCACACCGTACGCTGCGGCGTCCGGACTCGAGCGACGAGGACGGTTCCAAGAATGACGACCCGTTGACATTCATCAAAGGCACACCGGGAGACTGCCATGATCGACGAGCAAGAGCGTCAGGCGCGCCAGTGGGCGCTGATCCTTCACTTGTCACAATTCGCGGGATACATCATCCCCTTGGCCGGAATGATCGCCCCGATCGCGATCTGGCAAATCAAGAAAGACGAGCTGCCGGGCATCGATCAGCACGGCCGAATCGTGACGAATTGGATCATCAGCGTCTTCATCTACTCGATCGTCTGCACGATCTTGACCTTGGTCTTCATCGGCATCATCGGGTTCATCGTATTGGGTGTCTTGGTCGTTCTCTTTCCGATCATCGGAGCGATCAAGGCCAACGACGGCGTGGCGTGGCGATATCCGCTCTCGATTCGCATCTTCTGAGCTTGCCCCCCGCACGAAAAAGACCCGCTCGCCTGCGCGAGCGGGTCTCTGGATCGACCGACGTCGCGGTCCAGTAGATCGGGTCCACCTTCAAGGCGAGGTCGTGATGGTGTCCCCACCCGCGCCAAGCGCCACTCCGAGGAGCGCGAGCTTGGACGTCACGCGGTCGGACCCGGCCACGCCGTGAAATCGAGTCGCCGTGTCCGACCCGCGCCCGGTACAATCGCGGCCCGAATCCTCGATCCGAGAGTCAGGCACCCCAGTTGAAACCCGAGCGATACCGAAGAGTCCGGGAGATCTTCTTTCGAGCGAGCGAGCTCGAGGGGGTCGAGCGCGGGCAGTATCTCGAGTCGGAGTGCGCCGGCGACGACGACCTTCTGACCGAGGTCCATCGTCTCCTGGACGCGAGGGACCTCGACACCGGCGAGCTGCGGCCGCCCGGAGCGCCAGGCTCGACCGGTGAGCTCTTGGGCCGAAGTGGCTTCGAGGCCCGAGAGCCCGAGATGTCTCCGGTCACGGATCGGCTGAGCTCCGAGGAAGGTCTTCGGCTGGGCGACTACGAGATCCTCTCCGAGCTCGCGACCGGCGGCATGGGTATCGTCTATCGGGCACGCCAGATCCGATTGAACCGTATCGTCGCCCTGAAGATGCTTCGCTCGGGTCGCCTCGCGAGCCGGCGGGAGATCGAGCGCTTCCGAAGCGAGGCCGAGGCCGCCGCGCGACTCGATCACCCGAACATCGTGCCCGTCTACGAGGTCGGTGAAGCCGAAGGGCGTCACTTTTTCAGCATGAAGCTGATCGAAGGGCGCGACCTCGCCCGGACCGCTGCCAGCTTCCAAGACCAGCCGAGGCGAGCCGCCAGCTTGCTCGCGCAAGTCGCGCGAGCCGTCCATTACGGCCACCGCCGCGGCATCCTGCACCGAGACCTCAAGCCGACGAACATCTTGCTCGACGAGAGCGATCGGCCGTTCGTCGCCGACTTCGGGATCGCCAAGCGCTTGGACCAGGGCGTCCATCCGACCCAAACGACCAAGCTGCTCGGCACACCGACCTACATGGCGCCCGAGCAGGTACAAGGCGGCACGCGGGACGTCACGACCGCGACCGACGTGTACTCTCTGGGCGTGATCCTGTACGAGCTGCTGTCGGGACGTCCGCCCTTCGTCGCCGACACGCCCCTCGAGATCCTCGAGCGCGTCCGCGATGCCGAGCCCCCGCCCCTCCGCTCACTCGCTCCCGAGATCGATCGCGACCTTTCGACGATCTGCCACAAGTGCCTCGCCAAGGAGCCGTCGCGCCGCTACGCCAGCGCGGCGGCGCTCGCCGACGATCTCGAGCGCTGGCTACACCATGAGCCGATCGAGGCCCGCCCCGTCTCCCTCCTCGAGCGCGCTTGGCTCGTCTGGCGACGCAAGCCACTCCTCGCCTCGCTGATCGGCTCGATCGTCGCCCTCGTGCTCCTACTACTCGCGGGCACGACCATCGCCCTGTTCATCCTCCAGGACCACGTCGAGACGGCCGACTCCCGGCTGCGCGAGTCGCTGATCGCGAACGCCCGAGTGCTGCGGCGCAGCGGCGAGCCAGGTCAGCGCGGCGAGAGCCTGACGCGACTCGTCGAAGCGGCGAAGCTGCAGAGCAGCGAGGTGACCGCCGAGCAACGGGCCCGGCTGCGCAACGAGATGATCGCCAGCCTCGCCCGTCCCGAGCTGATCGCTCTTCGGAGCTGGCAGTCACCTGAGCAGGGTCTGGTGATCGATGTCGACACCGAGCGGGCGGAGCTCTTCGTCGCTCGGAATGATGGCTCGCTCGAGGTGCGCGGTGAGTCGGGGGAGGCGACCTGGACGATCTCACCTCCCGAGCCGGGCCTGCGAGCCGGAGATGTCGTCCTCTTGCCCGGCACCGATCGTCTGATCACACGGTTCGATTCGGGAAGCCGGTCCTTGATCGTCCTCTGGGACCGGTCGACACGTGAGCCGCTGTTCGAGCACGCCATCCCTCGAACGTACCGGCCATTCGCCGCCCTTCCGGCGGGGCGAGGGATGATCGTCGCTGGCCAGGACGGTCGCCTGCGCGCGTTCGGCTCCGACTTGAAGGAGCCCACCTGGACGGTCGCGCTCGAGGCGCCCGTGACATGCATCTCGGTGCGTCCCGAGGGAGACGCCTTCGCCTTGATCCTCCAAGACGCCAGAACGGTGGCGATTCGTGGCATCAAAGGCGGGGAGCTCGTGGAGATCCTCCCCGAGTACCCGGCCGAGATCCATGCTTGCGATTGGACGTCGGACGGATCCCGCCTCGCCATCGCGTGTCGGAACTTCCGAGTCTATGTCCACGACCTCGACGTGAGGCGCGACATCGCGGTTCTCACGGGCCACACCGCCGAGGCGACGCGCGTCGAGTTCAGCGAAGATGGGCGGTGGCTCCTCTCGTACGCTTGGGATGAGACGACGCGGCTCTGGGACATGCGAACGCTGAGCTGCCTGCTCACGATTCCGGGTCGTCTGGTGCATTGGGTGCCCGAAGCGCGCGATCAGCTCTTCCTGCTCGTCGGGAGGACGATCACGCATTGGCAGCTCTCGATGGGTGAGGGCGTGCAGCTCTGGGCCGGGCACACGGGGAAGGGTCCTTGGACCGTCGCCTTCAGCAACGATGGTCAAAGGATGATCAGCGGCGGTGAGGACGGTCTCCGCGGCTGGGACCTCTCGACGGGCACCGAGATCTGGAGCCACGAAGTGCCGTACGTCCGCTTCGTGCACTTCCTCGAGCACACCTGGCCAGCGCAGTACGATCCGTCCCCGTTCGTGATCACTCGGTGGCGAGATGGCACGACCACCCGCCAAGTCTTGACGACCAAAGCACAGCTCCAGGCGACCGTCGCTCCGAAGCGCGAACGGATCGCCCTCGCCCTTCGTGACCGAGTCGAGCTGTACTCCGAGCGAACCGGCGAGCTCTTGCGGTCGATCCCCCTACGCGCCGGACGCGACAATGTCGCGATCAGCGCCGACGAGCGATACTTGGCCGTGGGGAGCTGGCACGGGCCGGGCGCTCAGGTTCTCGACCTCGAGACCGGCGAGCTCGTGGCCGAGCTTCAAATGAATGTACTGAACATCCAAGTGGCATTCGATCCACGCGGCCGGTGGCTGAGTACCGGAGATCACCGCGGCGTCCATCTGTGGTCACTCGACGACTGGCGCCTCGTGCGGAGCTTCGAGAAGGAGCCTGTTCAGAGCGAGCAGCCAGCTCACCTCGCCTTCTCGAGCGATGGCAGGCTCCTCGCCCTCACGGCTCGCCACGACCTCATTCAGATCCTTGATACACAAGGCGGAGAGGTGCTCGCGAGCCTCGAGTCCGCAAGCACGCATTTCTACCACGAGCTGCGATTCCCCCCGGATCGCTGGAGGCTCTACGCGACTTCACTCGGCAACGCCATCGAGGTGTGGGACCTGGAGACGCTCGGGCGTCGGCTCGACGAGCTCGGCCTCGGCTCTCCGTTTCCCGCCCGCCGCTGAGGTCATTGCTCGGCCTGCTCGAACGTCGATTCCAGAAACTTCCGTGTCTCCTGACCCTCGGCGCTGAACGACTCACCTTCCTCGAGGATATCTTGGAAGACCAAGAGGATCGATGAGTCGGCTCCCTCGAGAGTGACCACATCCGCCAGGATCGTGAGGTCTCCCAGCTTCGTCGTGAGGCGCGTCGCGCTTCGCATCCTCTTGCCCAGCTTCCAGCGAATCGACTCGCGCTCGGTCTCGCCGCCTTGCTCTGCGTACTGCGCGGTCACGGCATCGATCCAGACGTCCCGAAACGACTCGGGCTCCGAGGATTCGGGATAGACCTGGACCAGCAGTAAGACCTCGACGCCTTCCATCGTGTAGGTCGTCACCGGCAGCTCTCGCTCGGCCTCCCAGCGGAAGGCCGCAGGGTAGCGGAAGCGGACACCCGCGCGATCGAACGTGCGATGGGAATCGACGCTCAGAGTGACGGTCGTACTGTCCTGCGGCGTCGGCAGCTCGACCGGCTCACCGATTTGAACCGGGACCTTTCGTCCGTCCGGAAGAGTGAGGTGGTAGTTCAACGAGGGCTCGGAATCCCAAGGCACCTCTTGAGCGGGAAACGAGACGAGCCAGGACAGCAGACCAAAGCCGATCAGCGTGAGCATGTGGATTCTCCAAGGACGGATGAGAACACGACGAGCAAGATGGGACAGCCCAGGCGAGATGTCCACCAGGGGAGTTAAGGCGACGACGTTCTCCCGGGCAGCAGCCTGCCGGCGCCATGCCTCCGAACACCGAGGCTTTCATGTTCCGCATCTCTCCGCTCTCTGTTCTTCTTCTGGCCCTCCTCGTCGGTTGTCACGTCGACGAAGTCAAGTCTTCAGAGCCTTCGAGCGCGAAGATCGAGCGCGTCCAGGCGTTTCGTGCCGCCTATGCGCGCGGAGATCTCGAGGCCGCCCGGGGCTTCCTCTCCGAAGATCCTCGCCGTTGGTGGGAGCGCCGCGAGGGCCCTGGCCAACCGTGGATCTTGGGCACCGGTCCCTGGAAGCACTGGGACGAGGTCTTCGAGAGCGAGGGTCGTCTGGAAGAGCTGCAAGCCGAGGTCGATCGCGTCTCGGCCATCGCGGTCGAGCACAACGACTACTACCGACTTCTGGAGCGCGGACCGCAGAGGCACCGGCAGACGTGGTTCTTCGACGAAGCCGGCAGCATCTCGGGCTTCCTCATCGAGGGGATCGATGACGCTCCCGACCTCGGCCGAACCGACGAGTTCCTCATCTGGGCCAAAGCCAACGACCCGGAGACACTCGCGATCGTGCGCCCGAACGGTGAGATCGATCCAGCAAAGGCAGAGCGCCACCTGGCCCTCCTCGAGCGCTGGCGCCAAGCGACGCAGTGAGCGGTGGAGCGCAGCCCCAGAGCTAAAGGGTGAGATACAGTGCCCAAGTCCGTTGGAGTGCCCAAGCCGAGCGAGCCAGAGACCGAATCTGTGGGTGAGGGCTCTCGCAAGCGAGCTTGGGCCGGGGCGCACCATGCTGGCGAGACAACGCC
>JAVJTD010000209.1:0-4617 GCA_040219065.1 Planctomycetota bacterium
TGTGCTCTTCCGATCTCGCGATCGACGGTGAGGCCGTAGACGAAGACCGTGCCGATGATCACCCAGAAGATGATCGGCACCAGCAGCCGGGCTTCGGGATGCTCGGCGCGCTCGAGCTGGATGGCGAGCACCGAGCCCATCGCCGCCGCCACGATCCCGCGCGGTGCGAGCCAGGACAGGAACAGCTTCTCGTTCCTCTTCAGGTCGCTGCCCCAAGTGGAGAGAAAGACCGCGAGGGGCCGGACCACGAGGATCAGCGCGGCCAGGAAGAGGGGGGCCTTGCCGCCAAATACCGTGAGCGCATCCGATTCCAGCCGAGCAGCCAGCAGGATGAAGATCCCGGCGATCAGGAGGACACGCAGGTTCTCCTTGAACTCGACGATGTGCCGCACCGAGACGGCCTTCTGGTTCGCCACGAAGATGCCCATCAACGTCACGGCGAGAATGCCGGCCTCGTGCTGGATGGCGTTGGCCCCGAAGAGGACCGCGGTGACGAAGGCGACGACGAAGGCATTCTGCAGGTGGTCGGGCACCCAGTAGCGGCGGAGGAGCTGCACCAGGAGCGCGGCGCCGGCCATGCCGAGACCGATCCCGACGCCGATGGCCTTGGCGAGGGCCCAGGCGGCGCCCGAGAGCGGCTCATGGGTCAGGATCGCGCGGATCACCTCGAAGACGATGACGGCCAGGATGACGCCGATGGGATCGATGACGATCCCTTCCCAGCGTGCGATCGAGGCGACCTTCTTATTGGGTCTCACTTGAAGGAGGATCGGACCGACGACGGTCGGGCCGCTGACGATCAGGATCGCGCCGGCGAGGATCGACATCGACCAGGAGAAACCAAGGATGGTGTGTGCCAGCACTGCCGTGCCACCCCAGGTGACCGCTGCGCCGACGGTCAAGATCCCTAAGAGCGGCCTCGAGATCTGCTGAAGCTCGGAGAACTTCAGCGAGAGCCCGCCTTCGAACAGGATCAAGCCGACCGCGATCGTCACGATGGGGAGCAGGACATCGCCGAGCAACGCATCGGGCTTCAGCCATCCCAGAACGGGGCCGGCGAGGATCCCGAACGAGAGGAGCAGCAGGATCGAGGGCAGCTTGATGCGCCAGGCGATCCATTGGGCGGCGATGCCCAGGACGATGACGAGGACGAGACCGGTGAGCGGGTTGTCGGACAAGCGGCACCTTCCGGGGCTTCGAATGAAGTCTCGGTGCCGACGGGCACCGGCGTCTGGGTGTCCTTGTAACTACCGGGTGCCTCGATAGAATGCCAGGGCTCGTCCGCGCCGAGCTCGTTCGGAACGCGGTTTTGACGCTCAACACCCGTGGGAGAACGCCATGAGCTCCGACCGTCATGCGACGGAACGTCAGGTCTTGCTCGATCTCCAGAAGGCGGGCGCGGGGCGACGATTCTTCGGGTACGTGAAGCTGTCGGGACCGGGTTGGCTGCAGAGCGCGTTGACGCTCGGCGGCGGCTCTCTGTCCTCGAGCCTCTACCTCGGCGTCCTGGCGGGCAGCAGTCTGCTCTGGATCCAGCCGTTCGCGATGGTGCTCGGCGTGATCATGCTGAGTGCGATCGGTTACGTCACGCTCTCGACGAGCGAGCGGCCTTTCGGAGCACTCAACCGCCACGTGAGCCCGGTCCTGGGCTGGTCCTGGGCCCTAGCCTCGCTCGCCGCCAACATGGTCTGGGCGCTGCCGCAATACTCGCTGGCGAGTGGGGTGTTGCAGCAGAACCTGATGCCGGGCCTGCTCGGCCCGGACGGACCGCTAGGAGATACTGGCGCGAAGGTGCTCATCGTCTCGGTGATTCTGGTGACGACCACCCTGGTGACCTGGAGCTATGGGCGATCCGGGCCGGGGATCCGTCTGTTCGAGCGCACACTCAAGATCGTGGTCGCGATCATCGTCCTCTGCTTCATCGGAGTCGTCGTGCGGCTTGCCACGGCCGACGGCCTGGACTGGGGACGCATCGCCCGCGGCTTCATCCCGAGCTTCGGCTCGCTCTTCGAGCCCTCGGACGAGTTCTCGCCGTTGCTCGGAGCCGTCGATGCCGGGTACCGGGACTTTTGGCGCACGGTCATCGTCGAGAAGCAGCGCGACGTGATGATGGCGGCGGTCGCCACGGCAGTCGGCATCAACATGACCTTCCTGTTCCCGTACTCGCTCCTCAGGCGCGGCTGGGGAAAGGAGTATCGCGGCCTGACAGTTTTCGACCTCTCCACCGGGATGCTCATTCCCTTCGTGCTGGCGACGAGCTGTGTGGTGATCGCCTCGGCGTCCCGCTTCCACGCCGAGCCGCCGGCCGGCCTCGTCGATGGTGGTGCCGATGTCGCCGCCTCCCAGCAGAAGGACTACCAAGGTTTGCTCGAGCGGCGGCTGGCCTCGGAGTGGGAGCCTCCCGTCGGGACCACACGCGAGGACGTCGATCGTAGGCTAGAGGAGCTACCGCGCGCCGACCGCGTCTTGGCGGCCACGCTCGTGAAGAGGGATGCCTTCGATCTGGCTCAGTCTCTCGAGCCCTTGACCGGGCGGTTGTTCGCCAATGTGATCTTCGGCTTAGGCGTCTTGGCGATGACCGTCTCGACGATCAGCCTCTTGATGCTCATCTCGGGCTTGGTCCTCTGCGAGATCCTCGGCAAGCCTCCCGAGGGAACGCTCTTCAAGGTGGGGACCCTCTTTGCCGCCACCGGAGCCCTGGGTCCATTCCTCTGGAGCAAGGCCGCCTTCTGGCTCGCGATCCCGACCTCGATCTTCGGGCTGACACTGCTGCCGATCGCCTACCTGTCGTTCTTGTTCTTGATGAACCGGCCGGCGCTTCTGGGACCGGAGATGCTACGCGGCGGAAAGCGCATCGCGAGCAACACCGTGCTCGTCTTCGCCGCCGGCCTCGCCACCGTGGCGAGCATCTGGATGATTTGGATCAACGGCAACATCTACGGCATCGCGGCCGTCGCGACGCTGTTGATGGGGGCGTTGACGCTCCAGTTCATTCGTGCGTCGTCTGACGACCTCTGAGCGATCAGCGGGATCGAGCCGAGACTGAGGGCGAGGGCGTGAAGCCGCTTTTCTCACTCACTATCTCGGCCTGATTCATCGAGGTTCGAGGCAGCTCTTTTCTCGGTCTTCGCCTTGATCCGCTCTCTTTCGGCCAGTAGCTTCGAAACAGCCGGCGATTCTCCTCGTCGAGCCGCCTCGCCGGACGTCGAGGTGAAATTGGAGGAAGCAGAAGCCCGCTCCGTGGGAGAGGAAGTATGCGCAGATCCAATGTAGTGGTATGGGCCGCAATCGCAGCGATTGCCTTCGTCGTCTTTGGCCTCATCTTGATCCTGGATGGGGGGCAGGTTGGCCGTATAGCGGGGCGCGAGGGTCGGCCTGAAAGTCCGGAGGTCATCCCCGAAGAGAAGACGAGTGCTTTGCCCAAGCTTGATCCTATGGCGGATCCAGTTTCCGGCGAGGAAGCTTCCAATGAGCTTTCGGTCCCGGCGGAGACTGAGGGATCCGACGTGGCGAAGCCGAGCTCATCAAAGGCCGACACTCACAGGTCTGCCGCCGAGAGTGTCGTGCAGTCTCTGAACTGGTCCGGGTCCTCGGACGAAGATCTCATTGAGCATAACCTCGAGAAGATCCAGAAGAATCCTGTCTTGAACCCAGGTGGAATGCCGCTCGACTCTGAGTTGCGCCAGGATCTCTTGATGTTCGTCAAGTCGATGCATGCCGAGTTCGAGCCACTGCAGACTCGGTACTTGGATGTCACGAAGGCGGCAAAGCGCGAACAATACAAGTTGAACTATGACCTGGTCGCTAAGAGCGACCTTGCCAAAGCGACTGCCAAGGCTTACCGGGATGAGCTCGTCGTGTACGGCTCCAACCGCGACGACCCCGATGGGATATATCGAGTCAGCCGATTCGACCCTTCGGTCTCCGATGAGGTGCGAGACGTCAGTTGGGACTATTGGCAGCACACAGACCGCATGATCCAAATGGTCCAAGAGTTCTTTTCGAATGGCGGAAGTCGGTGATTTGCAGCATACGCTCCGAGCAGAGTCTCTCGATTGGTCCACGTGCTCCGATCGCACCTGGCAGCATCGGGCCACGGAGCTTCGGATCTGAGGTCTGGGTCCTTTCCGAGGCGCTCTTGGAGGACACCGAGACCGGCTGAAGCCGGCGGTCCGAATGCGGCGCTGACCGTCTTTCAAGTCAGCCACGCCCCCGCTGGCGGACCGGCGGAGCATACAGGGTGAAACGATCGGAGCCCGAACAGGTCCCTGGCGCGGGGTTGGGAACACACTCGTGCGCACAGAGCTCGTGAGCGATTCAGCGGGGCCTCGTGAGGGACGACGGGACCGGATTCCGCAGGCGAAGTCGAGGGAGCGTTCTGACGCCCTGACTGACGAGGATGTCCGCTCGTCCCTTACTCATCGTCAGACGGATAAGGTCCTCGCCGTGAACCTCGTCGTCCCAACGGCAACGGCTCCGTGTCAGGGACCCGTGCGGGCTCTAGTTTCAGATCAGGGGAGCCCCCGCTGGCGGACCGGCGGAGCATACAGGGTGAAACGATCGGAGCCCGAACAGGTCCCTGGCGCGGGGTTGGGAACACACTCGTGCGCACAGAGC
>JAVJTD010000211.1:0-19402 GCA_040219065.1 Planctomycetota bacterium
GCCTGTCTCGCGCGCAGCTTCCTGGCCCTGAGTCTGCTTCTCTCTCTCGTGGGCCAGGAAGCTGCGCGCGAGACAGGCTCTGGTTTCGACACCGAAGCGGCTCCGCATCACTCGATCGCGACGATGGGTGCCGCGTTGGACTGTCAGTCGAGGGCCGGGACGTAGAACGCTTGGTGCTTGCAGTCGTTGAACTGCAGCCGGCGGAACACCGGTTGACGATTGGAGGTCCTCACCTCCACGTCGCGCGGGATCCAGCCGTAGCGCTCGTCGGCCCAATCGAACTCGATGGTCACCACCCCCGCCTCGAGCCCCGCCGCGATGAGCTCGCCGTCGAGGTAGATGTCCGCCGGCTGCGGCGTACCCTCGGTGTCGGTCACGTGCATCTCGAACGGACGCTCCACAGCACTCTGCATCGCGCAGCGCTCGATCGCGCAGGGGAAGAAGTCGCGACCCGTCAAGCAGCGAGTGCTGTGGGTACAGCCGACGATTCCGGCCGGGAGCGACAGAAGAAGGAGCGCGATGGAGAATCGGACGATCCGAGGCATGGCGAGAAGCCTCCTGGCACTGCAGGCAAATCCGGAGATCGGGACCGCTCACCCCGACGGGGCGCTCGATCCGATCGAGTTGTCTCATGGTAACAACGGCTCGAGCGTTCAATCGACCTCTCAGTTCCTCGAGATTGAGCCGGGCGTGGATCGGTGGGCCGATCAGGTCGCGCGGGATGCCCATGCTTAGTGGAAAAGGTCGGCTCAATCGGCGCTCCGAATGACCTCGATTCGCACGGGAGAGCTGCGAGCGAGGACCTTGCCCTCTCTGTCCAGCGACTCGGCATAGACGAAGAATGGCCATGGCGTTCGCGCCAGCACTGGCCGCACGCAGTCCCGGATCAGAGTCGACGACATCCCACGCACGAGCTCATACGTCGCGCCCGTCGCCGGGTCCTGGAACGGCAGCCTCGCCGTTGGCCTCACCTCGACGCGTGCGGTAGAGGCTTGGGTGAGCAGCGTGAGACGCAGGCGAGGCGCGCCCGCAGGGCTGAGTGGCAAGGCGAGGTCCTGGACGAAGGTCAGAGGCAGCGGCCGCTGCGCGAGCAGCGTCGGCAGCAGTCGTAATCCACCAAGTGCCTCGCCAGCGGGCGTCTCGGGCGGCGGACCTTCGCGGAGCGTTCCGTCGGTGTCGACATGGACGACCCGGCCCGGCAGCGCCTCGAGCTCGGTGCGTGTGAGGCCCTCGCGTTGATTGACAGGGAACACCGGCACCGGCACGCGGGTGAAAGGTGGTGATAGGGCTTCGGTGAGGAGGAGCTGGAACTCCTCATTGACGTACTTGGCACCGAATGCGGAGCGGAAGACGACGAAGATGGGCTCATCCGAGTCACCATCCTCGTGGAACGCGATGAGCTGCTCTCGAACGTGTCGTTGCCGCTCACTGTGAAGCCGAATCAGGTCGGCGTGCCGATACAGCTCACCCAGATGACAACCCGCGATCACCAGGGCGGCGACCCACGCGACGGCCGTGGCTTTCGAGCGGCCCTTGCGCATTGTGCTGCCGGCGAGCGTCACTTCGATGAGCAGCCCGATGCCGATCGTGACGGGGTACCAGCGCCGCCCGGCGAGTGGCAGGAGATCGGGCACCTGATAGAGCGGCACCGCCGTCACGAAAGCCCACCCGAGGCCGACCGCGAGTGGACCGAGGAGGTCTCTCCGGCGCCAGAGGAGCACCAGAGCCCCGAGCCCCAGGAAGGCGATCCAGCCGAGTGAGGCCTCGGTGCGGGACTCGGCGGTCAGGCCCAAGGACCACGGCGAGGTCAGTTCGAGGAGCGCGCGACCGATTCTGGTGACTTGGTCCAACGGGTCGGGCACCGCGGAGACGCGTCCTGGATAGGCTCCGATGAACACTCCCAGGACGAGATGGCGGACGAGGAAGTAGAGAATCAGGAGACCAGCGAACGGCAACGTCCTCCGAATCGCGCCGACGAGCTTCGACCTCCAAGGAGCCTCTTCCCGCGAGCCGAGGAGATCGACGAGGAACACGATCCCGGGCAGCACGACGGCGGCTTCGTAGGACAGCAGGGCGAGGACCGCGATCAGCAGGCTGGCCCACATCCAAGAGCGGCCACCATCGCGACGGGCCCTCAGGTGCACCAAGGCCAGGAGCGTGAGAAAGAAGCCGACGAGGAGGTTCGACCGTGCGGCGATGAACCCGGCGGCGTTGATGGAGAACGGATTGGCAGCGAAGGCGACGGCGCCGGTCCAGGCGGCGAGGCGGCTGCCGGTCAGAGCGATCAGCAGGAGCAGCACGGCTGCCGCGGTCAGTAGATGCAAACCAAGATTGATCAACAGGTAAGGGGCAGAGGCGAGGTCGAAGAGGCGAAGGTCAACGGCGAGGCTGGCGGAGGTCAAAGGGCGGTAGAAGCGGACGTGGGCCATGTCGAGCTCGTTGTGGACGAACGAGCGCCCCAAGCCGGCTGGGAGGTCGAGCTGGCCCAGGTAGGAGAGGTATTGAAAGTCCTCGTTGTAGAAGTCGGCGAAGAACGAGGGAGAATAGGCCGCGACGACCGTGACGAAGAGCGCGAGACACGTCAGGAGGATGCGTTTGTCGTTCGCAGGCATGGTCGTTTTTTTAGGGGGCGGTGCGAGCGCACGCGCGCTCGGGGAAGTTGAATCCTAACGGCAGGGACGTTTCCTGCCGAGAGTGCGCCTCGTGCATCCAGATTTCGAGATACGGAGACTCATGGGTCGGGGATCGATGTCGGTGACGGGGATGGTGGTCGTGGACAAGCCGCTGGGAAGCACCTCGCGGCAGGCGATCGATGTGGTTCGACGGCGCTTGAAGACCCGGGAGATCGGTCACGCCGGCACTTTGGATCCTTTGGCATCGGGCGTTCTGGTGGCGCTCGTCGGGCGAGCGAAGCGCCTGCAGGAGCTCGTCGTGTCCTCGAAGAAGGTCTACCGAGCGAAGGTCGTCTTGGGCGCGGTCTCCCGTACGGACGACGCGGAAGGGCCGATCTCCGAGACCCTACCCGAGCGTTGGCCCGACCGAGAGGCGATCGACGGTGCGTTGCCGCGGTTCGTCGGTCTCGTTCGGCAGCGGCCACCGGCATTTTCGGCGATCCATGTCGGCGGTCGGCGGGCCTATGAGATGGCGAGGCAGGGTGAGGAGGTCGAGATCCCGGAGCGGGAGGTGGAGATCGTGGGTATCGAGGTCGTCGCGTACGATCCTCCCGCGCTCACTCTGCTCGTGACGTGCTCGGGCGGAACCTACATTCGCTCCCTGGCGAGGGATCTTGGCGAGGCGCTCGGCGTGGGCGGATACTTGGGAGGGCTCTGCCGTGAGCGTGTGGGGCCGTTCGAACTGGGGAGTGCGGTGTCGCCCGACGCCATCGTTTGGCAGGACATTCAGCCGTTGGAGGCGGTGATTCCGCGGTTGCCGGGAGCCGTGCGAGTCGATTTGGACGAGGGGCATCGCGAGCGGCTCGAGCGAGGCGGCCCGATCCCGGTGTCGGCCATCGAGGGAGAGGCCGGTGTTTTTGCCGGTGAGGCGCAGGTGTTCGCGGCGATCGGCGGGCGCATCGTGGCGAGGGTGCGGCTCGACTCGGGGGGCGGGACCTTTCAGTCGGCGGGGTTGCTGACCTCGGAGGAGCTGCGCTCCTGAATCTCGGCCCGGTATTGCTCGAAGCGCTCCCGGCGTTGCTGTTCTTGCTGCTCCTGGATCCGCTTGGCGCGACGCAGCGGGAGGATGACGCCGATGATGGCGATCTCGATGACGATCGCAATGGCGAGGTATCGGAACGGCACCAAGCCTGTGAACTCGATGACGACGGCCGCTGCGAGCGTGACGAAAAAGATCAGCCACTGATTGGAATCGATCAGCAGCGACTGTGGATCGACTCGCCGGCTCTTTCGCAAGGTGAGCGCTCCATGGAGGAACCAAGCAAAAAGCCTCGGATCGGCTCGATCCGAGGCTTCTGGGCTTATGCCGTACAACCTAGGCCTCGAATATAAGGAGCCCGCTCGGAACAAGCCCAGAAAAATGGCAAAAAGGCCGGGCTCAGTCATAAGTAGCTATGGGTTGGTGCCTTCTGTTCACTACTTCCTTTTCGTCGCGACCTGAACAAAAACCGAACATTGTGTTGCGGAACCGTGAAGAGGTCGTTACCGTGACTCTCGGTGCCGTTCGCGATGCGCTCGCGGAGCGGGGTAGGTCCATGCGGGAGGGAGCGAGATGCTCACCGAGCTCGAGATTCGGAACGTCGGTCTGGTCGAAGACGTCAGCCTTTCCTTTGGGGCAGGGCTGCAGGTGTTCACGGGCGAGACCGGGGTGGGCAAGTCGACGGTGATCCGGGCCCTCAAGCTGCTGGGAGGAGCGAAGGGGAGTGCGGTCGACATCCGCACGGGCGCGCGGGAGGCGGTCGTACGGTGCCGAGTGGAGATTCCGGCCGATCGTCCGATGCGTGGGCGCTTCGAAGAGTGCCTTGGGGAGGCCGGCATACCGACTTCCGAGGACGGAGGTGTCTGGTTCGAGCGGCGAATGGCCCGGCGCGGCAGCGGATCGGTTCGCATCAATGGCCGTCGCGCAACCGTTCGGACGCTTCGCGAGCTCACGGGCCTGCTGATGGACATCCAAGGTCAGAACGAGCATCAGGAGCTCCTTTCGGTCTCGGCGCAACGCGCAGCTCTCGACCGGTTCGCGGAGCTGGCCGAGGGCGTACAGGCCTTCGACCGAGACTTGCAGCGCTATCGCCACCTGCGACAAGAGCACCGCCGATTGGTGGCTGCGGACGAGGCGCGGCGCCTCGAGCGAGAGGAGCTGGAATCGGTGGTCTCGGAGATCGAGGAGGCCGAGGTTCAGGAAGGTGAGTTCGAGAGGCTGCGAGCCGAGCTGAAGCTGCTCGAGCGGGCTCGGGAGATTCGGGAGTCGCTCTCGCGGAGTCACGCCGGGTTGTCCGAGAGCGACCATTCCGTGGTCGAGAGCCTCCAGCGTTGGACGCGTTGCATCGATGCCAGCCGAGACGCCTTGCCCGAGTGCGGCGACCTGGCAGGCCGGCTGGAGTCGGCGTGCTCAGAGGTTCAAGAGGTCGCCTTCGAGTTGGTGACCCTGGTCGAGCGAGCCGAGGAGGATCCCGAGCGCCGGGAAGAGGTGCTCGAGCGACTGGAGCTGCTGCGGGGCCTGCTGACGCGGTATGGCCCGTTCGAGGCGGACGTCCTGGCGCACTGCGGTGACGCCCGGGCGCGGCTCGAGGCGATGGGGAGCGACGAGAAGCGCTTGGCGGAGCTGGAGCAGGATCTTCCTCCCTTGGAGGCGGCGCTGCGTGAGCAGGCGACCTCGCTCGCCGCGGTTCGCCGCCAGAGTGGTGAGCGCCTCGCGACCGAGATCGAGCTGGATCTGGAGGGGCTGGGCATGGCGGGCACCCGCTTCGCCGTCGCCGTCTCGGAGTGCGACGCGGACACGGATCTCGAAGACGTGGCCGCGACCTCGGCCGGTCGGGTCGAGTTCCAGGTGTCGGCCAACCGCGGCGAGGGGCTCTCTCCCTTGGCGGCGGTCGCTTCGGGCGGCGAGCTCGCGAGGATCTTGCTGGTTCTGAGGGAGCGTCTGGCGGACACGGGTGGAGTTCCGATCCTGGTGTTCGACGAGATCGACGCGAACGTGGGAGGGCGATTGGGCGGTGTGCTCGGTGAGCGACTGCAGCGGATCGCGAATCGCCATCAAGTCCTGTGCGTGACCCACCTGGCCCAGTTGGCCAGCTTCGGCGAGGAGCATTTCAAGGTGATCAAGCGCGTGGAAGGCGAGCGCACGGTGACTCGGGTCGAGCCGTTGGATGCCGAGCGCCGGGTGGACGAGCTGGCGGAGATGCTCGCGGGAAGCGCCGGAGACGGGTTGGCGCGCCAGCAAGTACAGCAGATGCTCTCGTCGGCGGAGAGTCGGCAGGCAGCCTCGGGTCGGCGCCGGCCGAAGTCCTCGCGGGTGGCGTGCCCGTGAATCGCTGTCGTGCGATGGTGGTTTGATGATCGCGCCTCGCCAGTGCTATGCTCGGCGCCAAGCTCGCGAACGACCCGCTGGTGGACCGGCCGCGGCGGGCGAGCGCGGCCGACCGGCGCTGACGGGGATGAGCCATGGCGGTAGGACCGCTCAAGACCGTTCCGATCTTCAAAGAGACCGTTTGGGGAGGAGATCGGCTGCGCGCGGTCTGCGGGAAGAAGCTGCCCGATGGCATGAAGGTCGGCGAGTCTTGGGAGCTCTCTGTTCGCGGAAGAGACACCAACCGGATCGCGACTGGTAGGCACGCCGGCCGCCGTCTCGATGAAATATTCGCGGAGGCTCCCGAGGAATGCTTCGGGGAGCGGATCGATCCGAGTCAGCGCTTCCCACTCTTGGTGAAGTTCCTCGACGCCCGAGAGCGCCTTTCGATTCAGGTGCATCCTGACGATCGACAGGCGATGCTGTTCGGGTCGGGTGATTCCGGGAAATGGGAAGCGTGGGTGATCCTGGAAGCCGACGAAGGCGCCCGGCTCTATCGGGGACTCCGGGAGGGCACCACGCGGCGGGATTTCCAGGCGGCGCTCGAGGCGGGCCATCCGCAAGATTGTCTTTGGCAAGTCGAGGCGACCGCGGGCGACGTCATCGATCTCCCCCCCGGCACGCCGCACGCGATCGGCGGGGGATTCGTGCTGGCAGAGATTCAGCAGAACAGTGATTTGACCTACCGAGTGTATGATTGGGGACGAGTCGGCCTCGATGGCCAGCCCCGCGAGCTTCACCTCGAGCAAGCGCTCGAGGTGCTCGACTTCTCGGCGTCCGGCACGGGACTCGTCCGACCGGATTCGAGCCCGGAGAGTGGATTCTCGCGAGAGTCGTTGATCTCCAGCCCGTTCTTCGGTATCGAGCGCCTTCGCTTGACCGAGTCGACCGACTGGCCGGAGGCCCTCGGAACCTTCGAGGTCTTGATGGTGATCGCCGGTGAGGGCCGGCTGAGTCAATCGCATGACGAGATGGCGCTCGGCCTCGGGGATACCGTCTTCTTGCCGGCTGACCGAGATGGGCTTCGGCTGGACGTCCAGCGTCCCATGACCTTGTTGCGCGCCTTTCCCGTTTATCAGGAATCGAATCGATGAGCTCGAGTGAGAAGCTGCACAAGATCCTCGCCCATGCCGGCATCGGCTCTCGCCGCGCCTGCGAGGAGCTCATCGAGCAAGGTCGCGTGACAGTGGACGGTCGAGTCGTCGTCGATGTGGCGACGCGAGTCGATCCCGAGAGCGCCGAGATCCGCTTCGACGGCGAGACCATCCGTTCCGAGCACACCGTCGCGTACTTGGTCAACAAGCCAAAGGGCTTCCTCTGCACCAATCACGACGAGCAGGGGCGAAAGCGAGTGATCGACCTCGTGCCGGATCGCCGCCGGGTCTACTGTGCGGGCCGCCTCGACGAGGACTCCGAGGGCTTGATCATCGTGACCAACGATGGCGAGCTGACCAATCGGCTGACGCACCCGACCTACCGAATACCCAAGGCCTACGTCGTGCGGGCTCGCGGTGAGGTGACCGTCGATGACGTGGCGAAGCTGAGGGAAGGCGTCTGGCTCGCCGAAGGCAAGGTGAAGCCGGTCCGCATCACGCTCAAGCGGAAGGGCAAGGAGAACTCCCTACTCGAGATCGTCCTCTTCGAGGGCCGGAACCGTGAGGTCCGACGGATGTTCGCCAAAGCCGGGTTCCCGGTCCGCCACCTCCGCCGGATCCGAATCGGCAACCTCGACGATCGCGGCCTGAAGACCGGAGGTTGGCGACCGCTCGGCCGAGCCGAGATCGAAGAGCTACGCGCTTGGGACGAGAGCACACCCGAGCGTCGACCGACCGAGCGTCGGTCATCCAGCGGCCCGAGTCGCCGCGGAGGACCTCCCGGTGGGGGCGGGCAACGGCGCTCTGGTCCGGGGACGCGACCTTCCGGAGGCGCCAAGGGTGGGCCCCGAGGACCTCGCCCGTCGGGCGGACCCGGGCGTGGCGGTGGTTCCCGCGGCCCGAGCGGCGAAGGCTCCGGCCGTGGCAGCGCCCCGAAGGGATCCGGGGGATCCGGGCGTCCGCCGCGCTCCGGCGGCAGCGGACAGGGCGGGTCCTCGAGTGGCCCGCGCGGCGGGAGCTCCGGAAAGGGTGGATCGAGTCGCGGGCCGCGCTCGGGATCCACTCGGGGCGGAGGCGGTGGGGGCAGTGGCTCCGGCTCCGGCCGGAACGGCGGCCAGAGTCGCGGGCCAGGTCGTCGCGCGTCCCGTTGATTCTCCACCACTATCATCTCGAGCTCGAGGTCAGCGGAACCGATCGTCAGAACCTCGCCATCACGCTCGAAGATCATCGCCTCGACCTCGAAGATCATCTCGGTGATGAAACGTCCTTGGCCGAGCAGGTTCAGGCGGGTCACGTCCGCATCGGTCTGACCATGAAGGAGCCCATCGCAGGCTTCGAGTCCGACATCGCCCTGCTCAGCTCGTTTCTGCACCAGGTCCTTCGCGGGCTCGAGGTCGAGGAGTCGGTGACCGACCCTCCGGATCCGACGAAGGTGCGGGCGGAGAAGATCCTGGGGCGGCTAGGGGAGACGATTCGGATTCCCCTGCGGGTCGAGGTCGACGAGGGACGCCTGATCATCGACCCGGACGCGGACGATCTCGGCTACCTGGAGAGCCGTTGGCATGATCTGCCGCTCTGGGTACAGAATGGAATGCGGATCAAGTACCCCAGGCTGCGTCGTCTGTGAAAGGCCGCGCAGCAGCATCCTTGCGAAAGGCCCCAGGCGTGGATTGGTCGTTGCGCCAGCTCCAAGAGAACGTCGACGAGGCCATCGCCTCGACCGGACGCGGCTACTTCTCGCCGCTGGCGAACGTGGCCCGGATCTGCGAGGAGGCCGGCGAGCTCGCCCGGATCGTGAATCATCACTTCGGCGACAAGCCGAAGAAGAGCGGCGAGGCGGAGCAGGATCTCGGAGAGGAGATCGGTGACTTGATCTTCGCTGCGATCTGCCTGCTGAACTCTCGCGGCCTCGACCTTCAACCGATTCTCGAGTCCGTCGTCGCCAAGTGTGCCGGGCGCGATCGCGAGCGATTCGCCGAGGGGGATTCGGAGACATGAGCTGGACCGCGGCCTGGGAATGGCAGACGCTCTTCGCCGTCGATGACGAGCTGATTCCGCGCGCGGTGAACGAGTTCCGCGGGCCCGTTCACGAGCACCAGCGCCGTTGGCTCGTGCCGGGGAAGCGGCACCTCGACTTGAGCCTCGTGGGAGGAGAGACCGTCCGGCTGCGAGTTCTCGGTGCCGAGAAGGGAGATCTCCAGCTCTGGCGCAGTCGCTGCTACTCGCACTCCGACGGCGAGCGGCTGGTAAAGGACCTCGCCGATCTGGGCCTTCTGCCGACCGATGCGCCATTCGACGGATGGTCTCGTCTCGAGGAGTCGCTTCGAGTGCGGCATCCGAGACTCGTGACCATCTCCCTCGAACAATCCGTCTCGGAATGGAGCTTCGCCGATTGCCGGTTCACTCACGGTCGATTCGTGGCAGGCGGTCAGAGAAGCCACCTCCTGAAAGCGCGAGCAGCTGACCGAAAGGTGCTCGAGCGCACGCTCGCTCCGCGTTTGCTCGGTCTCTATCCCGCATGTGATTCGGTGCGAGCGCTGCTCGATCTCGTCCAACGGGCGCGCATCTGACGAAGCGTCGCGATTCGTCGAGGCCTTGACGTGGCGCGCCTGAACTGCAATCGAGCAGCTCTACTTGTCGTCATCGGAGCCCTTCGGTGGCGTACCGCTCTCTGCGAGGCGTGCCCGCCATTTCGCGGCTTCCGCTTCGTCACTCCGATTGGTGTAGAGCCGGATGAGATTCTGCACGCAGTCGTTCATCTTTCCGCGGTCAGAGACCGTGAGCAGCTCATGAGCTTCCAGGAGCGTCTGCTCGGCCCTCGGGTCCCCGAGCTCTGCGAGGCACGCCGCGATCGCCTTGCGCGAGACACCCGTAAAGAGATGAAGCTCTGAGTAGGTCGCAGGGAAGCTCGCAACAGCAGAGCTCGCGCCGAGAGAGCATTCCCTTCGCCCAGGTACTGCTCGATGTCTTCCTGAAGCCCATCGAGGAGCACGAAGGACTCGGTCGACGGATGCCCGCCGACTCGTGACTCAGTCGTCCCATTCGACCCGGGAGCGCATCCTTCGGTGTAGGGACCGTGCTCGATCTCCAGAAGTCGCTGCGCCCTGATAGGGAGAGACGGGAAGAACGCGTCGACTTCGAAGAGGCCTCCGGATTCACTCCCGGAATCTCATGTGCTAGCTTGGCGCTCGGAACCTGCCCCGACCCTGATAGATCGATCCATGAACCATTCTGTCCAGAAGGCTGCCCGAGGGGCGTCACTCGCCGTTCTCTTGGGTGTAATCGTCGTCTTGATCGGTGTGCTGGTGATCGCGGCGGCCATCTGGCTCTTTCAGTCCGAGCCGGATGCGACGGGAAACTCCAAGCCGATTCGTCCGGTCGATCCCGACGTCAAAGAGCGCGACATCGCAGAGAGCCCGACGCTCGACCCGGTTCATCCCGGGTCTCTCGAAGAGCTGCCCGAGCCCGAGCCCCTGCCCGAAGTGCCCGTGAACGGCGTGGTCCTCGGCCCGGACGATGAGCTGCTCGAGGGCGCTTGGATCTACTCGGCTCCTGGCGCCGTGCCACCCGAGCCCGAGGAGGTCGGCCGCCTCCAGCCGATCGCGCGAACCGATCGAGACGGGAAGTTTCGAGCCAATGCGCCCTGGGACGGTACGAGTGTCGGCTTGTTGGTCTGTCACGAAGAGCTGGCTCCGGCGGCGCTCTCCGATCTGAAGCCCGCGGAATCGGGAGAGATCTCGATCGAGGTGCAGCTCGAGGTTGGTGGGACCGTCGAAGGGATCGTCTACGACGTCGAGGACCAGCCCCTGTCGGGTGTCGAAGTGCGACTCGCGTCTGCAAGCACGCTTACGGATCGTCAGGGCCGTTATCGACTCCAGGGAGCTCCCGAAGGGGAATGGACGCTCTGGGCCATGGCCAGGGGCTTTCAGCCTGCGGAGATCAAGGGGATCGCCGTCACCGCTCGGAAGAGCCTTCAAGGGATCGACATCGAGCTGAAAGAGCTGGTGAAGATCCGAGGAGAGGTGCGAAACGAGGCCGGTCTCCCGGTGGCCGGAGCCAAGGTGGCAGCGATCGGGCCCTTGCCGCCTCGCGCCGAGAGACGTCCGCTCGCCGTGACGGGTGCGGACGGGACCTTCACGATCGGGGGCCTGATCACCACCGTCTACGAGCTCAAGGTGACGGCTGCCGGCTACGTGCAGCCTCGGCCAGTCTCCGCCACCGCTCCCAGCGACGAGCTCATTCTCGATCTGCAGCCCGGCTTCGAGCTCGAGGTTCGACTGATCGGTCCCGAAGGGCATCCCTACCGTGGACGCTTCGATCTCTCGATGGATTCGGCCGAACGTCAAGAGGTGCTGCGTCGCTCGTTCGCCAACACGCGTGCGGACGAGCCGGGGGTCGTCGGGATCGGGACGTTTGGGCCGGGCGCTTATGTCCTTCGAGTCGAGACCGGCGGTTGGTACGGGCGAGAAACGCTCGACTTGCAGATCGGCCGGGATCCGGGTGTGATTCCGGTCTACTTGGATGATCGTCCGCCGACGACCCTCCGGGGTCGTGTCCTCCGCTCCGATGGCGCACCGATCTCCGACGTCAACGTCTGGATCGGTGGGGGGCCGGGAAGCCGCATTCAAAGAGGCTCGCTCGAGGCCGCGCGCGCGCGGGAGGTCGCGATCTCCGTCACCGATTCCGAGGGACGGTTCCTCCTCGAGCACGTTCCGGGTGGCGAGGTCGCCGTGTTCTTGTCGGGCGTCAGTATCGGCCTGGACCGGGACGTGGTCCGTGTCTCCCTCGGAGAGATCCAGGAGATCCAGATCGAGGTCGAGCAGACGGCTGCGGCGAACGGCCGCATTCGATACCGAGACGAATCGGGGCGAATCGCACGCAGCGGCCGTGTTCGGTTCGCGAGCGAGGACGTGCTCTTGGACGTTCGGACGGACAACGGCGGGCGATACGTGACCGGTCCGATTCCACCGGGGGACTACGAGCTCTCGGTCTTCGACTACCGCAACAACCTCCTCGATCAGCGAATGATCCGACTCGAGCCCGGCGAGCGGGCCTCGCTCCACTACGACCAATGAGCACTCGCGAACCGGCGCCGAGACTTCCCAGGGTGAAGGAGTCGTCTCCGTCTACCTTGCCCGTCGGCCATTCGTTATCCTGGCCGCCGATGGCGGTCGGGGCGGCAGAAGTATGAGCGCCCGACTCTGGTCTGGATCGGTGAGGAGGTGAAAGCGTGAGTCAGCTCAAGGGCAATGTGGTGGTCGGTCAATCGGGTGGACCGACGTGCGTCATCAACTCCAGCTTGATCGGCTTGATCCGCGAGGCCGCGCAGCACGATGCCCTGAGCGGAATCTACGGTGCTCTGCACGGAGTTCAGGGGATCCTTCGCGAAGAGCTCATCGATCTGCGCCAGGAGAAGGCGACGACGCTCGATGCGGTCGCCAAGACTCCGGCCGCCGGTCTGGGCTCGGTGCGCAAGAAGCCGACGACCGAGGATTGCGAGCGCATCCTCGAAGTCTTCAAGGCTCACGACGTTCGCTACTTCTTCTACATCGGTGGCAACGACACCTCGGAGACCGCGCACATCGTCCACGAGATGGCCACTCGCGACGGCTACGAGATGCGCCTGTTCCACGTGCCCAAGACGATCGACAACGATTTGATGGTGACGGATCACTGTCCCGGCTTCGGGTCCGCGGCTCGATTCGTCGCGCACGCGGTGATGGGGGACAACCTCGACAACCGCTCCTTGCCCGGGATCAAGATCGACGTGGTCATGGGGCGGCATGCCGGGTTCTTGACGGCCGCCAGCGTGCTCGCCAGGCAGCACGAGGACGACGGGCCACACCTGATCTACGTGCCCGAGCGAGTCTTCAGCATGGAGAGGTTCCTCGAGGACGTCGCCACGGTCTACGAGAGGCTCGGCCGCTGCGTGATCGCGGTCTCCGAGGGTATCCACGACGCCCAGGGAAAATTGATCGTTCAGTCCTCCGAGGTCGATTCTCACGGCAACGTGCAGCTCTCCGGCTCTGGAGCGCTGGGCGATCTCCTCGCGAACGTCGTTCGAGAGAAGCTCGAGAGTCGCTTCGGCAAGCTCCGCGTCCGGGCGGATACTTTCGGCTACCTGCAGCGCTCTTTCCCGTCGTTCGCCTCGGACGTCGACCTACGGGAAGCCGAGGAGGCCGGCCGTGCCGCGGTCCGAGCGGCGATGTCCGGCAAGCACCTTCACGGCAGCATCGCGATTCGCCGACACGAGGGAGACCGCTACTCGAGCGAGTGCTTCGTCACCTCCCTCGAATCGGTCGCCGGGAAAACCAAGACCCTCGCCGACGACTTCATCGAGGGCGACAACGACATCACCCCTGCCTTCGTCGACTACGTGCGTCCGCTCGTCGGGGAGCTATTCCAAACGGCGAGGTTCGAAGGACACCGCGTCCCGAAGAAGCTCACCTGATCGAGAGCGCAGGCCTCCCGCCCGCCTCAGGCCACGCAGCGGGCTCGGTCACACCGTCAGCGAGAGGTTCGTGCCGAGTGCCAAGCGACGGGAGAGGCTTCGGGGACCGGCGGTAGCTCGGGAGTCCGTAGGGTCGTTTGGAAGCGGAGTCGATGTCCGTAGCTGCGGTGCTCGACGATGCCGTTGAGCTGGCCCAAGGCGAGCTCGCCGCGGAACCGAATCTCGAAGAGCAGGTCGTCCTGGAGCGTGTCCGCGTCCCAGACTTCGATGCGGATAGGCTCTCCTCGCCGCCAACGCACTCCTTGGTCAAAGCGGAACTCTCCTCGGATCTGGTAACCGGCCGGGAGCGTCTCGGAGCGAGTCGATCGGCGACCGCACTCGAGGCGAACATAGACCTCGGGGGCGCCGTCGCCGGCACCAGTCGAGATGTGGTCCCGGTCGAGATCGATCTCCTCGAGCTGGATCGTGTAAGGGCGATAGCTCCGGAGGCCGTTCGCCCAGGACATGAAGTGGCGCGCTGGTTGGCGAAAGTGACCGCGAGGGTACTCCCTGTCGTAGTCCCGGAGGCGCGAGACGAGGCCGTCGAGGTCTTCGGGATTCTCGCGCTGGAATTGCACGATCGCCTGGCAGGCCAGGTAGTCGGCCTGACGCCGGAACTGATCGCGATTCTCTCGCACGGTCTCACGGTACTTGCTGCGCTGGAACGCCCGCAGGTACCGGTCACAAAGCAAAGCGGCCTCCCGAGGCGCGGAGATCTGATGCGATTGGATCGGGCTGAGAAGCAGGTCCTTGTAGACGTACTCTTCAAGCGCGTTCAGCGCGATCTGCACCTCGGCGGCGCCCTGTCCGTGGGTCAATTTCGTGAAGAACCGGCAATCACGCGCCGCGCGGTCCCAGTCGTCGTCCTCTCCTTTGAGGCAAGCCTGGACATCGGCGAGAAGCTGGTTGGCCACCCGATGACGAGCGACCTCGAGGCGGCGCTCGATCCCGGCGATGTATCGCTCGGAGGTGAGGTGCTCGACGGGGTTCCAGAAGCGGTATTCGGCAAGGTCGTGTGTCGCTCTCGTGAGCCGCGCGAGGTTGTCGCCAGCGGCCGCTTCGTAAATAGATGTCAGGTGCTGGCGCTCGGCGAACATCCCGCCCCAGACCAGCAGCGGCACGAGCAAGATGGCTCGGGATTTACGTCGTTTCTTCGGAGCGCTCACTTCGGCCTCGAGATTCCGGGGACTCAGAAAGGACGGCGGCACCGCCGACCCGCTTCCCTTATTGACTGAGGGAGCCGATATCTTTCAGGCCGACGGTAGGCCGGAACGGGAGACGAATTCCCTAACTTATCAAGAATGTCGGGTCGATGACGGCCACGACGTGTTCCGGCCGGTCCTTGGCCGGAAGAGCGCGGGATCGAAAGGGCGGTGAGGCATGGCTTCGGCGGATTGGCGTCAGCTCGAAGAAGGTACGTACGACCTTCTCGTCATTGGAGGAGGGATCAACGGAGCCGGGTTGGCCCGGGACGCCGCCGAGCGAGGGTTGAGAGTCGCCCTCGTCGAGCGATCGGACTTTTCGAGCGGGACATCCTCCCGATCCTCTCGCCTGGTCCACGGCGGAATCCGTTATCTCGAGCAAGCGGACTTTCGTCTCGTACACGAGGCCTGCCGGGAGAGGCGGCTGCTGCTCGACCTGGCGCCTCACCTGGTGCGACCGCTGCCGTTCCTGCTCCCGATCTACGAGGGCGATGCTCGGGGCCCGATGTGGATTCGACTCGGGATGTGGCTCTACGATCTCATGGCCGCCTTCCGGAACACCAAGCGCCATCAGATGCTTTCCACCCGAGAGGTCCTCGAGCGAGAGCCGGATCTGCTGGCCGACGGATTGCGCGCGGGGGCGCTCTACTACGACGCGAAGATGGACGATGCCCGTCTTTGCCTCCTGACGTTTCGCGCTGCGGCTCATGCGGGGGCTCATTTGGTCAACTTCGCCTCAGCGCGGGAGATCCTCGTCGAGAACGGCCGAGCGAGTGGAGCTCTCGTCCAGCCGGCCGGCGGCGGCGAACCGGTGACCGTTCGCGCCCGCGTCGTGGTGTCGACTTGTGGTCCCTGGGCCGGCCTGATGCCCGAGCTGGAGCCGAGCGGCGAGCCGCCGCGGTTGCGTCCGACGAAGGGGGTGCATCTGCTCGTGCCGGCGCTGACTCGCCACTCGGGAATCGTGCTCTCCGCGCGTCGAGACGGGCGAGTGTACTTCGTGATCCCTCACGGCGACCTCTCGATCGTTGGAACGACCGATACTGACTACTCGGGACCTCCCGACGCAGTGGACATCGACGCGGCGGATGCCCGTTACCTCCTCGAAGAGACTCGCCGCGTGCTACCGGGAGCGCGCCTGGAGCCTTCCGATGTGGTGGCCACCTACGCTGGCGTGCGTCCGCTGCTCGACCAGAGAGGCGTGGGACCGTCCGGCGTCTCGAGGGAGCATCAGATCCTCGAGACCTCGACGGGGGCGCTCATCCTCGTCGGCGGCAAGTACACGACGTTCCGGGCGGTCTGCGCCGAGCTGACCGAGCGAGTCTTCCGCAGCCTCGGGCAAAAGGCGCCGAGTGGCAAGACCGCCCGAGAGGCGATTCCCGGCGGCGACGTCAGTGACTTTCCGCGCTGGCGCTCCGGCGTGGTCGCGAAGTGGACGGAAGAGCTGGGGATCGGCCGTCGAGCTGCCGAGCGGATCATCGACGGCCACGGCACTTTGGCCCAGGAGCACGAGGAGCTCATTCGGCGAGAGCCGGCTGCGAGAGAGCCTCTGGGTCCGGACGATGGGGCCTTGCTCGGAGTGGAGGTCGCGCACGCGGTCCGCTTCGAATGGTGTCAGCGGCTGGTGGACTTGTTCCGAACGCGGACCTCGCGGCTCTTCGATCCAGGCTCCGGGCAGGGAGAATGGGAAGGCGCCGCCGATTGGATGGCTCGGGAGCTGGGCTGGGGAGCCGAGAGGCGGTCGAGGGAGCTTCAGGCTTTGAGGGCTGAGCGGGATCGGATGTTCGACTGGCG
This sequence comes from Planctomycetota bacterium, assembly GCA_040219065.1. Lineage (GTDB taxonomy): Bacteria > Planctomycetota > OFTM77 > OFTM77 > OFTM77 > OFTM77. Next base: position 16,596 of record JAVJTD010000211.1, read on the forward strand.
CGACTCATCGAGCGGTTGACTGAAACCAGTCACGTAGTCGTTCGGACCGCCGGCTTTTAGCCGGTCTCCGTGTCCTCCATCCGAGTGCCTTGAAACAGACCCAGACCTCAGATCTGAATCTCCGTGGCCCGCACCTGCCGTGGTCCGATGACGAGCTCCGGCCCAAGCTCGCTTGGGAAAGCCCTCGCAGACAGACCCGATCACCGGCTCGCTCGACTTGGGCACTCCATCGCCCTCGGGCCTGGTTTCACCACCTGTGTGCTCCGGGGGGCCGCCGCCGGGGGCGAGGTTGATCTGAAACTAGATCCCGCGCGACCGAAACCAGAGCCCGCGCGACCGAAACGGGAAGCGGCTGCTGAGCGGGGAGCTGCTTCCTCGACGGTGCCACCGATCGAGCAGAAGGGTGCCGAGCAAGGGAGCATTCGGAGTGCGCTTTCTTGGCGGGACGATGTCCCCCGGCCCAAGCTCGTTTGGGAAAGCCCTCGCAGACAGACTCGGTCACCGGCTCCATCGGACTTGGGCACTCCATCGCCCTCGGGCTCAGCTTGAGCACCTTTCGGCCGAACCAATGAAAATGGCTCCCTTCTTCCTCGGAGGAAGGGAGCCGTTTCACCAGGGATGCCGGAGTGGCGTGGCTCAGCAGGACAGGAGGTTACTGGGGAGAGGCTTGCGAACGTCCTCGCCGTCCTCTTCGAGCTCGTGCCAGAAGCCGATGGCATTCTCGCCGGCTTGCCAACAGAAGTAGCCGAGCTTGCCTTCGACCGTCGTCGGGAAGTCGACGAGACCGGTCTCGATGTCGCGGAGAGAACAGCCGATCAAGTCGAGCTCTTTCAGGTAGCGCTCGAGGTCCGTTTCGAGCGCCATGACCTTCTCTTTGGCGACCCAACGGCGATACTCGATGTCGCGAACCTGGTCGCGGCTGATGTCCTCGAGTGCTCGGAGCATCTGTCGATAGCTCTTGAGACGACGATAGTCGCTCTGGAGGTCTTCGATGACAGTGCGGACCAACGGCAGCGCGCCGTTGGCTTCTTCCAAAGTGAAGATGTGACCTCTCACAACCGGATCTCCCTTCCCTGAGATGAGCCGGCTGACGAACACCGAAGTGGCTTCGTCAACGATGCCGGGGGGGGATATGTGACGCGGCCAGATATAGACCGTTCCGCAAGAAGTGTTCACCCCTGCAGAGCGGCGGACCGCTGATTCTCGCGAGCGACCCTTCGGGCTCCGAAGCACCTCGGGGTCGACCCGCGGTCGAGCCAAGCCCGCAACGCTCGTGCCGCCCTGAACGACGGAGTGCTTCGTCGGTGTCGGGAAGGTCCGGACGGGCCGATTGATCGTGGGCGATCGGACGCCGGGCCAGCGGCTGCCCTGCAAGGAGCTCGATCGGTGCGGCGAATCGTCGAGATTCTTCGACGTGGGAGAATCGGCCACACCCCGCCATGCAGTTGGGAATGTCGAGGGGATGTCGCCTTTCGAGATCACGGTGTCGGATGAGATCGGAGCCGTTCAAGATCCTTTCGAGTCTCGCCCGAAACACCAGATAGTCGAGATGATGAAAAGCAAGTGAGAAGCCCGACCTTTGGAGCCCTCTGAAATGAAAGCACTTCGATGGTCTTTCGGGACGATCGTGGCAGTCACGCTCTTGTGGAGCCTCGTGGGGACGACGACAGCTCAGGTGCTGCGCTTCAAGCCCCGGTACAAGCAGCATGCTCTCTTCTACGTCCATCCGGGTGGACTGGACATCGAGCGTCGAGGAGCCTTCGGGGCCTTCGAGTTGGCGGGGCTGGTGGAATCGGCCGGGTACGGAAATACCCAGATCACCTCGGTGACGGCTCCTCTGAGCTGGGAGACGATCCAGTCCTACGATCTGGTGGTGATCTCCGGGCTGAACAGTCGAGCGGCCGACCGGCCCTACCTCTGTCCCGAAGAGCAGAGCGCGCTGCTGCAGTTCGTTCGCCGCGGCGGACGACTCCTCATCCTCGGCGATGCAGGTGACGAGGACCGTGCCTACTGCAATACGGCGAGCGATCCTTTCGGTGTGACGTTCACCGACGACTTCGGTACCTGCGGCACTCGATTGAGCTTCCAGGCGGTCCATCCGATCACGGCGGGCGTCAACGATATCGGTGTCGTCGGAGGCTCGGTGTTCGCGACGAGGCCACCGGCCATTCCCCTGGCCAGCCCGGACGGGAACCCGTCCGTTGCGGCGGCAGCTTGCTCCGAGTTCGAGGCGGGCCGAATCGTCGTGCTCGGTGACGAGATGACATTCTACGACGAGGGCGGCGGATCGTGCGGGGTCGATCTGAGGGATCCCGACGCGGTGGTTCTGATGCAGAACGTCCTGACCTGGTTGGGAGACACGCAGCGCCAGGGGACGTCGGACGGTCCGGGTGTGCCCCTCACCCCAGGTCGAATCGTGCCTGCTCCGATCGCTCCGTCGAACACCGCCACGATCTCAGCCAGTGAGGCTCCGACGTTCCGTTGGTCTCATAACCCCTTCTTGATCACTTATCCCGGTCGCCGCTCCGAGGTTCGCTACGTCATCGAGCTCTTGGATCCGGACTCGCGCTCCCTGCAGCGGTTCCCAGCCGGCTCGGACACGAGCTGGACACCCGAGGATGGGGACTGGAGCGCTGCGCTTGGCGACACGGTGATCTGGAGAGTTCGGGCGATCACCGACCGCATCTCGGCGGTCTCCTTCGAAGGTCGACTGAGGATCGCGGACCGCTGACGTGAAATTAGGTCCTGCGCGACAGGAAACCAGAGCCCGCGCGACCGAGACGGGAAGCGGCTACTGAGCAGGGAGC
>JAVJTD010000212.1:0-43326 GCA_040219065.1 Planctomycetota bacterium
GCCCCTTGGCCGTATCGAGCGTCTCTCCACTCGTCAACGTTCCTCTCTCGAGCATCCAATCGAAGACGCGCGGTGAGCCTACGCGATGCGTCTCGAAGTTCTCGTTCCAGCGCAGCAGGTCATCGACGGTGGTGAACAGGCTGGTGGCGCCGGCGAGGGAGTAGGAGAGCACGCTGTTGCGGAACCCGGTGGGAGACGGCGCGTACGAGTAAGCGCGTCCGGCCACGATGTGAGTGTGGTCATCGTGGAAGTGGGAGCGCTTCATTCCCAGCGGTCGGAAGATCCTCTCTTCGCAGAAGTCCGGGAAGGAGCGATGAGACACCGCTTCGACGACCTGCGCCAAGAGCGTGCAACCGGTGTTGCAGTAGAGCTCCTGCGAGCCGGGCGGAAAGTTGAGCTCGCGCTGACGAGCGACCAGATCGAGGACGTGACCGAGCGTGATCACGTCGTCCATTCTCCAGCCGGCGAGGACCAGGAGCTCCCATTGATCACGCAGTCCGCTGGTGTGATTGGCGAGCTGGCGGAGAGATATCGGCGCGCCGAGGTCGGGAACGGCCGGCAGATGCTCTCGGACGTCGTCCTCCCAGCTCAGTCGCCCCTCATCGGCGAGCAAGCTGACCGCGAAGGCCGTGAACTGCTTGGAGACCGAGGCGACGTGGAAGATCGTCTCGGGGGTGATCGGTGCGTCGAACTCGAGTGACGCTCGCCCGAGCCCCTTGCGAAGGAGGACCTCGTCTCCGCGCCGAACGGCGACGGCGATGCCGGGAGCATCCGGTCGATCCCACCAGGAGACGGCGGCCGCCAGCCGGTCGGAGAGCGTGGGCTCGTCCTGGCAGATCGCCGCCGGCAGGAGCGGCCCGATCCAGACGAGTAGGCCGGGGAGGACGCTCAAGGGATGCCGAGAGATCACGCGAGTGCTCCGTCGAGGAGGGAGGATCGGGAGGGTGCCTCGGCAGCTCATCCTATCCTCTCGGAGGCGATCGAGACAGGGCCTGGACGGTCTTGTGGAGCCGGACACCCGGCTGCAGGGACTTTCCGGGAGATTGCCATACAAGGGTGGCGCCAATTGCGCGAGAAGGGAGTTGCTTTCGGAAAACTCATGGAAGCCCGAGTTGTCGAGCGGTATGGTCGTTGCAGGAATCCCCCTCGAGTGAAGCATCCGGCGCATGTGCGCAATAAATGAGAGCAAGCATCGATCGAAGGCACCGATTGCGCGAGGGGCAGGGAAGAGGCCTCAAGGCCGGAGGAGAGAATGAGCGAGATTCGTCGTGATGACGAAGTCCGGGCATTGCTCGAGCGTACGCGTCGCGGGGAATCCGGCGCGAGCGACGAGCTCTATCGGTTCGTGGAAGCCGAGCTTCGCCGGATTGCGTCGGGAATGATGCGGGAGCAGAAGAACGGCCACACGCTGCAAACGACGGCGTTGGTCAACGAAGCGTGGGCGAAGCTCTTTCGCAAAGGCCGCTCTCCTTCGTGTGAAGATCAGAATCACTTCCTGGGTGTCGCCTCTCGGGTGATGCGCTCGATCATCATCGATCACGCCCGCAAGAAGGGGCGGAAGAAGCGCACATGTGAGGGGCAGCGCGTGCCACTGGACACGTTGGTCGAGGTCTATGAGGAGCAGGCCGGGGTCGACCTCCTGATCCTGGACGAGCTCTTGCATCGCCTCGAGGCTTTCGATCCGGTGATGGCTCGTGCGGTCGATCTGCGGTACTGGGGGGGCCTCAAGAGCGCCGAGGTCGCCGAAGCTCTCGGTGTCTCGCTGCGCACCTTCGAGCGCCGCTGGAGGATGATCAAAGCCTGGGTCTATAGCGAGCTAGGCATCCCCTCCGAGAACGCCGCAGTCGCCGAGGACGATGAGAATCTCGCGGATTGCGGGCGGACGACCGAGCCGAAAGTCGTGGAGAAATGAAGGGCTGGTACTGAGCGCGAGCATTCCCCGGGATGGGCCTAGGAGGTCAAGGTGTGGATTCTCAATCCTGGCAGCAGATCCAAGCTGTCTTCGAGGACGTGGTCGATCGGGATCCCGATGAGTGGGAGAACAGGGTTCGGTTGCGCTGCGAGTCCGAGCCCGAGGTCGCGGATGAGGTTCTCCGGCTGCTGAGTGCCACCGAGGCGAGCGAGCATCTCCTCGAGCCACCCGAGCCGCCACCGCTCCCGAAGCTGAGCGGCTTCGAGCTCGAGGAGGAGATCGGTCACGGTGGAACGGGTGTCGTGCACCGGGCGCGCGACGGCCAGACGGGAAGCGTGTTCGCGATCAAGCTCCTGCGCAGCCGGCTGGGCTTGACCGAGCGGGAGGTTGGGGAGTTCCTCAAGGAGCCCCAGCGAATCTCCACACTCCAGCACCCGGGAATCATCCGTGTCCTGAAGGTCGATCAGGAAGAGGGCGTGCCCTACTTCGTGATGGAGCTGGCGGAAGGAGGAAGCCTGGAGGACTGGCTCGAGATGCACCGGGATGGCGGTTTGGAGTCGGCGCATCGGGACACGACCTTCGGCAGCCCCGGAGAGCCCTACTCGATTCGAGTCGCCGAGCTCGTGCTCCAGATCGCCGAAGCGCTCGATCATGCCCATGCGCAAGGGATCATTCACCGGGACATCAAGCCGGCGAACGTCTTGCTGGATGAAGCAGGGCGACCCAGGGTGACCGATTTTGGGCTCGCGCGGGTACTCGATGTCGAGTCCGTCTCGACGGGCGTCGCCGGCACGATACACGCCATGAGCCCCGAGCAAACGAAGGGAGAGTCGGGAGGACTGGACTATCGAACCGATGTCTACTCCCTCGGCGTCGTGCTGTACGAGCTGCTGACTCTGCAAAGACCCTTCGAGCACTCGGATCCGCTGCGCTTGATCGCCAACATCCAGAACCGGCAGCCGCCCCGGCCCGGCTCGATCGACGGGCAGATCCCCACCGCACTGGAGGCCGTCTGCCTGAAAGCGATGGAGAAGGAGCGAGAGGCACGCTACGCCACGGCGCGGGACTTCGCCGACGACCTGGAGAAGGTCCTGAAGCGTGGGTCACCTCGCGCCGAGCGCCTCTTTCGAATTCGCCGTGCCTGGAACCGCTGTCGCCGCTACCGGCGGCCCATCGTGACGACCCTCGGGCTGGTAGGGCTCGGTGCGGTGACGATCGGTGCCCGTGAGATTCAAAAGGACTGGCGAGAAGCCGAGGAGCTCCGATCGCGGGTCACGGCAGAGCTCCAGATACCGAGTGCCGAGCGCATCGGCCAGACGGAGGAGATCCAGCAACTGCAAGACCAGCGAAAGCGGCTAGCGGGAACCACCTTCGGGGGAGACTCGAATGGGGAGCTCGTCGACCGGGTCGATGAGTATTTGAACGAGGTTCAACAAGACTGGGAGAAGAGGATCGTGGAGAGTCTCTTCTCACAGCTCGAGGAGAGCGGTCCTCGAGAGCTCTTGGCGTTGAACGGTGGGCTGTTCGCCGAGTCAGTCAATGGTGTCGCTGACATTCGACGAGTCTTCGATGAGGCGAATCACGTCGAGCTCAAAGAGCCCGAGAAGTGGCTCTGGCCGAGAGTCTCAATCACCGTCGGGCAGGCCGCCCAGTCGACCGCTTCCCTGACGATTCAGGCACTGTCCATGGTGGCGAAAGCGCACGGTGATCCTCTCGAATCGGACTTGCCGCTTCCGGTCGTGCGCCGGCCGTTGGCTCCGGGGTATTACCGGTTCGAGTTGCACTCGGAGGACTCCGGCCTCCGGGAGTTCGACCGCTTGATCACTGGATTTGAGTGGAAAGTCGATCTCGAGCTTCCGGCCGCGGGTGGTCTGCGCAAATTCAATGAAGAGGTCTTCATCGCGGGAGGCCACCTGAATGGCCCCTCGGAGATGGAGCCCATGTGCCCGATTGGCGCGGAAGGCATCGACGTCGCCCCCTTCTACATCGACGCTCATGAGGTGACCCTCGGCGAGTTTCGTGAGTTCCTCGAAGCCACCGAGCGGCCGGCGCCCTATGCCTGGCAATTCCTCCCGGCCGGGAACGAGTACGACGATTACCCGGCGGTGTACCTGAGCTGGTACGACGCCCGTGCGTATTGCGAGTGGGTGGGCAAGCGGTTGCCGACCCACGCTGAATGGGAGCTGGCGGCCCGCGGGTCGAGTCGCGCCGAGTACCCGTGGCAGCTCTCGGACGAGGGCGATGTAAATCGCGCCAATACGGCTGGGCCCATCCGATCCAGGCGCGGCCCGCAGGAGGGGCTCGCGGTCTTTCTGAAGGAGGCCGAGCGCGTCGACAGCCGTCCCGACGCGACCACGGCGACGGGCCTGTACCACATGCTCGGCAATGTTTCGGAGTTCACGAGCACCTGGATCGTGGAGAAGAGTCAGACCGGTGCCGCGGAGGTCCGGTTGCATCAGGTCTACGTGATGGGCGGCGCCTGGAATGCCGACGCCTGGCAGAGCACCCTCGCCGTGCACCGAACCTTCGGGTCGGACACGACTCACAAGGACGTTCAAATCGGTTTCCGCTGTGCCCGGAGTGCTCGGGTGGAGTAATCACTTCGACGAGAGGAGAGTCGCCGTATGGCCGTTGGCACCGTTCAGCCCGTCTTGAGCTTTCACATCACTGTCAATCGCCAGTTTCCCGCCCAGGGTGAGCGAGGGGGCGTTCCCGTTCCGACTCACATCCTGGATGCCTTGAAGGAGTACTTCGTAAACCATCCCGTCGAGAAGGTCGCGGATACGGTCGAGCAGAACAAGAAGCTGTACAATGCGCTGAAGTCTGCCTTCTCGGCCGTCATGGTCGACAGCAAGTGGACCCTCGAGAGCCAGTATGATCCGTCGCGGACCATGCCCGGAGTGCCCGATTGGGTGTACGATGCGGGAGACGGGATTCACGTCCGTCTGATGTACGAGGATCAAAAGGAGCGCACCTACACCATGGCGACGACTCCGCTCGTCGTCGGTCACTGGATCAGCATTCAGGCTCCTTGAGCCGCGCCGGAACTTCGAAGCCAATCCCACACCCTCCTCGATCGACATCTCATGAGCAGCCGGACAGACGACTTCGGAGTCCGTTGGAAGAAGAGGAACAAAGGCCGGCTCGACATTTCAATCGAGCCGGCCCGCGACGTCGTCAACGTGCTCGCCAAGACCAAGTCGGTTCGCGTGAAGCGGTTCGAGCTCGTCGAGCCAGGTCACCTTCGCGTCGTCGTCAAGGAGCGTCGTGGCCGCCCAAGGCGTGTGCGCTTGAAGATCGTCTTCGCTGATGAGCCGTCAGCCCAGGGGCCTCCTGTCACTGCCGAGGAGGCGTTCGCCGCAAAGGCGGAGGAGCTCCGCTGCGAGATCGCCGGTGCCACGGAGCAAGAGGAGCTCTTGCTCCGCTCTCGTCTCTTCTTCCTCGGCATCGATGCCGGCTCGTATCCCAAGGCGCTGATCGAGCAAGGGCGGGTCGCATCGCTCGATCGCGTGCTCGACCTCGAGCAGTTCCTGAAATCCCAGATCATCCGGCGAGCGGCCATCGAGGGAAGCTGGGTACGTCCAGGTGAGGCGACGTGGGCCTCGGCGCTGTGGGCGGAAGAGCTGATCTGGACGTCGTTCCGGCGAGCCTTCGGAGAGCCGGGTGACGAGGCATCCTCGCTGGCGATATCCCGTGCGCTGTATCTCTTCGCGAGCGGTCAGCTCGGCACCGGCGTCGATGCCAGCCCGGTGACGCTATCCGGCTACCCGAACAGCCCGCAGTTCCTCTGCCTTGCCGAGCTGGTCCTGATGATGCTCGCAGACGAGCGTTTTGAAGCTCATCCGAGATTGGCGCTGTGGACTCGGTGTCTCCCGGCATTGATCGGGTCGGCCGAAGTCGTTTTCGACTGTTTCACCAAGCCCGATGTCGGCCGGCGGTACTGCGCAGGGCTAGACTACAGCTTTCAATTGCCCGAGGCGCCCAGGTCCTTCGAAGAGCTGGAACAGCATCGACGATCGCTCGAGACGCTCGATCCTGCCGCCCTCACCGCTCGCTTCGTCGAGCTCGTGAAGGACAAGTTCCGAGACACCGTCCGCGCCGTCCAGAGCGGCCGCTACGAGTGCACGGCAGTCCGGCGGTAAGAGACCGGCTGAATCCGGCGCTCTGGAAGAGGTGTCTTGGTGTCTTGGTGCTTCGGTGAAGACCTTGGCAGTTGAACACCAGATCGCCCGAACACCAGATCACCCGAACACCAGGAAGGAGGTGCCTTGGTGAGCGTGCGAACGGGTCATTCGCCCAGTCACCCAGGCACCCAGTCACCCAGTCACCCAGGCACCCAGGCACCCAGGCACTTGACCACTTTCTTGGCGGCACTCACCTTGTCCCGTCGTTCTGACGAACTGTACGGACCCACAAGTCGAACTGGCGTTCCACACATCCGGCGTTCGCGTCCTCGGAGGTAACCGGTGCTCACCTCGGGTCGAGCATCTCCGAGCTATCGCTGCCGTTCGACTCTCTCGAGGAAGGAGTGTCCTCGTGTCACCATATCCTGCGTGCCCGTTTTGGCCGTTTCGAGTCTCAGCATTCCGGCTGGTCTTGCTCTTCGTGTTGGTGCTCGCCAGCGCGTGCTCCGATAGCGAGGAGGAGGAAAAGCCGAAGGACGAGGCAATGCTCCGCGCGGAAGCCGAGGGGCTGAGTCCCAGAGCGGCAGCCGAGAGTTACTTTCGGGAAGAGTATGAGGACACGGCCGCCGGCCAGCCGAAGTGGTACGACTACTTCAAGGGCATGGACGCCCATGTGGCGGGTGGCTCCAGGCCGTGGGCTCTCCTCGACCAAAGTGACGCCAATTTGACGGGGGCCGCCTCCTGGTCGAATCTCGAGGATCCGGTCGACTCGCCCAGCGAAGCCCTCGGTCGCAACTCCTGGATGATGTGGTGCGGGGGCAACGAGGCCTTCTGGGACTGGCTGGCCAACAACGGGGTGGGCTTCGTCGATCTGCTGAAGCTGCTCGATAGCCGAGAGCGCCGGACGCGCTTCGATGAAGCCGGCTTGATCAACGAGCCACGGATGCAAGGCGCGCGGTCACCCGCGAACAACGATTTCGGGCTGTGGCTGGATCAGCCGAGTGATCCGAGGAAGCGGGCCTGGCGAGATGAGTATTTGAAGTACACCTTCGAGAGATTCGCTCGGCGTGCGCACCGGCTGCAGGCGGGCCTCTTCGACGAAGAGGGTCCGGAGCAATCGGAGAGCAAGGAGGACTTGGAAGCTCAGAGCCAGAAGCTGCGAAAGCTCGGTGTCCCGAGGCCTGACATCTACGGCCTCTCGAGCGGCATCGTCGGGCTTCGCCTCTTTCCCAATCCCCATTTCGACGGTGAGGCGCAGGATGCGTGGGACGCGGAGCGGTATCAGAGCGACCCGAAGTATTACAGCGATCCGAAGCTGGTGCGTCCCTTCCGGGTCGGGATGGCGTGCTCCTTCTGCCATGCCTCCTTCCATCCGCTGAATCCGCCGAGTGACATCACCGATCCGGGTTGGGAGAACATCTCCGGGAACATCGGCGCGCAGTATCTGCGCATCCGTGCGGTGTTCGGCAACCTGCTCGAGGAGGACAACTTTGTCTACCACATCCTCGACAGCCAGCCGCCTGGCACCATCGACACCTCTCTGGTCGCCTCCGACAACCTCAACAACCCGAACACGATGAACTCGGTGTTCGGTGTCCCTTGGCGCTTGGTGCGCTCCTTCGAGTGGCCGAAGGAGAAGCTGTCGGCGGCGAGCATGACGCAGCCGTCGCTTTGGGGGAACCTCGACAGCGGCTACGGCAGTGAGGCACCGTCCTATGACTACGACGGTGGTGGTCATTACTACGGTGACGACACGGTACCCGAGGACTGGACCAACATCTTCGGATCGGTCGGCTTGGGCGGAGAGCTGGCCGCCTCGAACGAAAACCCGCGGCGCGTCCCGAGGATCCTGCTCGACGGTGCGGACTCGATCGGCGCTTGGGGCGCTCTGGCGCGTGTCTATCTGAACATCGGGACCTTCCACCAAGAGTGGGTCACGCTCCATGAGCCACTCATCGGGTTCAAGCCGCAGAAGCCATTTCGGATCGATGCCTGCGATCGCCGCTCCGTGCATTGGAACGCGACGCAGCGGCGAGTGGGTCCGATGCGGGACTACTTCTTGAAAGTCACCGACCCGATGCCGCTTTTAGCGGCGAAGGGGGCGCTCGCGATCTCGGATGCTCCGAGTGCCGAGGAAGCGCGAAAGGCTGTCTCGGAGCATGTCGACATCGACCAGCTCGCGCGTGGTCGGCAGGTCTTCGCCAAGAATTGCATCGTGTGTCACTCGAGCATTCAGCCCGAGAGCACGCTGGCGAGTGGTCTGAGCGGAGACTTCGCAGGTCTCGAAGCGCTCGCCGAGCGCCGCAAGCAGCAGATCAGTCAATGGTCGCTCGATTCGGAGACCGTGACCGCTGGCGAGGTGTGGGATCACGATCCCGGCCGCTGGCTCCGTGACGCGGACTATGCGGCTTGGGCTGCATTGATCGTCGAGAAGCCCGGGTTCTGGACGCAGAACTACTTCTCGACCGACTTCCGGATCCCGGTCAACACCGTCGAGACCAACTCGGCCCGGGCGATGGCGACGAACGGCATCACCGGCAGCATGTGGGAGGACTTCAGCTCGGAGACCTATCGCCACCTGCCGTCGGTCGGACCGATCGAGTACTTCAACCCGTATCTCGGTGAAGATGGGGGCCTCGACACCTTCCTTCCGGGCCATGCCGTGAAGGGCGACGCTCCGGAAGGGGGAGGCGGCCCGGGCTACTACCGCGTGCCGACCTTGATCTCGATCTGGGCCACCGCTCCTTTGCTGCACAACAACAGCCTCGGGCTCTTCAACAACGACCCCTCGATCGAGGGACGCGTCGCGGCATTCGAAGACGCGATGGAGAAGCTGCTCTGGCCGGAGAAGCGCCTCCAGAGCTCGAGCTACAACGGCGCAACGCGATCCCGCCTGAAGAAGGACCACGGCCTGATCTGGCGCACGACGCAGGAGAGCTACCTCGAGCTGCCGGGCACCCACGTCCCTTACCTACTCTCCATGCGAGCCGACTTGGTCATGCGCCTCGCCGAGTCTCGCTGGTTCTCCTGGTTGCAGTCGGTCAGGCCACCGTGGCTGACCAGCGCCATTCTCCTCGTCATTGCGTTTCTGCTCCTGTGCTTTGCCAAGCGCCGGTGGGTCCGCACCTTCGGCTACGCCTCGATCGTGCTGGCTCTTGCGGCCGGTGGTCTCGTCTACTTCGCCAACGGCGATCTGGGAAACGTCAAGATCGGACCCATCCCCAAGGGCACACCGGTCAATCTCCTCGCCAACGTCAATCCCGACGCGGACCCGGCCGAGCTCAAGGCGGCCATCGTGAAGACGTTGGACACCTTGGCCTCGATCGAGTCGGAGCACGTCACCGAAGACGAGAAGGCTCGCCGCCTGCGTGAAGAGGTCGCTCCGGCGTTGATGAAGGTCTCGAAGTGTCCCGACTTCGTCATGGACCGCGGCCACTACTTCGAGTGGTTCGACTCCATGACGGACGCCGACAAGCGAGCGCTGATCGAGCTCTTGAAGACGCTTTGAGCATGGACCGAGGACGGAGTCTCGGACGATGGAAGATCGTCCGTCACCAGGAAACCTTGAAGATCGTGGGGCGAAGCTCATGACTCGCGAACGAAAGACGGACGCAATCTACGACTACATCCTCGTTGGCTCGGGCGCAGGCGGAGGACCATTGGCCGCCCGACTCGCCGAGGCGGGCAAGAAGGTGCTCGTGATCGAAGCGGGCTCGGACCACCAGGATCCGAAGGACGCCGAAGCGCGCGAAGTCAGTCGCGTGCCCTCCTTCCACGGTGTCTCGACCGAGCACGAGGCGCTGAGCTGGCAGTTCTTCGTGAAGCACTACGAGCAGCCCGAAGAAGTCGACTCGAAGCTCGTCGAGGCTCCCGAGAGCGATCCATTACGTGAGCAGCGCACCGGGATCTTCTATCCCCGCGCCGCCGCGCTCGGAGGATGCACCGTCCACAACGCGATGATCACCATCGCTGGGCCGGATTCCGATTGGGACGAGCTCGCCGAGCTCCTCGAGGACCCGAGCTGGCGCGCCCAGAGTATGCGGCCGCACTTCCAGAGGCTCGAGCGCAATGAGTATCTGAAGGAGGCGCCTCCCGAGAAGCCGCCCTCCTGGATTCGCCGTCGCTGGTCGGATGTGAAGTGGCTGGTCTTCGGCAAGAGCCCGGCCGCGAACCAGGGGCGACACGGGTTTCGGGGCTGGCTGCACACCAGCCTGTCGGATATCTCGATCGGGCTTCGCGACAAGCAGCTCGTCAAAATGCTCAAGGGCGCTCTGAGGCAGGCGCGCCGAGAGGGGCTCGAAGGCGGCTGGACGCTGGTTAGCCGGTTCCTCAAGGGGCGAATCCGCGAGCACCTCGATCCCAATCATGCCCGGACGCAGAGCGAGAGCCCCGAGGGCGTGGTCCTCATTCCGCAGGCGATCGTGGGCGCCAAGAGCCCGCCGCACCACACCAAGGACCGGCAGGGTATCCGTCGCGGCAATCGCTCGTCGCCACGAGAGCTCCTGCTCCAGGCGAAGAGCAGCCATCCCGATTCGCTCGACATTTGGCCGAACTGCCTCGCGACGCGAGTCCTCTTCGACGATGGCGAGACCCCTCGCGCCGTGGGCATCGAGCTGCTCCGCGGCGAGAAGCTCTACCGCGCTCACCCGCAGCCTAGCCAGGACCAGGGCGAGCGCGAGCGTGTGTTCGTTCGCAATGGTGGCGAGGTCATCCTGTGCGGCGGCGCGTTCAACACGCCCCAGCTCCTCATGCTGTCAGGCATCGGCGATGAGGCGCACCTGAAGGACATCGCTGGCGACGAGGCGAGCGCCTGCGTGCTGCACGATCGGGACGGAAAGCCGCTGACCGGGTCGTCTGGCGAGGGCAAGAGCGGCAACCGGGGTGACGACAAGAAGTCGGCGCCACGACGGATCTCCCTCCCGGGCGTCGGTCGCAACCTCCAGGATCGCTACGAGGTCACGCTCATCAGCGAGATGAAGCGCAAGCTCTCCCTCTTGGAGGGCGCCGAGTTCCGGTGGTCGGATGCCTCCGAGACGAAGGACCGCCACCTGCGCGAATGGCGAGAGTCGGGCGGCGGACTGTACGCGAGCAACGGCGCGGTGCTCGGCATCTTCAAGCGCTCGAAGCCCGATCTGCCGCAGCCCGACCTCTTCATCTTCGGCATTCCGCTCCCGTTCAAGGGATACGCACCGAAGTACTCCGAGGTCGGCGAGCTGCACACCCGGTTCACCTGGGCGATCCTCAAGTCCCACACCAAGAACCACGACGGGCGCGTTCGTCTTCGGACGAGTGATCCTCGTGACACACCCGACATCAACTTCCATTACTTCAACGAGCGGACCAGCCCGGGAAAGAGCGACGATGATCCGGACCTGCACGCCATCGTCGAAGGCGTGAAGTTCGTGCGCGGCATCGCCAAGAAGGCCCGCTTCGTCGTGAAGGGTGAGCACCATCCCGAGCGGCTCGGAAGCGACGAGAAGGAGATCCGGAGCTGGATCAAGAGGGAGGCCTGGGGGCACCACGCCTGCGGGACCTGCCGGATGGGTCCCGACGGAGACGCCCTCGCCGTGCTCGACAGCCGATTCCGGGTGCGCGGCGTGGACGGGCTTCGCGTCGTCGACGCCTCGATCTTTCCCAAGATCCCGGGCTACTTCATCGTGACCAATATCTACATGGCGAGCGAAAAGGCGGCTCAGGTCGTCCTCGAGGACTCGCGGGCGAGAGCGTTCGAGACGCACTCCTATCCCCGGGATCTCCACTCGAGGGAGCTCGAAGCGATTCGCGTGCGCCGGAAGGTAGCCGCGCAGCCGGAGCCCGGAAGCGAGGATCCCTCGCGGCCCTGGTCGCGCGACGTCACGGGCCTGGCCATCTCCGGTGGTGGCATTCGAAGCGCCACGCTCAACCTGGGTGTGCTCCAGTCCCTGGCCAAAGGCGGCTGGCTCGAGAGGTGCGACTTCCTGTCGACCGTCTCAGGCGGCAGCTACATCGGCACGTTCCTGGGGCGCTGCTTCGATCGGCTCCGGGGACGCAAGGTCCTGGGTGGCGACGGCGATGAGCCGGATCGCCCGCCGTGCGAGTCGGTGAGGAGGACCCTGACCGATCGGCACTCGCCACCGATCCAGTGGCTCCGCCGGCACGGCAACTACATTGCGCCGTCGGGAAAGGGCGACTCTCGCCTCAACCTCGCCACGTTCTTGCGCAACTTCCTCAGCGTGCATTTCGTCGTCGGCATGTTCCTCCTCGCCGGTTTCGGACTGGCGAATCTCATTCGCTACTTCCTGTTCGACAAGGTGCTGCTCGCCAGCAATTTCTTGAGGATCGGCAAAGGCGACCTGCCGATCGGGCACCTGATGGAGTCCTGGCTCGGACCGTTCTTCAGCCCCTGGTTCGCATTGTGCGAGCTCTTGCTGCTGTTCTTGGTGCTGCCCCGCATCATCGCCTACTGGCTGGTCTCCCAGGACCGGCACGAGCGGTATCAGTGGCCGACGCTCTTCTTGCTCTTCCTGTTCGGTAGCGTCCTGCTCTACGTGGGCGTTCACGACGAGCTCGACTGGGAGCCCGTCTTCTTGGGGCTCGCGGTCTTTTCGTCCTTCGTTCCGGTCATCCTCACGTGGCGGCGAGGCAAGCGGCGAGAACGGGCCGTCGGCACCGGCGGCGTGGAGACGCAGAGGCTGCGGACTCGGAACTACCTCACCTACGATCTGGGACTGTATCTCGGAATCGGAGGCGTTTGTCTCGGATTTGCGATCATCGACACGCTGGGGCACGGATTGCAGCAATGGCTGGTCGAGAAGAACGTCACTTATGCCGAGGCCTTCGCGGCGATCTTCTCGGCGTTGGTGGCGTTGATCCCGATCGTTCGAATCGCGGCCTCGCTGCTCGCCGGTGAGCGGGATACCTCGAAGCCGCCCTCCACCATCAAGCGGATCCTCCAGAAGGAAGTCTTCGCAGGCGTCCTCGCCGCGGCGCTGTTCACGGCCCCGCTCGTCTTCTACTCCTTCGCCTCTCACGCGGTCTTCCAGGGCGGCTCGGCGATCTGGATCGGTGCGCTCTCGACCGGCTTCGCGATCTTGGTGTCGTGGGTGCTCTCCCAGCCAGCGGCCAGGACGTTCGTCAACCGGTCGTCCTTGGCACAAGCCTACTCGGCCCGGCTCGCACGCTCCTATCTGGGAGCCTCGAACCCGCTTCGCCAGCGGCGAGAGGGAGCCAACATCACCGAGGTGATGCCCGGCGACGACGTGGCGGCGATTCCCGACTACCGGCCGCACGAAGCGGGTGGCCCTTTTCATCTGATCAACGTGACGGTGAACCAGACCGTCGACTTCGACTCCCTGCGCGGTCACCGAGATCGCAAGGGCGAGAGCGCGGCCGTGAGCTCGGTCGGCCTCAGCGTCGGTGAGCGCTGGCATTGTGCTTGGGGCGACGGCGATCCGGCGAGCCCCGTCAGAAAGTCCCCGCGGTGGCTCGTGCCGCTGGGCTGGGCAGAAGGGGATGATCATCCCCTCGTCGATATCCACTACCGGCACACGCGGCAGGCCGAGATGCTGTCCCTCCGCCAATGGATGGCGATCTCCGGTGCGGCGATCGGACCCGGCCGCGGTCAGGGTACCGAGCTCGGTACGGCGCTCCTCTTCGGTCTGGCCAACCTTCGGACTGGACAGTGGTGGGATTCGGGTCTCTCCGCTCCGGCGAAATGGAAGCTGCCGAACCTGTCCTTGCCGCGGCGGATCCTGTACTCGATTCCCAAGTGCTTCCCGACGCAATCGCTCCTGCTCTACGAGTGGGTCGCGCGCTACGCAGGGCCTTGGGAGCGCTACTGGTATCTGTCCGACGGCGGCTTCTTCGAGAACTTGGGCGCATACGAGCTGATCCGTCGCCGGGTGCCCAGGATCATCCTGAGCGATGCCGGTGCCGACCCCCGCTACGAGCTGGCCGACTTCGCCGAGCTCGTGCGAAAGGCACGCATCGACTTCGGCGCGAGCATCGAGTCACTCACGGCAGCCGAGCTGGATCGGCTCGTGAAGGACAAGCAGCTCTCGCAGGAGCAGCGGAAGCACCTCGGGACCGTCGACGAGCTGAGGCTCGCAGCCGCCGAGCCGGGGCGGGAGCTCAGAACGTCGAGCAAGCACGCGGCGCTCTGCCGAGTTCGCTACGAGGACGGATCGGCGTCATTGCTTCTTTACTTCAAAGCGACGGTGACCGGCGACGAGCCCACCGATGTCGCGCATTATCGGACGACACATCCCGAGTTCCCTCACGAGAGCACCGCCGATCAGTTCTTCGACGAGGCTCAGTGGGAGAGCTACCGGCGTCTGGGTGAGCACATCGCCGAGCCGCTGGTCAGCGACATGGAGTGGTTCTGGAAGATCGATCCGGAAGGGGGGCAGTGATGAGCGCGCGACCCGCTTCTCGACGGGTGTTCAGGCGTGCGACCGTCCTCGCCGTGGCCCTCTTGCTCTGGACGCCCTTGATGGGCTCCGACCATGCCGATCCGATCGATGTGCTGCGCGCCGATGATCGAGAGCCTGGCTTGACCGATCTGTTCTTCTTCCCCATCGATGCCGAAGGACGTCCGATCCACCAGTTTGCCGGCGACGATGTGCCGTTGGCTGAACCGAGGCGCGAGCCTCGGGACGAGCTGACGCCCGAGCAGCAGTCCGGCATCGCCGGCTATGCCGCGATCCTCTGTGTCCGGCGGGAGCTCGTCGACCCGGAGTCGCTGAACCTCGAGCCCTACACCTACACCGTTCACTGGGACACCCAGAGCCCGGTGGTGTTCGAAGGAAAGGAGCCTCCAAGAGAGAAGGGAAAGGGCGACCGCGTTCGGGCCGCCGACATTCCTGTGACGGGTCTGTCGATCGAGGAGGCACGCTGCCGTTACGGTGGCAAGGTCCTCGAGCCCTCGAAGATCGACTCCAGCGCCTCGATCTCCGTCGGGCTGGATGACGGCGCACGTATTCGTGAGGTTCGAGTGCGGGGCTTCGCGAAGGGGGATGAGTACGTCCAGGGCGAGCGGAATCCGAAGAAGATCAGCCTTTGGTCGGGGATCCGCGACGATCCGTTCATCTTCCCGGGCTTCTTTGGAACGAACGTCGTCGCGATCGTCATGACGATTCCTGTCGACGCGTTTGCCGATCGTCAACGGGACTTCCTGATCTGGGCGACCTCCGAGGAAGACGGCGAGCAGGTCGATCATGTCGGCCGCTCCCTGCGGACGCAGAATCCGCGCTTCGAGCTGCTCAATACCCTGCCGCCCGCCGAGCACGTCGCCGCCCTGAAGGACGAGCACGAGCATCCGAGCCTCATGAGGGATGTGTTCCTGAGGCTGAACATTCAATCGCTCTTCGCGTTCCGCGCCTGGGACTTCGTGCCGGACGTGATGATCTACTCGAGGCAGTATCCCGTCGGCTTTCCCAACGGACGCCTGCCGAGCGATGACGTCGCCGCACTCTGCGCACAGTTCGGGGACACGCTGCTCCTCGAGCTCTCCTACCACTCGGGGCGTTGGGACCGCCGGACGGAGAACGACAAGCCGTTCCTGGCCGACTTCCCTTACCTCGCCGAACCGTGGGTCGAAGGGAAGCCTTGGCCCGACAAGCCGACGGATCACCCGCATCAGCTCTCCGCAGCGACCTGGTGGAAGCTGATCGGAATCGGATTCGTCTTGTTGGTGCTTCTCGCCCTCGAGAACTGGATCGTCGTAGGAATCTGTAAGCGCTGGTTGGCGCACCGGAGGTACCTGTGAGCATCCAGACCGCTGCGGCGAATCGCTCACCCTTCGACTACTTCGACTCGGACCACAACGGGGTGCAGGGCGTCACCGGCGAGGACCGGAGCTACCGAGGCTCGCGGTACGCCGAGGTTCGGGACGCGCTGTTCCGCAATCCTTACTACGTGACGTGGGGGGCGCCCGACGAACCGGCGCTGCCGGTATGGGGCGTCACGCTCGGGAGAGCCCTGGCGCACATCCTTCCTGGCGGAAAGCCCTGGCGCTTTCGTCGAGCCGCCGAGCGCGCGCTCGACTCGCCGGCCGACCTTCGCTGGGGGAAGGATGGACGCGGCTTTCGGCGCATCCTCCATCCCAATGGTGTGTGCCTCTTCGGGAGGTGGGAGATCGACTCGAATCCCGAAGGCGTCGCTTACACCGGTTACTTTGCGCCGGGCTCCCGGGGCCTTTTGGTCGGGCGTTACTCGACGTGTTGCTCCGAGACGAGGAACGGGTTCAACCGGTCGCTGTCACTCGTCGGGAAGCTGTATCCGACGACAGACGAGAATCACTCGGAGCCGCTCGAGACCGCCAACTTCATCACGCAGGAGGATCTTGGAGGCAGCCGCACCGGCGACATCAAGGACGCCTGGCTCCGGAACGCGCCAAACACGACTCCCTCGAAGCGCGGCTTTGGGCTCCCGACCTTCCTGGTGACGGGGCTCTTGTTCGCCATCGTCGATCGCCAGCCGACCGTCAGGCAGCTCTACCCGATCGCCGAGCTGGGGAAGCCCGCGAAGGTGAAGACATGCTGTCCGCAATTCATGCAGCTCGAGGTCGCGAGAGAGCCGGTGAAGCAGGATGGCGAGGTCGACTTTCGAGACGAGGTCCTCGGGGAGATCTACGACAAAGGGGATCCGGAGCCGAAGCGACAGCTCGTCTTCGACATCAGCGTGACCGACGAGGGCTCGGTGCGAGGGCTCTTGAACAAGCGCCGGAGCTTCGGCACGTGGCACAAGATCGGTCGCATCGTCTTCGAGGAGGCCGTGGCTTCCTACAACGGCGACTTCGTCCTGCACTTCCACCATCCACCCTGGCGAAACGACCGCAACGATCCCGAGACTCGGGTGCGGGCGGCTAGGCGGTAGGCGGTACCGTCGAAGCGAATCGGTCCTTTCCTGCCCGCGGCGTCGCGCCTAGAATCCTCGGCTCGCCGGCATCGGCGCCGGTGATTCCTCGCTCGAGTTGGAAGGAGTGGATCGTTGAGAGTGATCGTGACCAACGATGACGGGTTCGACGCGCCAGGCATCCAGGCATTGGCCGAGGCCGCCGGCGGGTTGGGGGATCTCGTCGTCGTCGCGCCGCAGGACGTCCAGTCGGGCGTCGGACATCAGGTCACGGCATACGACGCCTTTCCCGTGGTTCGCGAAGGCGAGGTGGGGTACCGGATCGGAGGAACGCCCGCCGATTGCGTTCGGGTCGCCCTGGCCGCGCTCGAGCCGGAAGCCGGATGGGTTCTCTCGGGGATCAATGACGGCGCCAATCTCGGGGTCGACGTCTTCACTTCAGGGACGGTGGCGGCCGCGCGGGAAGCGGCTTTCCACGGCAGGCGAGCGCTGGCGATCTCGCAGTACTTCGCCCAGGATCGGACGCTCGATTGGTCGCTGGTGGCTGCCCGCGCCCGAGCGGTTCTCGATGTTCTCGTCGAGATCCCGATCGAGCCGGGGCAGTTCTGGAACGTCAATCTGCCGCACGTCGAGGACGCGAGTGCGGCGCTGGATCTGGTCTTCTGCCGAGTCGATCCCAGCCCGCACGGTCTCGGCTACGAAGTCCGGGGCGAGGTCGCGCGTTACACTTCCAATTATCACGATCGTCCGAGGAGATCGGGCTTCGATACGACGGTCTGCTTCGAAGGAGCGATCGCGGTGACGCTGCTCCAGGCCGACGGCCAGTCGATCAATCCCGAGCCCGACGGCCGAGTCCTCCGCCGCATCGGTGGGTGAGTTGGAAGCGAGAGCCCGCGCGACGAAGAACCAGAGCCCGCGCGGCCGATACGGGAAGAGGCTTTCGAGCTGATCGCATCTCTTTCGACATGGCCGCCCGTCGAACGGGAAGGCTCCGAGCAAGGGGCCGATCCCAGGGAGGCCGGAGGCGGTTGCGATCGTGCCCGCGAGAAAGTGGGCCATTCGTGCCGGGAACAGAATGCCAAACTTTCACGTGCCCTCGAGAAAGTGGGCCATTCGTGCCGGGAACAGAGTGCCAAGAAGCAGCACCGAACGCCGCTTGTTTCAAGTCAACTCTCGCGTCCGTAGATCATCCCGTACATCACCGGCACGACGAAGAGCGTGAAGGCCGTCGATGCGGTCAATCCGAAGATCAAGGCCCAGGCCAGGCCCGAGAAGATCGGGTCGAGCGTGATCGGCCAGGCGCCGAGCGCCGTCGTCGCCGCAGTCAACAAGATGGGGCGCATGCGGACGGCTCCGCTCTCGAGGATCGCTTCCCGCAGCGGTTGACCTTCCTGGAGCGCGCCCTGAATGAACTCGATCAAGACGATCGAGTTGCGAACCACGATGCCGCCCAGGGCGATCATGCCGATCATCGCCGTCGCGGTGAAGAAGACGGGGTCGGGATAGCTGCCGACGGGAACCTCGAATACGACATTGAGCAGCCAGAAGCCCGGCAAGATGCCGACCGCCGTCAAGGGGATGGCGCTCATGATGACGAAGGGCATGAGGAACGAGGACGTCTGGATGACGAGCAGGATGTAGATGCCGATCAGAGCGGCGCCGAAGGCCAGGCCCAGATCCCGGAAGACGCGCAGCGTGATGTCCCACTCGCCTTCTCCGGCCCATTCGGCTCTCGTGCCACCCGGGAGAGGGTGGGCTTCGAAGTGGGCACCGAGATCAAGGATCGCTTCGGCTGGTGCGCGCCCGGCGGACTCGGCGGTGACGAAGACGACGCGCTCGAGGTTCTTGTGGTAGATGGGAGCCTCGGACGGCACCTCGCGAAACTCACCGAGCTCGTCGAGGGGCACCAACGTTCCGGTGACGCCGGCGACGGCGAGTCGGCCGAGCTGATCCGTGCCGGAGCGCTGTGATCGGGACAGTCGAAGCTGCACCTCGAGGGGTCGCCGCTCGCCGGGGCGATGTACCGTCGCGGGAGCGGCACCCTCGAGCGCGATGCGCAGCGTCTCGACGACGGCATCGGTCGTGATGCCGTGCAGTCCCGCCTTCTCCTTGTCGAGCACGAAGCGCAGGCGCGTGTGCGGCTCGGGGGCGAAGACGTCGACGTCGACGACGCCTGGCTCCTCGGCGAGGCGATCCGCGACGATCCGGGCGCTGACGATCAAAGCTTCATAGGAAGATTCCTCTCGTCCGGACACCTCGGCGACGATCGTCGCGAGGACGGGCGGTCCGGGCGGTGTCTCGACGATGGAGAGCGTGACCTCGTGCTTCTTCGCGATCGCCTCGAGATCGGGGCGAAGCCGCAGTGCGATCGCGTGGCTCTGCTGCTGCCGCTTCTCCTTCGGCGCGAGGTTGAGGCGAATGTCGGCTTGCTGTGGCTCGGAGCGAAGGTAGTAGTGACGAACGAGCCCATTGAAGTCGATCGGGCTGTGAGTGCCGATGTAGGAGACGAAGTCGGTCAGCTCGGGAACCGTGAACAAGTAGGCCTCGAAGTCGCGCACGACGGCGTCGGTGCGCTCGAGCGTCGTGCCCTCGGGGAGATCGAGAACGAGCTGGAGCTCGTTCTTGTTGTCGAAGGGGAGCATCTTCATGGGGACGAGGCGTGCGAGCGGCAGGAGGGCGCTGCCGAGGAAGAGGAGTGCCACGCCGAGGAGCAGACCGTAGCGCCAAGCCCGATGATCCAGGAACGGGGCAAGGAGCCTTCGATACAGACGCTTCCAGAGCAGAGACCGCGAAGGGCCAGGCGCCTCGTCCTGCGGACGGTCCGCCTGATATTTGAGGAGCTTGTACGCTGCCCAAGGGACGATGCAGATGGCGGCGAGGGTCGAGAACGTCACGGTCAGTGGCACGTTGATCGCCATCGGCGCCATGTAGGGGCCCATCATGCCGGTGATGAAGAACATCGGCAGGAATGAGACGATGATCGTCAGGGTGGACATGAGGACCGGCGGCAGCACCTCCTTCACCGCGTGGAGCGTGGCCTCGCGAGGACCGTGCTTCTTCCGGCGGATGTGCCTTTGAATGTTGTCGACGTTGGTGATCGGATCGTCGACCACCAGCCCCAAGGTCAGGATCAACGCGAAGAGCGTCACGCGGTTGATCGTGTAGCCGAACAGCATGTTCACGAAGAGCGCGAGCGCGAAGCTGATCGGGACGGCGAGGGCGACGATCAAGCCCTCTCTTCCGCCGAGTGTGAACAAGAGAAGGCCGACGACCGTCAGCATCGCGAACAGTAGCGAAGACAAAAGCTCGTTGACCTTGGCGTCTGCTGTCTCACCGGTGTTGCGCGTGACCCGAATCGAGACATCGGTGGGGAGCACGTCGCGGCGAAGCTGCTCGAGCTTCTCGACGACCGCATCGGCGACGGCGACCGCGTTCGTGCCCTTCTTCTTCGCGACGGCCAGCGTCACCGCCGCGTGCGTCGTCCCCGCCCGCACATCGCTCGAGCCGCTCGCCGGACCGAAGCCGATGCGCGCGCTGCTGGTGCGCTCTTCGGGACCTTCGAAGATCCGCGCCACGTCGTCGAGGTAAACGGGGTGATCCTCGTGGACACCGATCACCAGGCTCGCCACATCGCGCACGTCGCCGAGGAACGGCCCGCTGTCGACCTCGAAGCGCACGTCACCGCGATCGAAGCTGCCGGCCGTGAGCGACGCGTCGGCTGCCGAGAGCGCGCGAGCGACCTCGAGCGGGGAGCGGCCCCGAGACTGCAGCAGCTCGCGATCGAGCTCGACGCGCACCGTGCTTCGGCGCCCGCCCACGATGCGAGTCCTCGATATGTTCTCGACCGACTCGAGTCGGGCGAGGGCCTCCTCACCGATGCGGCGCAGGGCGTGGTCGTCGAGGGTGCTCGAGTGCAGGGTGAAGGTGACGATCGGCACGTCGTCGATCTCGACCGGCTTGATCACCCAGCCCGTCACGCCCGGCGGTGCCTCGTCGATGTGCGACGAGATCCTGTTGTGCAGCTTGACGAGCGAGCGTTCGCGGTCCTCGCCGACGAAGTAGCGCACCGTCACGATCGCCATGTCGCGGCGCGAGACCGAGTAGACATTCTCGACGCCGTCGATCTGCCAGAGCAGCCGCTCGAGGGGTGTGGCGACGAGCTTCTCGACCTCCTCGGCGGTCGCTCCAGGAAACCGTACGTAGATGTCGGCCAGCGGCACGACGATCTGAGGATCTTCTTCCCGAGGAGTCAGCAGGATCGCCGCTCCTCCGAGAAAGAGAGCGGCCAAGGAAAGAACGATCGATAGCTGGCCATCGAGAAACTTCGAGACGAGGGCCGGAATCGCGCCTCTGGGCAACTCCGACATCAGCGCGACTCCTCGTTCCAGCCGATGACCTCTCCGCTGGAGGCGCCCGACAGCACCTCGCGAAGCTCACCTCGGACTTCGCCGGTGGTGACGAAGCGCCGGACCCAGCGATCCCCCTGGCGAACGAGAAGCGTCTCGAGCTGACCGACGGCGGTGACGGCCTTGGCGGGAACCAAGATCGCGGAGCGCTCGCCGATCGGCAGCCGCATCCGCCCGAACATGCCGGGGAAGACCCGATCGAGCGAAGGGATGTCGGCCTTCACCACGAAGCTGCGGCTGACGGGGTCACCGGAAGGAGCGATCTCTTCGATCTTCCCGGACACGTTCTCTTGAAGAGCCGTCAGCCAGACCTCGACCTCCTGACCGAGGCGGACCTTGCCGATCAGGCCTTCGCGAACGCTCGCCTCGAGCCGGAGATCGTCGGGATCGTGCACGACGACGAGCGGTCGGCCGGGCCAGGCGAGGTCGCCGGGATCGGCCTCGCGACTCGCGACCACGCCGCTGAGCGGCGAGACGATGCGGGAGTAGCCTTCGGCGACCTTCGCCTCCTCGAGCTTCTGCCGGGCGGCATCGACACCGGCGTCCGCCTGCTTCTTCAAGGCGTCGGCGGCTTCGAGCTGTTCTTGCGTGGCGGCCTCGCTCTCGAACAGGCGCTGGATGCGCGAGTACGAAAGCGTCGCCTGCTCCTGCATGGCGAGCGCCGAATCGACGCCGCTGCGGGCCTGCTCGAGGCGAGCCCGTAGCTCGTCGTTCTCGAGCGTCGCGATCGTCTCGCCTTCGCTGACGCGATCGCCGGCTTCGACGGTGATCGTGAGGATGCGCCCAGTGACCTGGGGAGAGATTTGGGCCGCCACCCGGGATCGGACCGTGCCCACGGCTTCGTACCAGACGGGAATCGTCCGCGCTTCCGCCGTGCCGGTGAGCGCCGGCTCGGGGAGCGAGCTGCGAACGTCGACGCGTCCCGGTGGAATGGTCCCGGTCTCGAACACACCGAGCATGTACAGGAACAGCGCGAGGAACGCGAGGCCCGCCAAGATCCTCAGTGTCCAGAGGCCGAGCGCTTTCATGGGAACGCTCCTCTCACTTCATGTCCGAGGCGTCGCTGAAGTGCCCTAGCGCGCGAGCGACTTCCGCCTGGGCTTTTCGCAGATCGAAGAGCGCGTGGCTCCGACGCACCTTGGCTTGGGTCCAGGCGAGCTCGGTCTCGAGGTAGCGCGTGACGGTGGCCGTACCGCCTTCATACTGCGTGCGCACGAGCGTCAGAGTCTCCTCGGCTTGTGCGACGCTCGCTTCGGTGACCGCCACGCGGGCGCGGGCTTCTTCGAGGCTGAGGTAGGCGCGCTTCACCTCGAGCTGGATGGCGAGGACTTGCCGTCGGTCGCCGGCCTGCATCTCCTCGAGCAGCGCTTCGGTGCGTCGGGCACTGGCCGCTCGTCGCCCGCCCTGGAAGATGTCCCAGCTCAGTGCGATGCCCGCGAACCAGTTCGTTCTCGTCGTGCTGAGCTCGAAGTCCGGATCGTCCCAATAGGCCCTGGCTTCGAGGTCCACTCGCGGTAGGTAGGCACGGCGCGAAGCGGCGAGCGCGAGGTTGGCGCGGTCGATGCGCAGCCGGGCCTGCTGCAGTTCAGGCCTGTTTAGCAGGGCCTCGGCCAGACCGTCTTCGTAGACCGGCGGCACCTCGATGGCCGGCCATTCGTCTCCGGAGAGATCGATAGCGACGCTCGGCTCGAATCCGAGGAGGTTGGCGAGAGAGGCGGCTGCGAGTCGACGCGCATTCTCGGCACGGATCCGCTGCTCTTCGGCGCCCGCGAGCCGGACTTCGAGAGAAAGCACGTCGGACTTGAGGACACGACCTTCGCGCCACTTCACCTCGGTCTCCCGAAGCTGGGCGCGGACGGTCTCCGTGGTGGCGCCGGTCGCTTCGGCGATGGCTTCGGCGACTTGGACGTCGAAGTAGGAGAGGATGACGTTGGCGAGCAGCGCGTTCATCACGGCGGATCGGTCGAACTGCGAGAGCTCGTGATCGGCCTGGGCGATCTCGCCTGCGAGGCGATCCTGCCCGCCGTTGAACAAGTTGTAGCGAGCGGTGACGCCGGCTTCGAAGTTCTCGAACGTCCCGGGACGGTTGAAGCTCGTACCCGGTCGCAATCGGCGGGCGTCGATCGTCTTGAAGAGATAGACCGACGGCGCGTCGGCCCGGACGTAGCCGGTATCGACGCTCAGGGTCGGCAGGAGCGTCGCGGCCACTTCCCGTCGACCTTCCTCGGCTTGACGGATGCGCTGCTCGGCGATCTGAAGGTCGGGGTTCCGCGCGCGAGCGATGTCGAGCGCCTGCTCGAGCGTCAAAGGGCCCGAAGGGAGAGTGTCGGCATCGCTTGGGTCCTCGAGGGCGTGCCAGGACTCGGTCGCCGCTCGGCGATGGAGGGAGCCGGGCCGATCACTCCGCGGACCGGGCAAGCCGGTGCAGCCGATGAGCAGCGCGAGCGCGGCTGAAGTCAGCTTCATACGAAGGTCCCACCATCGAAGCGAAGAGCCTGCCGGGCCCGATGATCATACACCGAGTCGCCCCCGGTGCGAGACCCGACTTTCAGTCCTCGTGTCCCGCGTACGCGCGGGCGGCTGGCACGCGCACCAGGCGCTCCTCCTCGGGGATCCACGCCGTCAGCTCGTTGCCCCAGACGCAGCCCGTGTCGAGACCCTTGAGCCAGCGCCGGTCCAGGAGGCCTTGCCGTGACCAGTGCCCGAACGCGATCCAACGTCCTTTCTGCCCCGACTCCTCGTAGTACTTCCACCAGGGCCGAAACGGGCGCGGCGGCGGTGGCCAGTCCTTACCGGACATCCTGCCTTCGGGGTCGCAGTAGCGTGCGCGCGTCACGAAGTCGGTGACCGCATCGGGATGGTAAGGATCGCGTCCGGTCAGCTCGCGGACGGGGTCCTTCCAGGCGGGGCTCAGGCCGGCGTGGACGGCGATGCCGTCGGGCCAGGCCTGGACGAAGGGGCGCTCTGCGAGCCAGGCGAGGAGCACTTCGCGATCGTCGGCCTCGAGGAGGTCCTGAATGGTGTCGCGGCGTCCCAGCCGTCTTTCGCCGCGGACGACCAGCAACACGTGGAGATCGTGATTGCCCAGCACGCCACCCGTCGGAAGATCGCGCAGCAGCCGTAAGGTTCGAGCGGACTCGGGGCCTCGATTGACGAAGTCGCCGACCGGGTGGATCTCGTCGGAAGCCGGATCGAACCGGACCTTCTCGAGCAACCGCTCGAGCTCTTCGCGGCAGCCTTGGATGTCACCGATGAGGATGCGACGCATTGGGATCCTGAAGCCGGGACTCGGGAGAAGCGTTTCTTTGCCACGATGGCTCGGTCAGAATAACTCCCGAGCGGGCCGGTAGTGCCGCCATTCCTGCCCGGGAGCCGCTCCATGGAACAGCACTCGCCGGTAGCGCGGCCGACCGCCCGAGCTGCGACCGCCTGCACATCGAGGAGAGATCATGAGGCCATTCGAGATCCCGTCCGACCCGCTCCAGCGATTCCTCGACATCTTCGAAGCGCTCGAGGCGAAGCGCACCTGGACGATGTCGGTGTTCCCGCTTCGATACTCGGCGCTGACTCTGGCCACCTCGGCAGCGCCTCCCGAGCAGCTCGCCGACGAGCTCTTCGCAATGGCCTCCCAGCTCAAGGATCGAGCCGGTTGGTTCGGGCCCCTCAACTCGCCGATCCGATTCACGGTCGCGGCGATGCTGCTGCGCCGCGGCGACGACCCGGCTGAGTTCTGCGAGTTCGTGGACACGTGCAGCGCACAGATGCGCGAGCTCAAGCTTCGCGCAGGATCCATCTACGAGACGATCGCGCTACTCATCCTTCGCGATCAGCTCGAAGACGTGAGCTTCAACCACCTCATCCGCTTCAAGGATCTCTACGAGGAGATGAAGAAGCACCACTGGTGGCTGACCGGCCCGGACGATTACCCGGCCTGCGCGCTGCTCACCACCACCGAGGAGCGCGTGCGCGAGATCTCACGCCGCGTCGAGCTCTTCTACGACGGCTTGCGCAACCTGGGATTCTCTCGCGGCGAAAAGCTCCAGACGATCTCCCACATCCTCTACTTCTGTCCGCAGCAAGACGTCGACGTGCTCGCCCGCTTCGAGCAAACTCACAAGGCCTTCAAGAAGGTGGGGCTGTGGATTCATCAGGGAGACTGGGACGAGATCGCGATCCTGTGCTTCCTCGATCACGAGATCGATCAGATCGTCTCGAAGGTCTTGGAGCACCGCGCGAAGATCCGGAAGGCCAAGCCCGCTCCCGACGCCGACACCTCCTTCGGCCTCGCCTGCGGCACGGCCTTCCTCGAGCTGGTTCGCCTCGATCAAGACCTCAAGATCATCCAGGACGCCGCCTCGCTGGCCCAGGTACAAGCCATCATCGCGGCGCAGCAAGCCGCCGTGGCCGCGGCTGCCGCCAGCACCGCAGCCATCGCCGCCAGCTCCGCCTCGCATTGACCGCATTCGGAGCGCCGGCTTCAGCCGGTCTCGGTGTGCTCCAGCCAAGCGCCTCGGAGTAGACCCAGACCTCACATCCGGAGCTCCGTGGCACGATGCTGCCGGGTGCAACCGGGCCACCACCGGCTCCAGCGGTGCTCGATTCCAACTGGTCTCACTGATCGTCGGGCGGTCCGCCGACACCAGATGGACGACCTCCGAGGCCGCTGGGCCGGCCGCCCAGTCCGCTGGGCCGACCGGAGCCTCCACTGGGGCGGCCCGAGACACCTTCGGGACGACCTCCCGGGCGAGAGAATCCGTAGCCGTCGGAGTCGGCACCCAAGGGGCGCGCGCCCCGAGAGCTGGAGCGTCCGTTGAAGGAGCGCATCGCTTCGACGAAGTCGAGCACGTCACCCTTGCCGGCGAGCTCTGCGTCGAGTGGGATCGGCTCTGCCGCAGCGGCATTGGACTGAGCCAACGACGGGTTCCAAGCTCCCTCGGCATTCGAGGGCGCCGATGTGTCGACGCTCAAGACCTGGTGGGGAGGGATCGTGGGGCGAAGCTCTTCCCCGCTGAAGCAGCACGGCAGGAAGAGCAGCAGCAGACAGCATCGGATCATGTCAGCCTCTCTCGGCTTCGAAGGACCGCTCCAAGCCCGGGACCAAGATACAAGAGACTCTGCCGTCGTGGTGAACGAATTTCAGACGGCTCATGCCTCGTTTCCCCCACAGGCCCGCCGCCGGACCGGCGGAGCGTCGGTCGTCGGAGTGCCCAAGTCGAGCGAGCCAGAGACCAAGTCTCCAAGTGATGGCATCCACGAGCGAGCTTGGGCCAGGGGCCGACAGGAAATCGGGTGGAGCTCCGACCATGTGCCCAAGCCTGTAAGGCTTGCATTCGATCTCGAGCCCGTTCGAAACCGGCGGGGGCGGATTGAGCTGACAGCCCACGGAGTTTCGGATGTGAGGTCTGGGTTCTCTTCAAGGCGCTTGGAATGGGCACACCGAGACCGGCTGAAGCCGGCGGTCCGAATGCCTCATGTCGCTCCTCGAGACCCGTCGATCGGGACGTCGAGTGACTCGATCGGCGCCTGGTCCTTCATCCTCAGGAAGCAGGCGGCGGCCTCGAAGGTCAGCCAAGCCGCCAGCACGAACAGGATGCTGCCGACGACCAGGAGCAGCGTCGCTCCCTCCTCGAGATAGTCTTCGAGGTTGGAGACGAGCGCGATGAAGGTGGAGACGAGCATGAAGGCCATGGGAATGCCGGTCACCCACGCGTTTCGTCCGCGCTGCTTCAAGTACAGGCTGACGGTGAGGAGTGTCAGCCCGGCCAGGAGCTGGTTGGTGGTGCCGAAGAGACGCCACAGGGCGAGCCCGGCGGCTTGGCCGTCGATCCGGTAGAAGGCGAAGAAGCCGATCACACCGACGGCCAGCAAGGACGCGAGGTAGCGGTTGCCCAGGAACGGCAGTCGGAGCGTGTCGGCGATCTCTGCGATATTGAACCGCAGTAGCCGCGTCGCCGAATCGAGCGTCGTCAAAGCAAAGGACACGACGACGACCGCGATCAGTGCGGTGGCGATCTGGAAGTCGATACCGAGCTTCTCGATGAAGTGCGCCGCACCGGTGATGAAGGTGCCGATCTTCGCGCCGAGACCGCTCATCTTCCCCCAGTCGGCATAGGTCTCTCGCCAGAGCGCCTTTGCCGAGAAGTCGCCCTGGTCGACCAGCCCGGCCGTGCACGCGAGCACAGCCAAGAGCCCGAGCAGCGACTCGCCGATCATCCCGCCGTAGCCGACGGGCCGGGCGTCGGGCTCGCGATCGATCTGCTTGGCGGTCGTTCCTGACGACACCAGGGAGTGGAACCCGCTCGCCGCGCCGCATGCAATGATGATGAACACGAACGGAAAGAAGGACGGCGCGCCCTCGGGCTGAGCTTGGAATGCCGGAGCCGCGAAGTCGGGCGCCCAGACGAAGAGCCCGATGTAGGCGAGGCCGAGCCCGAGGTAGAGCAAGAGCGAGTTGAGGAAGTCGCGGGACTGCAGGAGGCTCCAGACCGGTAGGACCGAGGCGAGGAACGCGTAGGCGAGCAGGATCAAGACCCAGGAGCCCTGCCCGGGCCAGGCGGATCGATCGAGGCCCAAGAGCGGCAGCTCGATGCCCGCCCAGACACCGACGAGCATCAAGAAGAAGCCGACGACGGTCGTCGGTAGGAGTGAAAATCCCTTCTTGTGAAGCAAGTATCCCATGATCATCGCCAGCACGATCAAGAATCCCGACGGCAAGACGGCGGTGGGGAAGGAGGTCGTGTCGGCGAGCGGCTGATCGGGGTGCCAGGCGTCGGTGATCGAGAACAGGACTGCGATGATGTAGACGAAGACGCCCATGGCGAGGGCCACGCCGAAGAAGATGATGGCGTGGAAGAGCGACTTGGCGCGTCGGCCGATGATGCCCTCGGCGACCTTGCCGATCGACATCCCTTTGGCCCGCATGCTCACCACCAGAGCGCCGAAGTCGTGAACGCAACCGACGAACAGAGCGCCGAGCACGACCCACAAGAGCGCCGGCAGCCAACCCCAGATGACGGCGACCGCCGGACCGAGCATCGGGGAGAGGCCGGTGATCGAAGCGAAGTGATGACCGAAGAGCACGTAGCGATTCGTCGGGACGTAGTCGACGTCGTCCCGCAGCTCGTGCGCCGGAGTCCGCCGCTTTGGATCGAGCCCGAAGATCTTCTCCGACAAGAAGTGGGCGTAGACGAAGTAGCCGAGCAGATACCCGATCAAGCACAACGCGGTGATCAGGGCGGTCATGGGGCGCTCCTGCCAGGTCCCGGTTCGCGAATGTCCTCTGCCTCGATGGCTCGCATGGTACGTCCTGATCGAGCCGAGTCCTAGATCGGTGCGCGCCTGACTCGAAGCACGCCGCATTCGGACCGCAGGCTTCAGCCGGTCTCGGTGTCCTCCATCCGAGCGCCACGGAGCGTTCCGAGACCTCAGATCCGAAACTCCGGTGCTCGATGCGACCGGGGTCCGTTGACGGCCCCGGCCCAAGCTCGCTCGGGAGAGCTCTCGCCGACAGACTCGGTCACCGGCTCGCTCGGCTTGGGCACTCCATCGGAATCGGGCCCAGTTTCAGGTCCTTGCATGCTCCGCTGGTCCGCCGTCGCGGAACGTCTCGCCTGACTCCAAGGACCTGGATGAGTCTGAACGATTCCGCCGGCTCGCCGGTAAACTGCACCGTATCTCGAAGATGACCTGCCGCAATAAGGGACGACCCATGATCACATTGCTCCTCTTCACTCTGGGTGTGCTTTCTCCTTCGCTGATCGAGGACCCGCCCGACGCGGCCGAGAGGATCGCCGCCTTCTCTCGCTATCCTCAGGTCCGGCAGCTGGCTCAGAAGGGCATCCTCGAGCCGAAGTGGCTCGGCGAGAGCGATCGGCTTTGGTGGATCGAGGGCGCGCCGGACGAGACCGTGGTCTTCGTGGTCGACGCGGAAGCCGGCAAACAGGAGCCGCTGCTCGACACGAAGAAGGTGCGGGAGCAGCTCGAGAAGCACCTCGGGCACGAGCCTCCGTATCAGGGCCTGCCGTTCTCGGAGCTGAAGTCGGCGGACGAGACGAGCGTGACGTTCGAGGTCGAGGGCCGCACCTTTCGGTGCCTGCTCGAGTCCGGGCGCGTGTCGCCGGCCCCTTCGGGAGAGCAGAGCGAGCGTGAGAAGCCGCGCAAGCTGCGGAAAGGCTTCACGGCCGGCGCGCCCGATATCCACGAGGTCCCCTCGCCGGACGGGCGCTGGTTCCTCGGCGATCGCGACGGCGATTTGTACCTGCGCTCTACCCTCGACGATCGCGAGGTCGTGCTCACAGAGGATGGAGCCGAGGAGCTGGGCTGGCGTGTCGATGATGCCCGCTGGTCTCCCGATTCGCTGAGCGTCGTCGCCGGGCACATCGACCTGAATGGCGTGGCGCGCTTGCCCGTCGTGCATTGGCTGAAGACGACCGAGGATATCGAGTGGGCACCGTACGTGAAGGCGGGCGGTCGCATGCCTCTTTCCGCGCTGGACGTCTTCGACGTGATCAGTGGCGAGCGGCATCGCCTCGAGGGCACGGGCCGGCCGAATCGGATGCTCCTGCGTATCGGTTGGAGCGCGGATGGCCGAGAGTTCCTGTTCATGTCGATGGAGCGCACTTACCAGCATCTCGAGCTGTGGGCGGCGGATCGCGAGACCGGTGCGTCGCGCCTCGTCCTCGAGGAGCGGAGCGATACCTTCATCGGCGCACTGCACTTCCAGACGACCTGGCAGGGGCGATACTCGCCCGTCGGTGACGATGGCCGCTTCCTCTGGCTCTCGGAGCGAGACGGCTGGTTCCGGCCTTATCTCTTCGATCGCGCCGGCAAGCTCTTGGCCGTGCTCACGCGGGGCGACTTCGATGTCCTCGCCATCGAGGCCGTCGATGTCGACCGGGGCTTCGCCTACTACACGGCGCATGGTGAGCCGCATCCCTACGACGCGCAGCTCTATCGCGTCCGGCTCGATGGGAGGGACCAGAAGAAGCTGACCGAGACGATGGGCGAGCATCGCGTCGCCTTCTCGCCCTCGAAGCGCTTCTTCGTCGATGTGCACTCGACCGCGGCCCGGCCTCCGGTCACCGAGCTTCGCAAGAGTGACGGTACGCCGGTGCGAACACTGGCCGAGGTGGATCCGAAGAAGCTGCAGGAGGCCGGCTTCGTTCCGCCGGAAGAGTTCGTGGTGAAGGCCCAAGACGGCGAGACCGATCTTTACGGGCTGCTCTTCAAGCCGAAGGACTTCGATCCGGCGAAGCGGTATCCGATCATCGATTACATCTACAACGGTCCATTCACCACTTGGGTGCCTCGCACGTTCGAAGATGGCCGAGGGGTCCTGGCGGGAGGCTACGCGCAGGCGGGCTTCCTGGTGATGATGGTCGATGGTCGCGGAACGCCGGGGCGCGGCAAGGCGTTTCAAGACGTCGTGTACCGTGCGTTCGGGCAGAACGAGATCCCCGATCACGCTGCGGCCCTGCGGCAGCTCGCCGCGCGACACGACTTCATCGACGACGAGCGCGTGGGGATCTTCGGCGGCTCATGGGGCGGGTACATGACGATCCGCGCGATGGTCACCCACCCCGATGTCTACCATGTCGGGGTCGCGACCAACTCTGTCGCCGATCTCTACGATCACGCCGCGAGTCCCATCGAGGGCTACATGGGGCTGCCCCAGGAGCACCCAGAGGACTACGAGCGCGCCTCGAGCCTGCGGCTGGCCGATCGGCTGAAGGGCGAGCTGCTGTTGATCCACGGGACGAGCGACGTCAACGCCACATTCTCGGCGACGATGAAGATGGTGGCGGCGCTCATCGAGGCGGGCAAGCCCCACGATCTGATCGTGCTCCCCGAGTCCGATCATTGGCCGAGGGGAAAGAACCAGCAGTATGCAACCCTCTCCCAGCTCCGGTACTTTCTCGAGCACCTGCGGCCGGATCGCCTTCCCGAAGTCGCCGCCGGATCGGAGTGAGGCAGCTCGAAGGGAAAAGTCTGCAAGATTTGTAAGGCCTTACGTATATCTCGGGCAACGAACGAGGAGTGACGATGAGTCTGATCGACGACTTGGGAGCCCGGGCTTTTGCCAGCCGCCTGCGCCGCATCAGCGAGAAGCTGATGAGTGACGCGGGCCGGCTGTACAAGGAATCGGGTGTCGACTTCGAGCCGAGGACCTTCGCGGTGATCGCGGTGCTGCAGCGTCAGGACCGCGCTTCGGTGACCGAGATCGCCGACGAGCTGGGCGTGACCCACGCCGCGGCCAGCCAGATGGTCGGCGCTCTCGAGCGCAAGGGCTGGCTCAAGAGCGCGGTCGACTCGAAGGACCGTCGTCGCCGCTGGCTCGCTCTGTCGGCCAAGGGCCGCCGTCAGATCGCTCAGCTCGAGCCGATCTGGGAGGCTATACGTCTGGCGACCGAGGAGATCCTCGAGCAGGTGAGGGGCGACCTCCTCGCCAGCCTCGGAGAGCTCGAGACAGTGGTCGAGAGTCAGTCACTCTTCGACCGGGCTTCTGAGCGTCTCGGGTTGATGCCCGAGAGCCGCAGCCCGGAGTGACCCGTCCTCTGGAGCATGGATCATGAAACTGCGAGTGGCTGGAGCGAGCCTCGGGCTCTTGTTCTTCTTCGTGTCGACTGCCGGTGCCCAAGATGCGCCGAAGATCGATGACGCGTGGCAGAAGAAGGTCGTCGAGGCGATCGGTGAGCGCCTTGGGCGCGGCTACGTCTTCCCTGAGAAGGCGACGGAGATGGCCGAGGTGATCGAGGCGCAGTACGCCAATGGGAACTACCGCGGCCTGGATGACGGCAACGCCTTCGCCGAGCGCCTCACCCGTGACCTGCAAGCCGTCACCCACGACAAGCATCTGCGTGTGCGCTTCAGCCCCGAGCCCCGCTCGGTCGCTGCCGACCAACCGCCCACGCCCGAGGAGCAAGAGGCGCAGCTCGCGCGGGCGCGCTGGCAGAACTACGGCTTCGAGAAGGTCGAGCGCCTGCCGGGCAACGTCGGCTACCTCGACCTGAGGGGATTTCTGCCGACCCAGTTCGCCAGCGAGACCGCCATCGCTGCCATGACCTTCCTCGGCAACAGCGACGCCATCATCATCGACCTCCGCTTCAACGGGGGCGGCTCGCCAGCGATGGTCGCTCTGATCACGTCCTACTTCTTCGACGCCGAGCCCGTCCACCTCAACTCGCTGTACTACCGGCCCACGGATTCGACGCAGCAGTGGTGGACCCTGCCCTACGTGCCGGGTAAGCGTTACCCCGACACGCCGCTCTACGTGCTCACGAGCAACCGCACCTTCTCGGCAGCGGAGGAGTTCTCCTACAACCTGCGCTCCCGCGAGCGCGCAACGCTCGTCGGCGAGACCACCGGCGGCGGCGCCCATCCGGGCGGCACCGAATGGATCGACGAGCACTTCCAGATCTGGGTGCCCCGTGGCCGCGCGATCAATCCGATCACTGGCACCAACTGGGAAGGCACCGGCGTCGAGCCCCACATCGCCGTCCCCGCAGAGCAGGCCCTGCAAAAGGCCCACGTCGACGCGCTCCAGAAGCTCGCCGCGAAGCAGACCGATCCTCGCCTCAAAACTCGCCTCGAGGAGATCCTCCAGGAGGTGCAAGGCAGCAGCGGAGGACCGCGCTGAGGGAGGTGCTTGGGTGCTGTGGTGCTTGGGTGCTGTGGTGACTGGGTGACTTGGTCACTGACCGGGTCACACAATCACCAAGACACCAAGACACCAAGACACCAAGACACCAAGGCACCAAGGCACCAAGGCACCAAGGCACCTCCTTCCGGGTGCTTGGGTGCTTGGGTGACTGGGTGACTGGTGTCACTGACCGGGTCACACGATCACCAAGACACCAAGACACCAAGGCACCAAGGCACCTCCTTCCGGGTGCTTGGGTGCTTGGGTGCCTGGGTGACTGGTGTCACTGACCGGGTCACACGATCACCAAGACACCAAGACACCAAGGCACCAAGACACCAAGACACCAAGACACCAAGACACCAAGACACCTCCTTCCGGGTGACTGGGTGCGTGTCGTTCGGAGCGCTGGCTTCAGCCGATCTCGGTGTCCTCCCTCCCAGCGAGCTCGGCGCGCCCGGCTTCGCTCCGTCCGGTCTCCGTGTCGTTCGGAGCACCTGCCATCCACGAGACATCATTACTTCCAGGAATCGCCATCGATCGCGATCGCCCGATCCGCTTCCACCTCGATGGCGCGGTGCAGCCTTCCGAGATGCAGCTCGGTCTCCCCCACGGGTGCACTCAGATCGAAGCGTCCTGTCTCGTCGACGGGTGCGGTGACCGTCACCCGGACCTCACCTCTCTCGGCTCGCACGAACACCCGCCGAACCGAACCGTCCGACACCGACCCGCTCACGCGAGACACGCCCGACTCGAACGCCCACAAGGTGACAGGTCCCTCGAGTGTGATCCACTCCTCGATCGTCCAATCGTAACTCACCCCCTCGCTACGCAGCTCGATCCGGACCTTTCCCGGCCGGTCGAGATCGAATGAGAATCGTCCTTCGGGTCCGACATCGATCCAGCTCGTCACTCTGAACTGGAAGCTTCCATGTGGAATCGAAGCCCTCGCCTTCCAGGTGGCACCGAGAAGGGGAACGTGCAGGACCCCTTCCAACAAGAAGCCAGCCGGCCCGGCATGGACCAGATCCAGGGAAGTCGTGGCGGCGTCCTCGATCCGCACCGTTCGCTGTCGACCAGACCTTTCGTCGCCTTTGGCGAGGAACCTGCGCACCGGTGGATGAACGTCGCGATCGTGAAGACCCACTCGCCACGTACCGGGTGCGAGATGATCGAATGAGTACTCACCGTCCGGCCCCACTCGCCTGCTTCGAGGCTTGCCGTCGCCAGAATCGACCACAACGACCAGCCCGGTCGGATCACTGCCATCGCGCGTCCGAACGCGCCCCTCCAGCCTCCCTCCGACGGTCAGGATCACAGCACACCCCTTCGGATCGGGAGTGACCGGCCCGATGCGAGTCCTAGCGAAGCCTTCTGATTCTGCCAGGATCCAATACGGTCCGTCGCCTGGCACCGCCATCTCGAAGGCCCCGTCGTCGCCGGCCAGCGCTCTGGCCTCTCTTAGCCGCATTCGGGTTTGGCATGGGTACTCGTTGACGAGCATGGGCCGCTCCGAATCGAAGCCGCTCCAAGCCTCGATGCGCGCGCCGGCGATCGCGTCTCCATTCACGCCCGTAACCGTGCCGCGAATCATCGGGCACCGCTCCAGCTCGACGCGAACGACCTCTGGGCAGCTCTCGGCGTCCATGACCGAGGTCCATTGCTCTCGCCTGCCATAGTGAAAGCCGGCCTGGACCTCGAAGCGGATCTTGCCGTCGGGGATGACCAGGCTCGGCGAGGATTCGTGTGGGGGTATGGACGTGACCCATGAGCTCACACGGGTAAAGAGACCGAGAGCATTCAGCCGTGCGCAGTCGACTCGCCCGATTCCCACGGGTCGCCCCTCGGGATCGACGGCCTCGACGCGCACGCGTCGCCCTTCCTGGAATCGGAGTGTGACGTCGTCTCCGGAAGCGAGAGACTCCGTGACCAGGAATCCCGGCCAGCGTCCGAGAGGATCCTCGACCTCGATGAGCTGCACGCCGGAGAGACCGACGCGAATCACGAATCGTCCCTGTTCATTGCACACGACGCTTCGACTGCTACCACCGAAGTCTGATGGGACGGACGGCCGGAGCCTCGCCTCGGGAACTGGCTGCCCGCTCGGATCGAGAACGACTCCCGTGACGGTGTCCTCCGAACGCAGCCGATCGAGCACGAGGACAACGTCGTCGACGCCGGCAGCTTCCGCGACGCGGATCAGCCGCGAGCCGTAGCGAAATCCCTCGGCGACCGCCCAGACCTCGCGGTCGCCGGCTGGCAACCCAGTCAGTCGGAAGCGCCCGTCCGGCGCAGAGACCGCCGAGTCGCGGGCCAATTCAAATCCGCTCGGCCCCCACAACGATCCGTGACGAGCGTCCTTCTCGAGCCAAGGCTCCCGCACGATCACCCGGGCGCCAGCGATGCCGTTCCCGAGCGAATCGAGGACTCTGCCCGATACTTCACCACCATCGGGAACGACCAGGTCGCGCAGCCACGTCGATTCGCCCCGCGGGCCCCAGCAGCTCGCCTGGGACGTCTCCTTCCACCTAGCCTTAATTCGCAAGTAGACCGTGCGGCCTTCGGAGCCGCGCTCGATCGGTATCGGCCAATCGAATCGGCCGTGCTCGTCCGTGGTCACTGATGTCATCGATGGCGGTGCCGGCTCGGCGTGTACGTCCCACTCGACGACCGCGCCAACCACCGGTTGACCGCGCTCATCCAGGCAACGGCCCATGACGTGAGAGGCCGCCAAGGCGACACTTCGGACGGTCGACTCGTCGGCTCCCTCCGCGGAGAGGATCCTGGACGCCGGACTCGTCGCCACTGACGAAAGATCCGTTGGCGAGCCTTCTCTCGACACCACCTCACTCGTTGGCGAGCTCGGAGTCGAATCACGAGACTCGCTCCACCAGAGCCAGCCCCCGATCAACACGATGAGCAAGGTGGCAACGAACGACTTCGTCTTCATCAAGACTCCCCCGAGGACGAGAGCTCCGGCGGCTGCTTCTGCCGGCCGAGGAAACGTGAGTGGGGCAAGCACTCCCAACCAACGGATTCTTCCTCCGCACTCGCGGTCGAGCTCGGCACGAAGATGCTGCACGGCGCGGGTCACGCGGCTCCTCGAGGTCGCCGGGGAGACTTGCTCACGCTCGGCGATCTCCTGGTGCGACAAGCCGAGGTAGAACCGAAGCCACACGATGCGTCGCTGCGGTTTCGGTAGCTCGTGGACGAGGCGAGCGATTCTCTGCAACATCTCGGTATGTTGCGCGATTTCGTCGGCTCCGCTCACGGCTTCCGGTGCGGCGGCCCGCCGCTCTCGGCGAGAGCGACGCCACTCGCCGCGCCGGCTTTGCCGCACCACGTTGTGGGTCACACGAGCGAACCACCCACGGAGACGTTCCGTCGTTCTGGGAGGACTCCGCAGTGCTCTCAGGTAGACGTCTTGAGCGACATCCTCCGCGGCACCAGGGTCCCCGACGAGGCGAATCGCCAGACGTCGCACGAACTCGGCGTTCTCTATCAGATAGGCGGGATCGGGTGCAGCCAAGGTGGTCTCCTGTTGAAAGCGTCACTCTCCACAATCCCACCAACACGAACGCGCTGCACGACTTCTTGGAGCGCGGGCCCCCCCGCGCTTCGGATGGCCTCCCTCCACACCGTTGACCGGGCGTGGCTCGACCGCATAGGCTTCCGGCGGTTCGATGCGGGACCGAAGAGCAACACGAGGAGTGCGATATGGCGATGAATCGGCGCGAGGTGCTGGCGAGTGGCGTGCTGACGGGCGTGGGTGCAGCTCTGGGGAGTGGAGAGGTGCTCGGTCGCTCTCGGCGCGGTGAGCCGTTCAAGCTGAAGTATGGGCCTCACCTCGGCATGTTCCGCGCGCATGCGGGCGACGATGCCATCGATCAGATCCGCTTCATGGCCGACGAGGGCTTCCGAGCCTTCGAGGACAACGGCATGCCGGGTCGTCCGCCGGAGCTGCAGGAGCGGATCGGCGCGACATTGAAAGAGCTCGGGATGACGATGGGCGTCTTCGTGGCCGAGGCCGATTTCTCCAAGGTCACCTTCGCTCGCCGGGACGACGAGACGAAGCAGTACGTTCGCGAGAAGATGCAGCGCGCCGTCGAGGTCGCCAAGCGCTGCGGCGCCAAATGGTGCACCGTGGTGCCGGGTCGCTACGACCAGCGTCTCGACTGGGACTACCAGACCGCCTACGTCGTCGACAATCTCAAGCGCTGCTGCGAGATCCTCGACCCGGCGGGCCTGACGATGGTGCTCGAGCCGCTCAACCGCCGCGATCACCCCGGGCTCTTCCTCACCGGCATGCCCCAGGCCTTCCTGATCTGCGAGGCAGTGGCCAGCCCGTCGTGCAAGATCCTCGACGACCTCTACCATCAGCAGATCACCGAGGGGAACCTCATCCCCAACCTCGAGCGCTCTTGGAGCGAGATCGCCTACTTCCAGGTCGGGGACAACCCGGGCCGCAAGGAGCCGACGACCGGAGAGATCAACTACCGAAACGTCTTCAAAAAGCTCCACGAGAGAGGCTTTGACGGTGTGATCGGCATGGAGCACGGTAACTCGCGTCCAGGGAAAGATGGCGAGCGAGCGTTGATCGAAGCCTATCGCTGGTGCGATGCTTTCGAGGTCGGTTGAGCCGGTGACATCGCAGAGCTGCGGTGCCGCGCTCCCCGCCACCCGCTCGAGCGCCTCGTTCTGATCATGAGCTCGCCACGGGAAACGCTTCACGACGCGCTCGGCGCGAGCACGCGCGTTTTTGTGCGCCATCCGGCACTGCAGGATCAAAGGTCGTACTGCGAGCTGCGCAAATCGAACCGGGACTTCCACTCCCCGTGGGAGCCCCGGCCAAATCCGGGAAGCGACCCTTACAGCCCAGCGGCATTTCTCGAGGTCCTGCGCACGAGTCGCACCGAGACCTCCGAGCGCTTGTTCCTCTGCCGAGTCGAGGACGGCCAACTCCTCGGTTACTTTGGCGTCTCCTCGATCACGCGAGGTCCCCTCCAGAGCGCCTACCTCGGCTACTGGATCGGCCAAGAGTTCAGCCGCCAGGGCTACATGCGCGAGGGCCTGCCGCTCGTGCTCGACCACGTCTTCGGCGAGCTAGGCCTTCATCGCATCGAAGCCAACATCCAGCCACAGAACCACCCGTCGATCTCGCTCGTCCGAAGCGTCGGCTTTCGCCGAGAAGGCTTTTCGCCGCGTTACCTCAAGATCGACGGCCGCTGGCGAGACCACGAGCGCTGGGCCATCCTCGCCGACGAGTGGCGCTCGATCCGAACGCGCGATTGAAGCGCGGAGCGCTCGGAAACCAGAGCCCGCGCAACCGAAACGGGAAGTCGTCACCTAGCCGGAGAGCGTCTTCTCGACATCGCTGACGATCGAGCGGAGAGGCGCCGAGCCATTCCGAGGGGCTTCCCGACTTCCACGATTTCTCGCGAGGGTGACGGCCGGGTCAGGACAAGACTACCCTGGATGCGATTCACCGGACGTTGGCTTCAGGTGCCGATGGAGACGAACGACAACCTCTCTCGCGAGCGCTCGCTCCGGCGAGCGGTGCTTCGGGGTGATGACGATGCTTGGAACGAGCTCTACGCCGAGTCGTTCCGGCCTCTCTTCGCTTTCGTGTATCACCGCACGCGACGAAACCGAGAGCGGACCGAGGAGGTCGTTCAGGAGACGTGGGTCATCGCGGTCAAGCGAATCCGCGCCTTCGATCCCGATCGGGGCTCATTCGAAGGCTGGGTCCGAGGCATCGCCTCCAATGTCTTGCGCAACCGTTGGCGACAGTGGTCCCGCGAGAGCGGTGAGCGCTCGCCATTCGAGGAGCTCGATGCACTTCCGGGCGCTCCGAGCAGTCGTCTCGATCTCGCCGAGCAGATCGCTCTGGCGATGACCGAGCTGCCCGGCCGCTATCAGGACGTGCTTCGGGCTCGCTACGAGCGCCAGTACAGCGTCTTGGAGATCGCCGAGCAATCGGGCGTCAGCCCCAAGGCGACCGAGTCTCTGCTGGGACGCGCTCGCGCGGCTTTCCGGGCCGCCTTCGAACGCCTCGATCCGCCTCGCGACAATC
This sequence comes from Planctomycetota bacterium, assembly GCA_040219065.1. Classification (GTDB taxonomy): domain Bacteria; phylum Planctomycetota; class OFTM77; order OFTM77; family OFTM77; genus OFTM77. Next base: position 38,987 of record JAVJTD010000212.1, read on the forward strand.
AGAAAGCTCGAGATCATGTCTGACGAACCTCTTCACGATCCCCTCGATCGACTCGGCGCCGACACGTTCGCGCTTCCCCCCGATACCGAGCAACTCCAAGGGCACATCGCCCGGCGAGCTCGGCGAGTGCAGCTCCGACGGCGCATCCTGCGAAGAGTCGGGCAGGCCGGATTCGCCGTCGCACTCTATGCGCTGGGCGTGGCCACGGCGCGGCTCTGGCCGGCTGAGCCCACACCGCCCCGGCGCGATGAGCACCTCGCTCACGAGGCCCCGATCGAAGCCGAGCCCACCGTGACTCCCGAAGCAGGCTCGCCCCGCACTCCCGAGGAGCTCGAGCACCGGGCGCGCTACGGCGCTCCCCACCGGCGCGCCGAGCGCTGGCGTCGCGCCGGCGATCTCTACCTCGAAGTGCGAGCGGACGTGGACTCGGCCCTGCGCTGCTACCGCGAGTATCTCGACACCCGGCCCGCGACCGACGAGAGCGCCCCCGTCTCTGACACCTGGCTCCTCGCCAGGCTCCGCACCGACATCCAATGAATGGAGACTGAGTGATGCCGATCCGATTCCTGTCCCCCCTGCTCCTGCTCGCCTTGGCCGCGGCTTCGACCGCCGCCTTCCCGACGGAGGACCAACAAGACATCCCCAAGACGCTCGAAGAGCAGCTCGCGGTCGCTCTCGAGAGAAACCCTCAAGTGAGGTTGGCCGAGGCCAAAGTGCGTCAAGCCGAAGCGGAGCTCACCGAAGTGCGCCTTCGCATCACCGAGGAGATCATCCAACTCCAGAGCGACCTCGCCGGGCAGCAGCTCGAGATCGAGGTGGCGAAGGAGTCGCTCCTGCGCTCGGAGCAGCTCGTCAAGAGTGGACACGCGTCCTCGGAGACGGCCTCACAGGACAAGATTCGTCTCCTCAAGGCGGAAGGTGAGCTGACCCGGCTCCAGGCCCGTCAACGGTATCTGTTGGGAGTCGACCGCGCGAGTGCTCGCCGCAGCGCGACGAGCGAGGTGTCGCAGGATGCCCCGAAACGGCCTCGGCGTCCCGGGATGCCGGCCGAGCTCCAGAAGAGGCTCGACATGAAGATCCCCAAGGTGAACTTCGAGGACCGAGCAGTCACCGATTGCTTCCTGTACCTCAGCGATCTGGGAGGTTTTTCCATCGTGATCGACTACGACGAGATCACCTCCGAGATCGGCGACCCGGACATCGACATCAAGATGAACATCCAACTCGACCAGTCGACGATCGGCGGCATCCTGCAGGCGATCGTCGACTTGAACCCGCCTCTCGTCTTCGTCGCCCGCGACTACGGCTTGCTCGCGACGACGCGCTTCAAGGCCGAGGGCATGTTTTCCGCCACGATCCCGGCCATCCCGATGATCCCCGAAGAAGAGCCGCGCATTCGCTGACCCAGCTCTCGTCCGCCACCGGCTTCTCCGCTCGTCTCCCTTCGCACAAAATGACGAACCGCATGCAACGCGGGATCCGTGAGTGGCATTCCATTCCCGGATCCCGCAATCAGGAGGCTCGTCATTTCCATCGACACCGAGAAGCTGCTGCTCCATCGCGACTGGCTCCGAGAGCTCGCCGGTCGATTGATCCTCGACGATCAACGCGCCGACGACGCCGTTCAGCAGGCTTGCCTGCTCGCACTCGAGCATCCACCCGCCCGCTTCGATCATCCACGAGGCTGGCTCGCCACGGTGCTCCGCAACGTCATCCGCCAAGAAGCGCGCAGCGAGAAGCGTCGCGCTCGCCGCGAGCAGGCGGCCGCCCGCGAGGAGGCCTTGCCGGCGAGCGACGAGCTCGTGGCGCGAGCGGACACACAGCGCCGCTTGGTCGCTGCCGTTCTGGAGCTCGAGGAGCCGCAGCGAACGGCGATCCTTCTTCGATACTTTGAAGGTCTGAGTAGTGCAGAGATCGGACGTCGCAGCGGTGAGCCCGCTGCGACCGTTCGCAGCCGCGTGCACCGCGGTCTCCAAGAGCTGCGCCGCCGGCTCGACGAGGAGCATGAAGGCGACTCGGGCCAATGGCACCGCGCCCTCCTGCCGCTGCTGCTGCCACCTTCCGCGGGATCCATCGTGCCGCGGCCCGAGGCCGCCAAAGAAACCGAAGTCTCCGTACTGCGAGGAGAGCGCGACATGATCCCGATCCCCAAAGCCGTCACCTGGTTGAGCGCCGCCGCCGTCTTCGGCCTCCTCACGTACTTCGCCGGCTCCCGTCTGGACCTCGGTTCGGACGGCGAGACGACAGCGGGAGGGAGCGCGCGAGCCCGCTCCGCCGCCGAGCCCGAGTCGCCATCATCGGGGGCCCTGGCCTCCGGACCCGCTGCGTCCGTCTCGCAGGAGACGGAGTCTCAGAGCGACCAGGAGAAGCGCCGCCTCTCCTCCCCGGTCGCGACAGCACGAGTGCTCACGGGCGAAGCGTTCACCCGAGATGGCAAGCCGGCAGCCGGCGCCGCCGTGATGGTGCTCGTCGAGACCGGAGCGCTCCAGCTCGGAGGCGAAACGATCGGTGAGAGCCAGGTCGGTCCTGAAGGCCGATTCGAAGTGAGGCTCCATTCAGCGCCGGAGAGGGTCGCGGTTCGAGTCGATGGCGGAGTGAACGGCATCGCTTGGCGCCGCGATCTCGAGCGGGGAGCACAGGGCGACTTCGACGCCGGGCGCCTGACTCTGACCCCGGTCTTCCATCTCACCGGCATCGTGGTGGATCCCTTCGATCGTCCCGTCCCCGGTGCAACGGTCGCGGCGAGCATCAGCATGGGCGCCGACCTTGTGGATTGGAGCACGCGAGCCGACGGTGCCGGGCGCTTTTCGCTGCCGTGCACCGGAGTGGGCGGCGAGGCCGACCTCTTTGCCGTCCACGACGACTGGGGGCTGGGGTTCGTCGGCCGAGCGGTGTGCGGCAAGGACCCGGTGACCATCCGGCTGACCGAGCCCCAGACGGTGCGCGGGACCGTTCTCGACTCGGCCGGCGCACCGATCCAGGGGGCCGAGGTCGCCCTCGACGTGGCGCTCTGGCGCATCACTCATACCTGGGGCAGGTTTCCTGAGGATCCTCCGCGGCTCGTCACGACCGGTCCCGACGGGCGCTTCGTGATGCATTCCGTTCAGCCCGGGGACGTCTACCTGAGGATTCGCGCCGAGGACCACTACATCGAAGAGCATCACTCGAAGATCACGGCCGGCGTTCCTCCCGAGGAGATCATCGTCCAGCTCCAGGCGCAGCCCGAAGGCCAGCTCTTCGCGGGTGTCGTCGTCGATGCCCGAACCGGGGACCCGATCGCGGGCGCGCGCGTCGGCGAGGTGATGAGCGATGACGAGGGCCGCTTCGAGTGTCGAAAGCGCCCGACCTCGATCCTGGATCGGCCGTTCCAGCCTTCCCTGACCGCACGTGCCCACGGCTACTCGGACTGCACGCTCGATGTGCCTCATGAAGGCGACGCGACCGGCCTGCGCTTCGAGCTGCGTCGCGCCGTCCGGATCGAGGCGCTGATCGTCTTCGCGGACGGGACACCGGCCCAAGACGCCTACCTATCCTTCGACGGAGATGCGGAGAAGGCCAAGGCCCTGGGCGTTCCCAAGCCGGACAGCTACATGCTCCAGACCTCGGTCGACGGCACGGTGCGCGGTGAGGTCGATCCCGGCCCGTACTCGTTGATCCGCGCCTATCACCCCTCGGCGGCCCATCACGTCGATCTGAAAGGGATCGAGGTGACCTCCGAGCAAGCGATCGAGTGGCGCTTCGTGATCGGAGAAGGTCCCGACATTCGGGGACGGGTGCTCGACGACGCGACCGGCGCTCCGATCGCCGACGCCGAGGTCCATGCCTACCTCGGCGAAGGGGAGCGCCGCTGGCCGCGCCTCTGTCAGACGGTGAGCGGCTCAGAGGGATCTTTCCTCCTGCGGGGCTTCGAGCAAGAGACGGTCTGGCTCTTGGTCAAGTCGGCCCAGCACGCGCCTCGCGTGCTCGAGGTCCATCCTCGCCGCGAAGAGTCACTCGAGATCCGCCTCGGCAAGGGCCTCACCTTCCAGGGCCGGCTCGAGCTCAAGAGCGGCGAGCCCGTTCAGGACGCCTCGGTCCGCTTGGAAGCGCGCGGCAACGAGGCCGAGACGAAGCTGCTCCCCGCTCCATGGACTTACGACATCGAAGAAGACGGCACCTTCGGCTTCGAGCACCTGCCCGAGGTCCCCTTCGAGGTGATCATCTACGTCTCGCGCGAGAGGCGAGACGAGCTGAAAGCTCCGCAAGGCCTGATGCTCCGCCCGCCTTTCCCGGCGCAGACGTTCTTCCTGGAGAAGCGGTGAGGCAGGGCGGTTTGGGTGCTTGGGTGACTGGGTGCTTGG
>JAVJTD010000214.1:0-11752 GCA_040219065.1 Planctomycetota bacterium
GGACGGTCTTCGGCGTGAGCTTTCACCACCGGCTCGCTTCGGCTTGGGCGCTCCATTCCTATGGGAGGCCCTCCCCGGCCCAAGCTCGCTCGGGACGGTCTTCGGCGTGAGCTTTGACCACCGGCTCGCTTCGGCTTGGGCACTCCATTCCCATGGAAAGCCCTCCCCGGCCCAACCTCGCTCGGGAGGGTCTTCGGCGTGAGCTTTCACCACCGGCTCGCTCGACTTGGGCCACTCCAGTGCCGCTCCGGCACCGCGCCGGGCGCGCCGCTGAAAGGGCCGTGCGTCGTCATCGAGCGCCCCTCACCGGTACTTGCCTGTCTCGCGGTCTCTCTTCAAACGCCCTTCGTGTTCTTGCCACCAGACCTGCCACTTCCGCAATGCCGCGCGATTGGTGTCCGTCTCCGGATCGTTCAACGCCTCGAAGCCGAACGACTCACCTGTCAACTCGCGTAGCGTCATCGTGGCTTCGTCTCTCACGAAGGGATCTTCGGCGTGCTCGAGCACGTGCAGGAGCACTTCGAATCCGTGTGCGTCGCCCAACTCCAGCAATGTCCGCGCGGTCGCGAGCTCGAGCTCGTCGCTCTGCTCTCTCGGCAGGTGCCGCCGCAGAGCGAGGACCGCGTCGGGGCCGCCGATCTCGGCGAGGAGCTCGAGGGTCGTGCTGCGCACGCCGCCGTCGAGGTCTTCGAGCAGGGGCTCGAGATGGACGATCGCTCGGCTGCCGAACTGGGTGGCCAGCGCGCGAGCCGCGGCCTGGCGCTCGGCGGGGAACTCGCTCCCTAGCCTGCGCACCAGGGCTTCGAGCTTGGGCGCGTCGACGGGACTCTGCCGGGGCGCTACCTCACCGGGCCCTCGCACGAGCTGGATGCCGAGGACGTGATCGTAGGTGGTGAGCACCGTCAAGGGGATCGCCGGCGCCGCCAAGACCAATAGCGCAATGCTCGTAGTGCGTGGCCAGCGTCGCCCGATCAGCGCGACGATCGCCCAGTGGACGGCGAGCGCGATCGCCACGGCCGGTCCGATCGGAAGGGAGTACTGCCAGCAGAACCACGAGCCGAGCGTCGCGCCCGACAGCGACACCGCGATCGCCGTCCTCAAGGCCGGACGGAATCGGTCGTGCATCCGGAGGCCGGTCAAGGGCGGCAGCACCAAGAACGCGAAGCTGAGGAGCAATCCACCGGCATACAAGCACACCGACAGCGCCGTCCCGATGATGACATGAAGCAACCAGCTCCAACCGCGGGCGCGGTAGCCGAGGGTCAGGGCCGTCTCCTCGTCGAATGAGCAGAACAGGAACGGCTTGTGGAAGAGCCACACGATCGACAGCAAGACCACCGTCGTCACGGCGGTCAGATCCAGCCGCGCATCGCTGATGTACACGACGCTGCCGGCGAGGAGCTGGCTCAGCTCCTCGAGACCCTGAGCGCTCTTGGACACCAGGATCAACGCCACGCCGCCGGCGACCACGTAACCGACGCCGATGCTGCCTTCGACCGGTGCCCGCGGATCTCTCCGCCGCAGCGCGAAGACCGTCATCGTGATGAGCGCGAACACGAGCCCGATCGCGATCGGGCCGACCTGCAGGAACCACGGGTCCGCCGAGTCGCCGTGCTCCCGGTGGATCCCCAGCCACGAAGCCAAGAAGAACGCGAAGGCGATCCCGCAGGCCGAGGCCTCCGAGACGGCGATCGCGACGAAGACGATCCTCCGCAGCAGCACGAACATCCCGAGCGAAGCGCACAGGACGCCGACGCAGACCGCGGCGAGGTAGCTCGCGGGCAAGGCTTCGAAAGGATGGAGCAGCTCGTAGAGCATCAGCGATCCGGCGGCGTGTGGTAGAGGACGGCCCGTCGACCGTCCACGGTCTCGACAATCACCCTGCGGCCATACGTCCTCGACAGCGTCTCGCCGGTCAGCATCGCCTCGGTCGATCCGATCGTGAGCCGGCCTTCGTGCAGGATCGCCAAGCGATCGACGTAGTTGGCGACGATGTTCAAGAGATGCGTCACCAGGACGATCGTCACCCCGCGCTCTCGCCAGATCGAGGCGAGGAGGTCGAGGATCTCGGCTTCGCCACCGAGGTCGAGATCGTTGGTCGGCTCGTCGAGAATCAACAGGGACGGCTCGGCCACGAGCGCCCGCGCGATCAGGCAGCGCTGCTGCTGACCGCCGGAGAGATCGCGGTAGGGCCGCGCGGCGAGGGGCGCGATCGCCACCCGCTCGAGGGCGGAGCTCACCGCGGCGCGATGCTCGGCGCGCGGCCTCCGCACCAGACCGATCCGAGGATAGAGGCCCATCAGAACGACGTCTTCGACCGATAGGGGGAAGACGGTATCGAGCAGCCGCCTTTGCGGCACGTAGCCGATCGCGACCTCTTGCCCGGGTCGCTCGAGGCGCCCTTCGATCGGGGAGATCATGCCGAGGAGCGCGCGCAGGATCGTCGTCTTGCCCGCGCCATTGGGACCGACCAGCCCGAGGAAGTCACCGGCCGAGATCTCGAAGGACAGATGCTCGGCCACCCGGTGTCGGCCGTAGCCGAGCGTCACGTCTTCGAATCGGAACAGGACCGACATCACTCGAGCAGCAGATCGAGGATCTGACTGATGAAGGAAGGATAATCCGGGCAGTCGTCGTTGGCCGCGACGTCCGTCGGGACCGTCACCGCCCTGGCGCCCATGCGCTCGGCGATCGACTCGCAGCGCGCCTGCGGGTAGTAGGGGGCATGGATCACCTTCTTCACGCCGGCCAGCTTCGCGTTCTCGACCAGCGTCTCGAGATGGGCCGCCGACGGCTCGACGCCCGGCTTCTCCTCGATCTCGCCGACGACCTTCACGCCGAAGGCCTCTTCGAAGTAGGGCCACATGCGGTGATACACGACGAGCGGCATCCCGCGCTGCTCGTACATCCGGCCGAGCCAGCCGCCCAGCTTGCTCGCGAGCTTCTCGCCGCGGAAGTCCTTCTGCAAGAACTCGAAGAGCGTCCCGGCGCGGTGGTAGCGCTCGATGCGCGCGCCGGTCATCAGCTCGCAGAGCTCTTTGCCGTACATCCACTCGTGGATCTGCTTCTCGAGCGCCTTCTGCCGCTCGGCGTAGCCGGCCGCGTGCGCGGGATCGAGACGCGTCAGCACATCGGCGATGTTCTGGCCCTCGATGATCACATTGAGCGGGTTCAACCAGACGTGGGGATTGCCCTCGGGATGGACATCGCCCTGAGCGCGCGTCACGTTGGCCGGTACCTGGAGCACCGGGACACCGCGACCGGCGAAGACGTGGCCGACCGCGCCGCGGCGGACGTTGGCGTTGCGCGCGCCGTTCAAGACGCGCTCCACCCAGAGCTCGAGGCTCATGCCGACCTCGACGAAGAGATCGGCCTTGGCGACCTCCTGCATCAGGTTCGGGGTCGCGAGGATGCGGTGCGGATCGCTGTAGCCTCGGCCGAGGGAGACCGTCTCGACGCGATCGCCGCCGACTTGCTCGGCGATCCAGGCGAGGTGGGGGAGCGAGGTGACGACCTTCAGCGGGACATCATCCTGAGCGGGACGATTCGATGCCGAACCGCCGAGCAGGACGAACGACAAGACGAGTGCGAGCTTCATCTTCAGAGCTCCTGACTTTCTCAGCGGTTGACCCAGTAAGGCTCGGCCGGGTGCGAGCCGAAGACGAACGTCAAGGCGAGCAGGATGCGATCTTGATCGGGGACGGGGCCGGGGTCCGGTCCCGAGGGATCCGGATCGAACTCTTGATGCTCGTAACCGAGGCGCAGCCGGAGGAACTCGGTCGTGTAGTACGAGACGTACACGCCGACCTGCCAGTGCTTCGAGTCTCGGGTCTGCTCGAAGTAGTTCGAGGTGTCCCAGCGGGCGCCGAGGTACCAGTTGCGCGTCGGCTGATACTGCAGGTAGAGATACGAGCCGAAGCCGTAGTCGGTCGTCTCCGAGCGAAGGCCACCCGCGCTCGTGAGCTCGCGCTCGAGGTAGTAGACCTCACCCTGGACGACCAAGGACGAGAAGTCGTCTGGCCGATACTTGTACATCATGTCGGCACCGACCAGCCGCGTCTCCCGCTCCTTCGTCTCACCGCGTCCCCACAGGAAGCTGCCGCCGCCCGAGAGCGTGGTCCTTTGATCGATGTCGGCGAACAGCTCGGCGCGGCCGAGGTAGGCGAAGTCCTGCGAGTCGGGTCCGGCGAGGATCGCCTCGTTCGCGCCGTTGAGCATGGACGCCCCGAGGCGCAAGGGCGCCTCGGGCGCCAGCCAGTCCACCATCACCGCCGCGTCGTTGAGCCCCTCCTCGCCGAAGAAGTCCTGCAGCGGCAAGGGCTTCTCGGGAAAGGGCAGATCGTGCGTGTGGAGCTGGTTGATGCGGCCGAAGTCCTGGAAGAACTTGCCGGCACGGACCGAGAGGCCCGCCGGCAATCCGACGAAGTCGACGTAGCCTTCCTCGACGGCGGCCTCGTACTCGCCGGGCTCCTCCTCCTCGAAGGCCAGGATCAGCACACCGGTCGCGTACGGATCGACGTCGGCGCGGAGGTCGACCTCCGCCTCACGCAGGCTGAATCGATCGTCGCCTTCCCGCTCGGCCTCGGACGCCGACAGAGAGGCGAGCATGTCTCCGAAGACGGTGAGGCGAGGGTTGTAGGCGTTGAGGCGCTGGGGGAGGAAGCTGAGGGCGTCGCGCGCTTGCGCTTCCTGCGTCGACTCCTCGACGGCGGCCGCGGCATCGCCCTCCTCGAAGAGCGCGTCGAGGTCGTCGTCCTGCCGACTCGCGTCGAGTCGCTCGCGAAGCTCATCGATCTGGCGTTGCAGGTCCTGCATCGTCGGGGGGCCGCCGTCTCGCTCATTCTCGTCTTGCCAGGACGCGGCGACAGACGGCGGCGAGAGGGCGATGGCGAGCGCCATCATTCGGGATAGGGCTCTGGGTGAAGGCAGCATGGATCTTCTCCGGGATCACTCGATTCCGGTGGTCCAGATGCGGCTGGCACACCGGGATGACCCGAGCGATCACGGGAAGGCCGTGCCGACACCCGAAGGTGCATCGCTCGAGACGGTCGCGTTCGATTGGCGTGGAGAGTGAGGTCAGAGAAGCGGCGGGGCACGCTCGCGATGAGAGCCGTTGGGCTTTGAGGCAAGAGCGACTTCGGTCGCGGCCTCGGCCGGCTCTGCGTCCACTGGCAAAGCGATCGGAATCGTGTGCAGCTCCGGCCCGCACTGGGCCGTCGAGTGCCAGAGGCAGATCGAGCAGTCTGTGTCGTGATGCCCTTCCCACGCCGGGCTCGACGGCGTCACCGTGGTGAAGTCGTGCAGCGCCGTCGCTCCGATCGGACCGGCCGCGTAGAGCAGTGCCAGCACCAGGATCCGGGCTCGAGAGCGAATCACGCTCAACGGTGCGTCTCGGAGGAAGGAATCGAATGCATCCGGGTCACGAAGATCCGATGAGTATGGTGACCGCCCGGGCACCGGTCAAGGGGTCGGGTCGTCGTCATCCTCAACGCCGCTCGAGCTCGCTCGGCATCTCGACCACGCTCGCCCGGTGCTCGGCGACGAACGCCGCGATGCGCTCGATCACCTCGGGATGGGCCTCGGCCAGGTTGTGACTCTCGCTCGGATCGATGGCCAGATCGAAGAGCAGGGGAGGATCGTGCGGCTTGGCGGCATCGCCACCGTACCCCGAGCGCGTGATCCAGTGTGCCTTGTGGTTACCGAGCCGCGCGGCGTAGATCTCGGCGCCTCGGTAGAAGATCATCGAGCTCCGGGCGCCAGGTCCGGTGCCGGCCAAGACCGGCGAGAGGTCGACTCCGTCGAGCGTGGTCTCGGGCAGCTTCGCACCGGCGAGCTGTGCAAAAGTCGGGAGGAGATCGAGCGTCGAGCCGAGCTCGGTGACGACGCCGGGCTTCACGTGGCCCGGTCCCCAGACGATGGTCGGCACGCGCATCCCGCCCTCCCAGGTCGAGCCCTTGCCCTGGCGGAGCAGGCCGGCCGAGCCGCCGTGATCGCGATAGGACAGCCAAGGCCCGTTGTCGGAGGTGAAGACGACGATCGTGTTCTCGTCGAGGCCCGTGCGCCTCAGCGTGTCGATGATGCGACCGACGTTGAAGTCGATCTCCTCGATCACGTCGCCGAAGTACCCGCGCAGGCTCCGGCCCTCGAACTCCTTGGAGCGGAAGAGCGGCACGTGGGGCATCGAGTGCGCGAGGTAGAGGAAGAAGGGGCCTTCCCGGTGGCGCTCGATGAAGTCGATCGCCGCGTCGGTGTAGTGCCGCGTCAACGTCTCCTGGGTCGCCGGGCGCTCGACGATCTCCTCGTCGCGCATCAAGGGCACGTTGAAGTACTCGCTCTTCGGCTCGACGATGCCGATGCGTCCGCGCGGGGACTCGGGCGTCCGGTCCATGTCGTTCGAATAGGGAATGCCGAAGTACTCGTCGAAGCCGTGGCGCGTGGGCAGGTACTCGGGGAGGTGCCCCAGGTGCCACTTGCCAATCGCGGCCGTCGCGTAGCCGCGCCCTTTCAGGACCTCGGCGATGGTGGTCTCGGACTCCGGCAGGCCGCCGAGCGAGTCGGGAAACAGGACACGGCGCTGGCTCGAGCACATCCCGCTTCGGATCGGCAGCCGTCCCGTCATCAGGCCAGCCCGACTAGGCGTGCACACGCTCGCGGCGACGTAGAACTGCGTCCAGCGCTGTCCCTCGCTCGCCAGGCGGTCGAGGCTCGGCGTCCGAATCGTCGGGTGACCGAATGCGCCGAGGTCGCCGTATCCCAGATCGTCACAAAAGATCACGACGAAGTTCGGCGCAGGCACCGCGGCGCTCTCCTGCACCGGCTCGGTCGATCGGCAGCTCATCGAGACGAGCAGGAGCATCGAGATCGCGAGTCGCATGGCGCGCTCCCTTTCGCAGAAGATCCGTTGGGGCAGCGTCATCACTTCTCGGCCCGGCGCTTCAGCTTGGCGTCGTAGGCCTTCTTCATCTTCGTCTCCCATTCGGCGATCACCTCGGGCGGCTCTTCGAAGCGGCCCTGGTCGTTCGTCTCGACGATCCACGTGTCCAAAGCAGCGCGCAGACGCTCGAGCTCTCGGGCGTGCTCCTCCGAGCCCGCGAGGTTTCGGATCTCGTGCGGATCGTTCTCGAGATCGTAGAGCTCTTCCTTCGGCCTTCGGGGAGCGAACAGCACCGCGGGAGGGCCTTCGAGTCGACCGGCTTCATTCAAGGCGCGCATCACGCCGAGCATCGGGTAGCTCCATTCCTTGTAGCGATTGAGCTGGAGGAACGGGCGCTCGGGATAGAAGTTCCGGAGGTAGCGGTAGCGGGCATCTCGGACGGTGCGAATCCGGAACACGGTCTCGTCGCAGCGATCGCGCGCGCCGAAGACGTACCTCCGCGGCGGCGCCGCCTCGGGTCCGAGGAAGACTCGCCCTTGCATCAACATCGGTATCTCGATGCCGCACAAGGCGAGCGTGGTGGCGGTGATGTCGATCGAAGCGACGAGGCGGTCGTCCCGTGTGCCCTCCGTCCAGCCGGCCGGTCGATCGAGCCCTTCGGGCCAATGCACGATCAGGGGAACGTGCAAGCCGCTGTCGTAGGGCCACTGCTTGCCCCGCACCATCGCTCGGCCGTGATCGGCGAAGAACATCACGATCGTGCGCTCGGCGAGTCCGTCCTCTTCGAGACGGTCGAGCACGAGGCCGATCTTCGCATCGAGCGCCATCACCGAATTGAGGTACTGCGCCCAGTCCTCTCGCACCTCGGGATGGTCGGGATAGTAGGGCGGCACCGCGACCTTGCCGGGGTCGGCGGGCGAATCGATGCGCTCATGCGCGTCGTTCCACTCGCCGCCGCGGTGGGTTTCGGGGAAGTTGATCTGTGCGAAGAAGGGCTGCTTCTCTTTCAGGTCCTCCCAGCGATCGGTATCGAACGCTGGCTCATCGACCGCGAAGTTCCAGTCGGTCTTGCCCGTGCCGCGCCAGTCGGCCTCGGGCACGTGACGGATGTTCGCGGGCGTGTAGCCTTCTCGCCTCAGGTGGCTCGTGAGGAGCTCGACGCCGGCGGGAAGCCGAAAGCCATCGCCGCGGTGCGAGCGATGGTTGTGGGCGCCGATGGTGGTCGCGTACATCCCGGTCATCAAGGAGGAGCGGCTGGTCGAGCAGACCGGCGTGACCGTGAACGCGCGGGTGAAGAGGCGTCCCTTGGAGGCGAGTCGATCGAGGTTCGGCGTGCGGCATTCGGGCGTGCCGAGGCAGCCGAGCTCGGGGCCCATGTCCTCGGCGATCAGCCAGAGGACGTTCGGTCGCGATGCCTCTTGGGCGACGGCTGGGCCGAGCAGCGACACGAAGACGAGGAGGCGGATCATGACGTTTTCTCCTGGACGCGAGCGGAGCGCCGCCGAAGCTATCAGGAACGTGGAGCGTGACCAAGGCGAACCGTGGAGCGAGGTAGCAGCGATGATGATTGGGTCGGCAGCGCGCGTGGCTCTCTGGACGACGGCACTGGTCCTGCTCGGGAGTGGTGTCGCGGGTGCGCAGGATCGGCCGAACGTGATCTTGATCGTGACGGACGATCAAGGCGTCGGGGACTTCGGTGTCATGGGCAATCCGATCATCCGAACGCCACATCTCGACGCGATGGCGGCTCGCAGCGCGCGGCTGGACAACTTCTTCGTCCACCCGGTCTGCTCACCGACGCGGGCCTCGCTCATGACAGGACGGTACAACCATCGCACCGGCGTGATCGACACTTACATCGGTCGCTCGATGATGAAGCCGAGCGAGGTGACGGTGGCCGAGGCGCTGAGCGGCGCGGGCTATGCGACCGGGCTGTTCGGCAAGTGGCACCTCGGCGACTGCTACCCCATGAGGCCGCAGGATCAGGGCTTCGAGGAGGTCTTGATGCATCGCGGCGGCGGACTGGCCCAGCCTTCCGACCCGCTGGAGAACGACCGGCGCTACACCGATCCGATCCTCTTCGAGAACGGCGAGCAGGTGCAGAAGAAAGGGTTCTGCACGGACATCTACTTCGAGGCGGCGCTCGATTGGATCGACCGCTGCCAGGAGGCCGAGCGCCCGTTCTTCGCTTACATCGCGACGAACGCGCCGCACGGGCCCTTCCACGACGTGCCGCCCGATTGGCTGGAGCAGTATCGAGGGCGTGACCTCTCGAACGAGCGCTTCCCCAAGACCGAGGGGCATCCGCTTCCAGACAACGGGAACCTCGATCGTCGCGCGCGAATCTTCTCGATGATCAGCAACATCGACGACAACGTCGGTCGCCTGTTCGCCAAGCTGTCCGAGCACGGCATCCTCGAGGACACGCTCGTCATCCTGATCAACGACAACGGTCCGAACGCTTACCGCTACACCGGTGGCTATCGCGGCATGAAGAGCGATGTCTTCGACGGAGGCATCCGCTCGGTGTTCTTCGCGCACTGGCCGGGCCGATTGAAGGGTGGGCACCGCTCCGATCGGATCGCAGCCGACATCGACATGATGCCGACGATCCTCGGAGCGTGCGGAGTGGCGGTGCCCGATGAAGTCGCGCTCGATGGGCGCAACTTGATGCCGCTCTTGGAAGGCGCTCCGAAGGACTGGCCGGATCGGACGATCGTGACCCAGTCGCATCGCGGTGATGTTCCCGTGCGCTACCATCACGTCGCTGTTCGCAGCCAAGACTGGAAGCTCGTCCATCCGACGGGCTTCGGACGTGACGACTTCGAAGGGCCCGTGAAATGGCAGCTCTACCGTGTCGCGAAGGATCCCTTCGAGCTCGCCGACGTGGCCCAGGACCATCCTGAGAAGGTGATGGAGCTGGCCGCCGCCTACGACCGATGGTTCGACGATGTGGCCGGAGAGCGCTCGTTCCTGCCGCCGCGCATCGTGATCGGCAACCCGGCCGAGGCGGCGACCTGCCTCACGCGTCAAGACTGGCGACACCTCGAAGGCCGCAAGTGGGGCAAGGACTCCGTCGGCCAGTGGCTCATCGAAGTCGAAAGATCAGGCCGCTTCGAAGCCGAGGTCATTCGTCATCCCGAAGACCGCGGAGCGGGCTCCGTCCGGCTAGAGTGGAATGAGAAGACCGTGCAAGCGGAGGCCAGGGAAGGTGCGAAGTCCGTGATCGTCGGCCCGATCGAGCTGCCAACCGGTCCGATCGACCTCATCGCCGTCGTCGAAGGCGAGACCAAATGGGGCGCCTACCAAGTGGTCTTGAGACGCGTCGAGTGAAGAAACCAGAGCCCGCGTGACCGAGACGGCGAGGGTCTCTGGAACGTTGACCGACCGAAGTCAGGCGAGCGTCCATCGAACGTGGAGCCGCCGAGCAAGGGTTCTTCATTCCTGCAAACGATCATAACGCAATCCGGCAGCGCGCTCGCTCCTCGGCCCAAGCTCGCTCGAGGAGGCGCCCACCGCTTGACTCCGTCACGTGCTCGCTCGGCTTGGGCACTCCATTGCGTTGCCTACGCGAGCTGCCACTCCGATTCTTGACCGCGATTGAACGCGAAGGGTCTCACGTCGAAGCAGAAGCGCTCGCCGGTCGTCAGGGTGGCGACGGCCGCGGCGAGGTGATGGCCTTCGGGGAGGGGATCGCTGGAGCCGTGAACGACCCAGCCGATGTGGGAGGCATTCGGGCGGATCCTGTCGACCTCGTCGCCGCGGGTCGGTGGGCTGAGCTCTGCCGGGAAGCCGAGCTGCCCGTTGAAGATGACTTCGATCTTGGCGAGCTCGGTGGAGTCGGGCACGACGACCCATCCGCCGAGCCAGCCCTGGCCCGAGGCGAATCGAATGTGGTCGAAGGTCCCCTTGACGAAGGGCGCCGGGCGCCAGGAGGGCAGAGCGACCTCTCGCCGGGACGCCACGAACACGTCCTGGATCCACCAGATCTCGCGCTCGAGATGATGCAATGAAGTCAGGCCGCAGCTCCCCGCGATCTCGCGGACGATGTCGGGACGAACGAAGGTCGCACCGTACTCGCTCTTGTCGAGG
This sequence comes from Planctomycetota bacterium, assembly GCA_040219065.1. Classification (GTDB taxonomy): domain Bacteria; phylum Planctomycetota; class OFTM77; order OFTM77; family OFTM77; genus OFTM77. Next base: position 10,967 of record JAVJTD010000214.1, read on the forward strand.
CTGAGGCTCTCGCTCTGCGGGGCGAATGTGAACCCGGACGCCTCCTTGGGCACCTCGGGCACGACATCCTCGCCGTGCGTGGTGAAGATGAGCAACCCCGTCTCGGAGAGGCTTGCGGCCAATCGAGTCAGCCATGCCTCGAAGCGGGGGCGAGGGAGGTGCGAGAACAACGAGCCGACCCAGATCACATCGAGATCGGTCGGCAGAGGACAGGCGCCCGGATCGGTGGCCGAGTCGAAGCCGTGGACGCCGAAGGTCTCGCGGACGAACTTGACGCCGTCCTTGAGGATGTCCGAAGACCAGATGCGCTCGGGGGGGAGCTTGCGGACGAGATGCCGTGTGAAGCGGCCGAAGCCGCAGGCGAACTCGAGGAATCGTCCGACGTCGCTCCAGGAGCGGCCCACCGCGCTGAGGACGTTCTCGACGACGGACAGCGCTTCTTGCCCCGAGCGGAAGTACTCGAAGAGTCGATGGGAGTCGTCCACGCCATAGTCGGCGAGGGTTCCCATCATCTCATCATCCGGGTGGACGTCGGTCACAAAGTCCTCGGGCAGTCCCTGGGCCTGAAGCCAGGCGTGGGCCACGGCTCTTTGAGTCGCACTCGGCTCGGACATCATCTCTTCTCGTCGCTGTGTCGAACGAAAGCCGCGAAAGCGAAGCATTCTATGCCCGAAGTGCTCGAGTGACCAGGTGCTCAGGTGCCTGCGTGCTCAGGTGCCTGGGTGCCTGGGTGCTTGGGTGCTCAGGTGCTTGGGTGCCTGGGTGCTCAGGTGCCTGGGTGCTTGG
>JAVJTD010000215.1:0-10503 GCA_040219065.1 Planctomycetota bacterium
CAAGGGGCCGCTCGGAATGCGCGTTCCGCCAGCACGACGACCCCGGCCCAAGCCCGCTCGTGCGTGCTCTCGCAGACAGACCCGGTCACCGGCTCGCGCGACCTGGGCACTCCAATGCACTCCTCCGGCGCAGCGCCGGGGGCGCCGCTGACCTGAAACTAGAGCCCGCGCGAACGAAACCAGAGCCCGCGCGACGAGAAATCAGAGCCCGCGCGACCGAAACGGAAAGCGGCGGCTGAGCTGGGAGCCGCTTCCTCGACGTTGCAGACGATCATCGAGCCAGGAGGTGCCGAGCAAGGGGCCGCTCGGAATGCGCGTTCCGCCAGCACGACGACCCCGGCCCAAGCCCGCTCGTGCGTGCTCTCGCAGACAGACCCGGTCACCGGCTCGCGCGACCTGGGCACTCCAATGCATCACTGGGGAGCGCGGACCGTCGTCGCACGTTCGCCCGACGCGCTCGCACCCTCTCCCTCAATCGTTTCGCCGCGCAACAGTGACAAGTGCCCATTGACGTACTCTCGCCACGAGTACTCCTGCGCCCGCTCGCGCCCTGCCACGATGAGGTCCTGTCGCGCGATGTGGTCTCGATGCACGTGGACAATTGCTTCGGCCAGAGCACCGACGTCGAGTGGATCGACCAGTAGCGCAGCATCGCCGGCGACTTCAGGCAAGCAGCTCCTGTTCGAAGTGATGACCGGACACCCACACGCCATCGCCTCGACAACGGGTAGCCCGAAGCCTTCGATCAACGACGGAAATGCGAAGAGCCGGGCACAGCGATACAGGGCGGGCAGGTCGTCGTCGTCCACGAATCCCGTGAGGACGACGCGGCCTTTCAGTCCGAGCCGCTCGATCGCCGCGCGAGTGTCTGCCGAGCCGGCCCCGGCCTGTCCGGCGAGGACCAATCGTTGCGGCGCGTCCTCCCCGGCGAGGGCGAAGGCCTCCAGCAGGCAAGCGAGGTTCTTACGCGGGTCGGTCGTGCCGACGAAGAGGACGTAGTCTCCCTGGATCCCGTATCGCTCCTGAAGACGCCAGCGCTCTCGCTCCGGGTGCCCTTCGGCATGGAATCGGAGGCTCACGCCGGGTCGCAGTACCGTCACTCGGTCCGAATCGATCGACAGTTGGCGGACGATCTCGGACTTGGCGTGCTCGGAGATCGTGACGATGCGCTGCGCTCGGCGAGCTGCCGAGGTGAGCGTCGCACGAAAGCGGTGGGATACGGCCTTCGACGCGAGCGACGGATCGCTCAGGAGCGCGACGTCGTAGAAGGTCGTGAGCCGTCTCGAGCATCCTGTCGGCGGCAGCCGGTAGTTCGTGCCCAGGAAGGCGTCGATCGGGCCGAGTTGACGATCGATCGATGGCCGATCGCCACGATTCCAGAGGGTTCGCAGGACGGGGTAGGGCGTCCAATGAATCGCGAGGCGAGCTCGGGCGTGGTCCAGCCAGGGTTGCATCGCCTGCTCGGGCTTGCAGCCCCGAAGCCGGTGGCCGAAGGGCGTGCAATACAGCATTAGCCGCTCATCCTCAGCCAGCTTGGACAGCAGCCCTGTCACGAGCTCCTCCACGCAGCGCCCGATTCCCGTTCGCCGTCCCAATAGGGGGTTCGCGTCGATGGCATAGGTGCGTGTCATCGAAGGCTCCGACTGTGGGGGGTAGGCTTACTGGCGGTCATCGATCTTGTCGTCACGGATGCCTTGGGAGATTCGATCACCTCCTTCGGCCCGGATGTCTCGGGAGCCTCGCCCTCACCGCGCTTCATCCACAGTGCCCTCATCTCGCGAAGCATCGGGATGGCGACCAGGCCGTAGATCACTGCGGCGACCATCCAGCCCGCCAAACCTTGCGACGCGATCCAGGCGACCGGCAGTGAGCCGAGGACCCAGAGTGACCCTTGCATCGAAGGCCGAAGCCAAGGCCAGGCACCCAGCCTTCGACCGAGGGCGCGCCTTTGCCAGAGCGCATTCGCCGCTTCGGTCAGCAGCGTCGCGGCGCAGGCTCCCGGCACGCCGAAGATCGGGATCCACCAAGCATTGAGCGCGACATTCAATGCCAGATTCGTCGCGGCAATGCGTGTGACGGCCGTCTGCTCACCCAGGGCGATCAATGCCGGCGCCGAGAATTGGTTGAAGAACATGCAGGCGGTCGCCCAGGACAAGAGCCAGAGCGACGGCCCGAAGCTGCTTGCGTCGTTCAGGAGCTTCTCGAGAGGCAACGCCCCCAGAGTCGCCAGGCCGAAGGCGGATCCCAAGGCCAATCGCCCGATCACCGGCTGCACCTGCAAGAAGGTACGGCGGAAGCGTTCGGGCTGCTTTGCCTGGGCCGAGAGCAGCGGGTAGAACGTCGTCGCCAGGGCTCCGGCGAGGATCAGGAGCGTCTCGCTGCACCGGAAGGCGAGACCGTAGTCACCAGTCTCGGCGTCGCCGACCAGGTTTTTCAGCATCAAGGTGTCGACGCGGAAGTACGCCAACACGAGCAATGCCGTCACACCGACCGGCCAGCTCTGCCGCAGGAGCCCGATCGCCCAGCGCTTGTTGAGCCTTGGACGTGCGAGCCACCCCATCCGCGCGGCGATGAATCCCACGTGCGCGCATCCGACAGCGGCACTCACAGGGCCAATCGCGAGGATCCACGGCAGGGTCCAGCGTCCGAGTGCCGCCGCGAAGCAGCCCGCGACGAAGACGAGCGTCTGCGAGACCGCGACGCCCAAGACGCGATGCATTTGCAGCCGAACGCGGAACGGCAGGTAGAAGCACTCGAGTAAAGCACGGATCGGAAACTCCAGTGCTCCGATCGCGACCAGCACCCAGTCGCTTCCGAGCACGAGTGCACCGGAGGCCGCCGCGACGCCCATCGCGACGCCTGCCAAAGCGAGCCGCAATCCGAGGATTCGTCCCAGCGCGCGATTCATCCCGTCCGGCCGGGCCGCGACGCGCCTCGAGACGATCTCGTCGGTGCCGAAGTTGTGGATCAGCCGGACGATCTCGAGCAATGCGCCTGCGGCGACGAAGCGACCGAAGTCCTCACGCCCGAGGAACGGCGCCAGGACGAGCAGAGCCGGAAAACGCAGGATGCGCGTCGCCAGGTGGGCGATCGTCAAAGCCCGCGAGTTGCGGCGAACCGCTTCACCGAATACCTCGAGCGACTCGTCGTGCTCGTCTCCCCTCCGTCCGTTCATCGATCAGGACGGGCTTCTCGGGCGCACCGAGGTCGGACGGACCAGATCGATCGCCGGCAGGGGCTTGGGAGACGACATCGCCCAACCGACCAAGGGCTCCAGCGGTCGGAGCGCAATCGGCCAGAGCGCACGGCTCAGGCACCAGCTCCGTCCCTCACGCGCGAGGGCCAGGGCGACATCGGGTCGCTCGAGGAGCTTGCAGCAGCGCGTGGCAAAGCCTTCCTCTCCTGGGGCCAGCAGGAGGTGACGTCCGTCCTCGACCTCGAGACCGCGCGCGGCGTTGACCGTCGACACGACGGCCCTTTGACGGATCATGCCTTCGAGGATCGAGCCCGAAGCGCTGGCGCCGAACCGGTTCGGGACACAGACGATCGCGGCCGAGTCCAAGTGCGTCCCGATCTCCCTCGTGTCGATGAGCTGCACGCCAGGAAGCTGCCGCAGCGCGAGCAGATCGGCATCGGGCTCTTGGGCAAGGAAGACCGCCTCGACATCGGGATGGCGCTCGCGGATGCGGGGCAGCACGTCATTCGCGAACCACTTCAGACCGTCGATCTCGTCGGCCTCGCCGAAGGCGCCCGCGATCACCAGACGCTTCCCTTGCGCGTCATTCGGTGGCGACTCGGGCTCGTAGACGCCATCACCAACGATCACGAGACGAGCCGAGGGCGCTTGCCGCTGGAGCAGGTCGCGATCCTCCCGGTGACGAGCGACGACCAGGCTCACACTCTCGAGCGTCCGCCTCTCCTCTCGCCGCTGGCTCCAGCGCTCGAGAGCTCGACTGAGCGCTCGCCGCAGGCCGCCCGGACCAGTCGAAGCCACAGTCGGTCGATCGATGTCGATCGCGCAGGCGGTGCTTCGCGGGAGGTGCCTTCTCAAGCTGGCCGCCTCGAGGCCATCGAAGATGACGCCGTCGAACGACTGGCGACCGACGACGCGGCGAGCGGCACGAATCACCTCGGGTCGTCGGAACGGCCAGGTCACCGATTCCTGGACCTCGGAGCCCAGCGGCGGCGCGGCCGCCGTCGATCCGCTTCGAGGGATCTGAATCTGGTGGACCGCGACGAACGACATCCGCGCGGCCTGAAGCGTCTCGAGCGAGACGGGCTCGACCGGTAGGACCGCGAACAGCTCGACCTCGTGCCCGCGTCGGACGAGCTCCTGACCCACGGCATGGACTCGGCGAGCGCGACCACCGAGCGGTGGCAACGGGAGGCGGTCGGTCACGTAGAGAAATCGCATCGGCGTCGGCTTCTCGCGGTAGGAAACTCGGGCGGTCGAGGCTCTCCGAATCGAGAGTCTCCTTCTCGTTCTTTCGACCACTTCGACCGGGGAGGTTGAAGCGGCCGGGAGGATTCCGGAAGCGAGAGACAGTGCCGGAACGTCCCGAGACCTCGACGGTGGGTTGAGCTCCATGATCGAATCGGAGCGAGACGGGATGAGGGTCCCAACGAGCGGCAGACTTGGAGAGGCCGAGGCCTGGGACCACCTAGGCTCGAGATTACCCGGGAAGCGACTCTCGGACCCATTGAGGCCCGGTTAGCGAATGGGCCCCCAGTGGGGACACCGGCGCCCGACCGCCCCGCGAGCAGGGGATCGGGCGCGACGTAGAGGCAGAGCTTCACTTCAGATTGGAGTAGGTCGCTTGCGTGGGGGTGCCATTCTGATCGACGGTCGTGATGACGACCGAGAACGGACTCGCAGGAAGGGTATTCAGCATGGCGCAGCCGGTCGCGAGCACTCCGTTGCTGTCTCGCAGGATTCGGCTCGAGTTCGAATCGACGAGGGTTTGCCCGTCCACGACCACCGAGAATGAGGCGAGATCGTTGGGGTCGTTGTCGAGGAAGCGCAGGCGGGCGGCGCCCAAGCCGGAGAATCCGTTCACCGAGGGAGCATCGACCAGGACGAGCGAAAGCACTTCGACGCCAGCGGGAATCTGGCTGGGCGTCTGCGCACGGATCGTCTGCAGGAAGAGCGCGTGAGCCTGAGCCTCGCTAGCCGCCGTGATTCGGAGATCACTCCAAAGAACGCACGAAGTCGGTTGAAACGACCACCCGGGGAGCTGGAAGCTCAGCGATGTCGTTCGACACCGGTAGATGTCGACCAGACCGTTCTCTTTCTTGTCGAAGGATGCGTACTTTGCGTCTTCGGGGATCTCGATTGTCTCCGTCGAGTCGTCGACGTCCACCTCCTGGAGAGTATTGCCATCGGCATCCTGTAGTTTCACGGTGAACGGGTCGGCTCCCGCTTCCTTCATGACCTCGGCTCTGAATCCCTTGACTTTGGCCTTCACACCGGCCGCGTCGAATTCACCTTCCTCAATCTCTACCCTGCACCCAACCAGACAGAATAGGAACACGAACAGCAGTGCGAATCCGAGTCGCATGGATTGTCTCCATTCCAATCGTGGGAAAGGCTCACAACGATGTGAGCCCACAGTTGGAACACGCCATCGCGCTTCTTCGAAGCTGGGCATTCGGTTGAGCTCGATGTGTAGGCCTGGCACAAGGCACTCGAAGGGAAGCTCCGTGCGTGTCCGATGCGAGGAGTCGCGTCTCCCAGCAATAGACACGGTCTTTTTGGAATCTCGGGAAGACTTCTGCGGTCAGCAGTACTTCGAGGGGTACCAGCCGGCCGCAGCGTGGGGAATCGGCGGGTGAAGTCGCATGCTCGCCCTCGACGTCTTGCTACCTCGGAGAAGTCGACGTGGGCTGACGGCGATCAGTTCGGACACTCCTGGGTAGCTCGGGGACACCGATCGTGACGGGCCACCGTCCGCGGCTTCGGAGGACGAGCTCCATGGCGGAGAAGGTCTCCTCGGCGCAGCGCTCCCAACTGAACTCCTGCATCCGCCGGCGTCCTCTTTCCACGAGCGTCGTGCGGAGCTCGGGGTCGAGGAGCAGCTCTTCGATTCCTTCTTCCAGGGCGGCACTGGCGGTGGGGTCGACCAGACGTGCCGCGTCACCGGCGACCTCGGCGAGCGCTCCACCGCGTGAGGTGAGGACGGGCGTCTCGCAGCGCATCGCTTCGAGGAGCGGCAGCCCGAATCCTTCATAGAGCGATGGGAAGGCGAAGAACGTGGCGCCGCTGTACAAAGCGGCCAGGGTGTCGGTCGGCACGTAGCCAGTGAAGCGGACTCGGTCCGAGAGGCCGCGCGCTCGAAGCCGTTTGCCGATGTTGCCGGTCCAGGGATGACCGCCGGCGAGGACCAAGCGATCCGGCCTGTCGTGACGCCGGCAAACCTGATCGAAGGCGATCGCGAGAGCCTCGACATTCTTGCGATCGTCGAAGTTGGAGGCGTGGAGGATGTAGCCGTCTTCGATCTCGAAGCGCTGGGCGTGCTCTCGAATCACTTCATCCGATTGCCTGACGAGGCTGCTGACCGGGGCGAGGGGCGCGACCCGGACGCGCTCGACGCCGGGCTCGTAGCGCGTGATCAGATCGTCCGCGACGGCCTGCGAGTCCGTGAGAAGCATGTCGGCACGGCGAACCGCCCTCCGGATCATGTGCCCGAGATAGACTCGGAACTGCCGGGACTTGGTGTGCGGGAAGTGATCGACGGCGAAGTCGTGCAGCGTCACGATCGACGGCAAGCCTAGCCGGGGCGGCAAGGCGAAGTTCGGCCCGAAGTACAAGTCGGCGCGCAGCCTTCGCACCTTCCGTCTCAGGTGCCAATTCTCCCAGAGGACCTGCTCCGAGGCACGGTCTAGCGACCATCGAACCGGGACGACGGTTGCCCCGTGTTGGAGGAGCTCACCGGCCGCCGTGGCCGACTCGGCTGGCAGGAAGCAGGTGAGGCGAACGTCTCCGCGGGCCAGCAGAGCCTTGGCGAGGTGGAGGGTGTAGGCGCCGATGCCGCCTCGCCGCTCCGAAAGACAGAGGCCGTCGATCGCCACGTGCGGCCGAAAGCTTCGCCTCGGCGGGTCTGCCGGGATTCTCTGCATCGACTCCACTCTTCTCTCGCTCCGCGGCCTTCGGGAGTGTCCGAGGCCTTCACTCTCTTCGGAAGAGAGCGCGGGAGTCTTGAGGTGGCTCAACTCGATTCGGTCTTCGAGCCGATGGAGAAGATGCGGGACCGGCCGAGCTCGTCGGTCGACCAAGTCGTCAGGATGCTGGAGTGTTTCGCGTGAAGGTCGCGATCGGAGCCTTGCTGGGGCCATTGGGCGGAGTGAGCGAGTATGGGCGCCAGCTCATCCGGGCGCTCGATCGCATCGAGGGGCCACATCGGTTCTATGTGATCACCGACGAGCCTGAGCAGCTCCGAGGCGTCTCGGGATCGGTGGAGGTGATCGCGCTGCCCTTCCGAGGTGGACTCGATCGGCTGCGCTGGCAGCATTGGGCATTGCCCCGTCTGGTGAAGAGGCTGCGTCCCGACCTCTATCACGATACGAAGAACGCGCTGCCGTGGCGCTTGCCGGTCCCCTCGGTCGTCACGATCCACGACCTGGCGATGTACCGGTGCCCGGAGACGTTCACCTTCTCGGCGCGACAGTTCCTTCAGCGGCACACCGAGCACGCGGTCCGACGAGCTCGCCGGATCATCGCGGTCTCTCGCAGCACGCGGCACGATCTCGAAGATCTCTTCGATGTCGGGCACAAGACCGACGTCGTCTACAACGGCATCTCCCCAGAGTTCTTCGAAGCTCCCGTGCCCGCGGCGGAGGCGACGGTGCTCGAGAAGCACGGGATCGCCTTTGGCTCCTACGTGCTCTCGGTCGGAACGCTGCAGCCCCGAAAGCGCGTGGCCGAGCTCCTCTCGGCCGTGCTGCAATTGAGGGCGAGTGGCCACTCGGACCTGCGGCTGGTGATCGTCGGTCGCGCGGGCTGGAAGAGCGAGGCCCTTCAGCGCCAGATTGCCGCGCATCCCGAAGCGGTTACCTGGCTGGGACCGGTTCCCGGCGACGAGCTACCGGCGCTCTACCGAGGAGCCGCCGTCTTTGCTTCGCCATCTTCGTATGAGGGCTTCGGCTTGACGGTCGCCGAGGCGATGGCGGCGGGTGCTCCTGTTCTGACGACGCGAGTCTCATCGTTGCCGGAGGTGGGCGGGAAGTGCGTCCGCTACGTCGATGAGCCCACGACTTCGCAATTGACTACGGCGCTCGGAGAGATGCTCGCGATGGACGGTCTCCGGCGCGAGCTGGCGAATGAGGCGAAGGCGCGCGCCGAGCGGTTCCGCTGGGAGCGCGCTGCGGCCGAGACTGTCGCCGTCTACGAGACGGCGGTTTGGGGCGCGGCAGCGAGCGCGAAGACCGGCGAGACACGCGGCCTGGAGCGGTTCTCACACCACTGGCACGGTCGCCAGAAAAAGAGCGGGAGGGTGATGTGAGCACGCGAGCCCGAGCCCTTCGACCCTACCTCTGGATCGCGTTGGCGGCCGGCGCGGTCTACCTGGGAACGCTGCCGAGCACGTTCCACTACGACGATCATCACGCGGTCGTCCAAAACCCGCACCTTCGGTCGCTGGCCAACATTCCCTCGTATTATCATCGTCCGGACATGTTCAGCGTCAACCCGCAGAACGCTATGTACCGGCCGCTGCTGTTGACGACCTTCGCGCTCGACCATGGCCTCTGGGGACAAGGCGCTGCTTGGGGCTGGCACCTGACGAGCTGGCTGTTCCATGTGATCGTCGCCTGCCTGGTGTTCACGGTATTGGGCTCTCTGACGCGTGGACGGCCCGAAGCTCGGGCGTGGCCGTGGATCGGTGGGCTCTTGTTCGCAGTGCATCCTGTCCACGTCGAGACGGTCTGCTACGTTTCGGCGCGCTCGTCGCTCCTCGCGACATTGGGCGTGCTCTCGGCCTTTGCCGCCTACCTGCGCGCCGAGCGCGAGACGCGCGCTGCGCGGCGAGCCGGGTGGTTGACCTTGGCGGGTGTCTGCTTCGCGGGAGGGCTGCTCGCGAAGGAGATCGCGATCGTGTTCCCTGCGGTCCTGCTCGTGTACGAGGGCCTGCTGCGCCGCGACATCGTGCGCGCCGAGCCCACGCGCGCCGCGGCCCGCTACCTGCCCTTCCTGATCATCGGGCTGGTCTACCTCTCCTTGCGCAAGATCTTCCTCGGGACGGCCACGGCCGCCGTCGACCTCGCCGGGCAGGGCGACGTCTTCACCGGAGGCGGGCGAGGCTTCTTGCCGAACCTGCTCACCCAGGCGGAGGTCCTGTTCCTCTACCTGAGGCTCATGGTCTGGCCGAGCGACCTCAGCGTCGATCACGACATCCCGGTCGTGACGTCTTGGACCGACACCACGGCACTCCTCGCCGTAGGGACCCTCCTCGCGATTGCCGTCCTCGCCCTGATTCGGCACCGCCGGGAGCCCGCCCTCGTCTTCGGGTTGGCGTGGTTCGCCTTGTCATTGGCCCCGACATCATTGATTCCTTTGAACGTCGTAGCCAATGAGCATCGACTGTATTTGCCATCGATCGGGCTCCTGATCGCGGGCGGCGCCATCTGGGGAAGAGTGCCCATCGGAAGGCCCGTCTTCGCCAAGGCGATCGGAGCGTGTGTGCTCTTGACCTTCGGGGGTGTCGCCTGGAGCCGCGCGCACGATTGGCGTAACGAGCTCACGCTCTGGAGCGAGGCCGTCGCCACCGATCCGGGCAGCCATCGCGCCCAGCTCAACTTGGGGAACGCCTTGAGTCAGCGCGGGGACTATGCGGCGGCGCTCGATCATTACCGGGCCGCGCTCGACGTGCATCCGACCTGGGTCCCGGCGCAGCTCAATGTTGCCGAAGCGCTCTCGCGCATCGCCCTCCAGACCGGAGACGTCGCGCTCCTCGATGAGGCCGAGTCGACACTGCGCGCGATCATCGCCAAGAACCCTTCCGACCGGCTGACGCCGTTGAAGCTCGCCCGGGTGGCCGGCCGCCGCTTTGAGCTGGCCGCAGCTCCCAAGGACGCCGAGCGCGAGCGCGACGTCCTCCTGATGGCCCTGGCCGCAGCGCCGCAAGACGTTGCCACGCGCCGCAGCGTCGCCGAGCACTTCGAGTCGCGTGGCGAGTGGGCAGACGCGGCGCAGCAGTACCAGGCGCTGTTTCAGCTTCGACCCGACGCCGTCGCTTTCGGCTACCTGGCCGCCGACCTCTGGCGCCGCGCCGGGGACCTCGAGCTCGCCATCGCCAGCCTCGAGCGCCTCGCCGCTAGCCAGCCCTTCGAAGCCCAAGCCCACCGTCTCCTCGCCGAGCTCTACCTGGAACTGGACCCACCCCGCGCCGAGCTCGCCGAGCGCCATTCGAAAGTGGCGCAAGAGCTCGAAGGGACGCAGTGAGGCGGTGCTTGGGTGACTGGGTGCTTGGGTGCTTGGGTGCTTGGGTGCTTGGGTGCTTGGGTGCTTGG
>JAVJTD010000216.1:0-2569 GCA_040219065.1 Planctomycetota bacterium
CGCATCAAGCCCGCTAGACGACTTCGGCAAGCGCCAACCTCGAGCCCCGGAGTCCGTCAGGCCACCCTCGGCCGGAACTGGTGAGATATCCGGGCTAGGATTCTCGGCTAATGTGCTTGCGGCAGTCTTCGGTCTCTTCACGAAGGCGAACCGGTCGCTGAGGCTCGCCGACTTGTTGGCCCCCCTGATGGAACACTCCCACGGCACCGATCGCGACTGGGCCAATCATGGTGGCTTAGATCACCGAGAGCTCTCGTGAGATAGGCCGTGCACTCTGGGGTGTTCCTTGGGGATCTACCCGGAGCTGGGGGCTCGAGCGTCCGAGGGCATCCACGAGCAGTACCAGCGGGCGCTGACCGTGGACTCCAGGATGCAGCTATTGATCAGTCGGCCGATCCTGGTCCATGCCCATCAGAGCCTTTCCTATGGCATGAGTCTACCAGGCTCATGGTCGCGGCGTGTCCTGCTCTTCCTTGCAGGGGAGCAGCCTGACGCTGTGTCCTTCTGGATAGCCAAAGTTTTCGGCGGATCTCGAGGACTCGGACTGACCTCCAGGAGGCAACAGTCAGCAGAGGCTCCGCTGGTGTTCGAGCAGAGGCTCATTGAGCTGCATCTGCAGGAGTCAGAGGAGCGCTTCCGCCGGCTTTCGAAGTGATGGCGCACCCCAATAGAGATGCCGATCACCGGAATTGAGTCGAGAGCAAAGTAGGGGAGGGCTCCTGCGCTCGCACATGCGAGACCGTGTCCTCACAAGGACTCGAGTCCGACGATCTTCCGGGCATGATCGAGGGCGTGATCGATGTCGGGGTGTGCATTGGCTTTTCCGATCCTCTCGAATAGACCCGCCTTCTGGAGGGCTTCGAGGGGTTGGGCGTGTAGTCCCGAAAGTAGCAAAGCCGTTCCTTGGCGCTTCGTCTTGTCGATGAGGTCCTCGAGCGCCCGAAGGCCGGTCGCATCGATGGCTGGGACCTCTCGTAGCCGGAGGATCAGGACCTTGGGTGTTCGCTCGATTCGGTCGATCGCCTCATGGAACTTGCTGGCGGCTCCGAAGAAGAACGTGCCGTAGATCTCGAAGACCTCGACGCCGTCGGGGACTTGTCGCGTCCCGATGGCACTCGGATCATCTTCTTCTTCTTCTTCCTGGAGCATGCGGGTGATGTAACCGGCTTGGGAGAGGGTCGCCATACGGCGCATGAACAGGAAGCAGGCCAAGATGATACCGGCCTCGAGGGCGACGGTCAGATCGATGAGGACGGTGAGCAAGAACGTCGTCATCAAGACCAAGACGTCGCTTCGGGGACTGCGGAACAGCCTGGCGAAGACTCTCCACTCACTCATGTGGTAGGCCACCACCAACAAGATCCCGGCCAAGGTGCAGATCGGGATCCGCGCCGCCCAGCTTCCGAAGAAGAGCATGATCAAGAGCAGGACGACGGCATGGGTCATCCCGGCGATGGGCGTGCGCCCGCCGTTCTTGATGTTGGTCGCCGTGCGCGCGATCGCTCCCGTCGCCGGGATGCCGCCGAATAGTGGCGAGAGAATGTTGGCGGCTCCTTGGGCGATCAACTCCATGTTGGAGCGATGGCGAGTGCCGATCATGCCGTCGGCAACCGTGGCGCAAAGGAGCGATTCGATCGCGGCTAGGAGAGCGATCGTCAGGGCCGACGGAAAGAGCTCGCGAACGTCTGCGAGGTCGAAGCTCGGAAGAGAGGGGCTGGGAAATTGGCTGGGTACGGAGCCGAAGCGCGTGCCAATCGTCTCGAGAGGGAGATCGAAGAGAGGGACCAGCGCGGTCGTCACCACGATCGCGACGAGCGAGCCCGGGATGCGGTGCGTCAGCCTCGGCCAGAGCGTGATGATCGCTACGGTCAATAGCCCGCCCCCGATCGACCACGGGTTCACCGTCGTGAGATTCTCGGTGCACGCCGCCAGCTTGCCGAGGAAGTCCGCGGGCATGTCCGGGACGTGCAGCCCGAGGAGATCGGGAAGCTGCGATGCGGCGATGATCAGGGCGATGCCCGCCGTGAAGCCGATCGTCACGGGGTAGGGCACGAAGCGGATCACCGAGCCCAGCCGGGCGAGGCCCATCAAGATCAACAAACCGCCGGCCATCACCGTCGCGATGGCCAGGCCTTCGTAGCCGTGCTCGCGCACGATGCCGTAGACGATCACGATGAAGGCACCGGTCGGGCCGCCGATCTGCACCCGGCTGCCGCTCAGGACCGAGATCACGAAACCAGCGATCACGGCCGTGTAGAGTCCTTGCTCGGGCTTCACTCCCGACGCGATCGCGAAGGCGATCGCCAAGGGCAACGCGACGATGCCGACGATCACGCCTGCCGACAGGTCCGACAGCAAGCGGCTCCGTGGGACACCCTCTTGAAGGACCGTGAAGAGCTTGGGAACGAATGCCGAGTGAGGCTTTGAACTGCGGGGGGCCACCGCACACTCCCCTTCGAAAGCGCCCTTGGGCGATCGGCCTGGGCCGGGAAGCGTGGAATCTTGCCGTCCGCCTCGCCCCGTGTCCAGAGGCTACGGAGTGAAGCGGTGGCAAACGGCTTCGCCTGAG
>JAVJTD010000218.1:0-25116 GCA_040219065.1 Planctomycetota bacterium
AGTTGACGATCCTCGGGAAGTAGTTGTGTCCCACCTCGTGGATGATGACCGAGATCAGGCCGTACTTGGTGCGCTCGGAGTAGGTGCCGTCCTCCTCGGGACGCGGCCCGTTGAAGCAGATCATCGGGTACTCCATCCCGCCGACGGGCCCGTTGACCGAGATGGCGACGGGGTAGGGGTACTCGAACGTCATCCGTGAGTAAACGTTCAAAGTATGGATGATGGCGTGCGTGGAGTAGCGGCTCCAGAGCGGCTCCCCTTCGTTCGGGTAGTAGGACATCGCCATCACGCGGCGGTCGCCGACGCGGTGCCCTTGGGCATCCCAGATGAACTTGCGCGAGGACGCCCAGGCGAAGTCGCGAACGTTCTTGGCGTGATAGACCCAGGTCTTCTTGCCGGTCGGTGTCGAGCTCTCGTTCCGTTTCGCCTCCTCGGGCGTCACGATGAACACCGGCGTCGCGGCCTGGGCGGCGTCCTCTAGCCGCTGCCGCTGCGCCGGGGTCAGCACATCGGCGGCGTTCTGCAGCTCGCCGGTCGCGGCGACGACGTGATCGTCGGGCGCGGTGATTCTGACCCGGTAATCGCCGAACTCGAGCGTGAACTCGCCGCGGCCGAGGAACTGCTTGTGCTGCCAGCCGTTCACGTCGGTGTAGGCGGCGAGTCGCGGGAACCAGTGCGCCATCTCGTAGATGATGTTTCCGTCGTCGAAGCGCTCGAAGCCCGTGCGCGCCCGGATCAGGTCCGAGTCGTTGATCGCGTAGCTCCAGTCGATGCCGAAGACGAAGGTCGCGCCCGAGGCGAGCGGCCTCGGAAGATCGACGCGCATCATGGTGCCGACGACGGTGTAGGGCAGCGCATTCCCGCCCGCGTCCTTCACGCCGCTCACCTGGCAGCTCCCGTCGAAGAGCTCACGCTCGATCAGGCTCTGGAGCTGACCGTAGGACATCTGATCGAAGCTCGGCGCCGTCTGGGTGAGAGAGCCGGCCGAGCCCGGTGAGTAAAGGTTCACGTCGAGCTGCACCCAGAGGTAGCGCAGGGTGTCGGGCGAGTTGTTCTGGTAGGTGATCTGCTCGGAGCCGGTCAGGCTTTGGCGCTGGTCGTCGAGCTCGACCTCGATCACGTAGTCGACCTGCTGCTGCCAGTAGCTCTTGCCCGGAGCGCCCGAGGCCGTCCGTTGCTCGTTGGGCGTCGGCCAGAGCTCCTCGAGCTGACGAAACTTGTCCTCCTGGGAGAACTTTCGGACCGGCTCGTCTTGAGCCATCGCCCAGCCGGCGAAGAGCGAGCAGACGAGAACGAAGAAGGAGATGCGCTTCATGGGAAAAGACCTCGAGTTACAGAGTGCAGAAGTCAGGAATCAAGACACCCAGTATAACGCTGAGCCTTCCGCGATCCGAAGCTCTCCGTGATCTCTCGGAGCGCTGGTGTTGGCCGGCGCTCCGTGTTCTCGGTGGCTCCGAGCCCGAATCGAGAACGCGAAGAGGTGGCCAGAGAGGGGGACTTCTCCAGTCACCGGGTCGACGAGAGCGGCCAAGGTATCGAACGACTTCCTCATGTCGGTGGCGCCCGCCGCCAAATACAGACGCACGGTCCTCGGCAGCGTCAACATCCCCGAAGTACTCCGAGAAGGCGCTCGAGCGAAGCTGCGTCGCACGACTGAGAAATCCGAAAGACGTCGCCCGACTTTAAGAGACAGCTCGTAGCAGTCGACGCCGCTCGAGTCGCGGCCGACCTCTCCAACCAACATCCACGGCCACAAACCTCAGAGGCTCCGGCGCATCAGCCGCCGATCGCCGATCCCTGCGCCTCAGCTCCCGCTTCCACCACCGCAGCGAGCTGATCGACATCCCGTAACGCTCGCAGAACTCCCTCTGCTCCTCCTCACCTCGTTCGAACTCCTCGACGAGCGCCCGCATCCATTCCTCGCGCTCCCGAGCCCGGGCCGACCGACCGTCTTCTCGCGCCATCGTCCACTTCCTTGAGTACCGCCTGCGCAGCCCCCAGGGGTGACCGATCACGCCCACCACCGCGAGAAAATGGACTTCGTCGGACGCTTACCCCCAACACTGCTCCCGAAGTGGCCGGAGTCTCCCAACTCCGGCTCAATCTTCGCTTTCGAGCCCCTCCGCGCCACCTCGGATGTTCGAGCGGGGCTGTCAGCAGGGCACCTCTGAGAGTGAATGATACATCGCCCCGTTTTTTTTCTTCCTTTTCTTGACGTAGCGGACCTCCAATTTTAGCCTTGAGGCGGTAAAGAGGTCCTCCAACAATTGAAGGAAAGGTTGAGGTTGCATGATGAACTTTTTCGGTGGGATCCTATGCATCGCCGGTATCGTGACAGCCGGCCTGCTCACGAACGACGACATCCCCAGCGCGTTTGTAAAGATTGGCACCAGCACTATTGACAACAGCGCGAATGCTGGTTGCTACAAGAACGCCTATGTTGACCAGGAAACCAAAGCAGGTGTGCTTTGGTGGATCATTACGACGACTACTGGAAACGATAACCCCTACACCACGGGTGTGCAGTTGAAAATCAAGGATAGCGAGATCGACAATGGCGCTTTCCGAACTATTCTGCAGACAGCTGCTAATCAGGCAGACAACAACAATTGGATCGAGATCGCGCACTCTGGATCGGGCTCGCCCGACACTCAGGAAGAGATCGTAGATGTTGGTTCCTCGGGGGGAGACTGCCCATGAATGCCCTTCTAAGACACATCTTCGCCGTCGCCTTGTTTCTCTGTTGTGGCCTTTTTGCGGTGGCCGAGCGCCAAGCTCAGCCCACAGCGCAGAGTCGTCAAGTAGTGGCGGCTCTAGAATCCGCGGACGAGATTCCCTCTGCTTTCTTTGAGCTTGGCTCCCCTCGAGAGGGGCGGGTATCATCAGTTCGGGTTACGCAATACGTCGGCTCGGAAGGCGAATCGTGGTGGCGCTTGGTGGACGAGAACAGTTCGATTTCGCTCGTCTTCCTGGTGCAAGACGTAGATCACGATGCTTTCGCAACGGTTTTGCGAACTGCGATGTTACAGAGTGACTCAAACAACTACATCGTCTTGAAGGACATTGACGGCGTCCTCTGCATAGAAGACTGCGGGACTATCAGTGGGTAAGTCCGAGTCCCGCGGCATTCGTGCGGGGTGACAAGCTACCCTGAGATACTGAGGAGCAACCTCGTTGTCAAAGGTCCGGCTGGGGGCTCTGCCCCCAGCTTTCCCGAAGTTTTCCGGCTCTCCTTAATCGCCTGTGGGTGCCCGAAACGCCTGAGAGCCCTTCTGGACGGGCGCCTCGGCAAGCTTGAGAGGGTTCTTTGGTGTAACGCTCCCTCGACCTCGGACTCAGGAGCTGCCGGGGTTCTGCCCTCCGCTCCCTCGCCGCCGTCGTCGCCCCAGTCGCAGGCTCCTTGCAGGCGCGACTGACGGCGAGGGAGTTCCGGGTGCAAAGCCAGCTAGGAGATGGTGTTGTGCAAGAGGAGGCCCGGAGCACGATGTCTTGAATCCCTGACCGGAAGGAGAGTCGTTCACCGAGGTTGGAGCCAGCGCGCTGCACCGAAGGTCGTGAGGTCCCCTCGAAACCACCCACTGTTGATTTAGGGCGCTTCAGGAATCCGTGTGGGTCGGTTGTACAGGCCAGCAGGAGCGGCCCAAACGGTGGTCAGCTCCCTAGCCGAAGAGCAACCTGAACGCCACCATGCCCTCACTCCGGGGCTCGGCGGGTGGCCTCCGAGTCAGGAGCGTCTTCTCATGAGATCGGGCTGAGGAACATGCGGAAAACTTCGGGGGTCTGGGGGCAGAGCCCCCAGTTTCAGCCAGCAGCCTGGCGACGAAGTCGCTCCTCACACCACAGGGCGCTGGTCGCCAACCCACACGAATCCCGGAAGACCCCGATTTAGGAGAGGCAGTTTTTTCGCTGTTTCCTCAGCCCGAATCTCATGTAGAGAACACGAGCAATCCTCAGGCCGCCTGACGATCGGACCGCGGCAGGCGTCGCCCATATTGGCCTTCATGCAGAACCCAGTCCTCCGACAGGGCAACTTCGCTACTTGTAGAGTCGAGACCCTTTGCGCGGATTACGTGGTTTACCACCTGGCTGGAGCTAGGTTGTCTGGCCCGAAATGTACGTATTCACGCCAGCACCACCGAACCGGCAAGCTGACTTTCGAGTCCTGCACTCTGAGCTATTGAAGTCTGGTCCAGGAGCACCTCGATGGCGTTCTCAGTCCGATTGTCGGCGACTCATGGCTTCTTGCAGGCTTGAGCAGCTCCGAAATGCAATCTATTCCGACCAGTTGTTTGGACTCAAAGGACTAGACTCACACGAATCTCTGATTGGCCACGAAGCTTTGCTTCACTCATCCCTCCAGCTAGGCCCGTACAATGCGCCGACTGTCGACCTTCGGTTTAGTCGTAATCTCATTGATCGTAGGCGTCCTAGTTGGCGCTCTAGTCCGGAGTAGTGAAGCACCAATGACTGAACGCTGCCAGGTCCACTCATATCAGCTCAAGGAGCTGGATAAGCGCTTGCTTCGCCTCGACAGCTCAATCGCATCTGTAGCATCCATCGGCGAAAGGTCACAGGAGATCGGCATTCTGGGCCAGTTGGGGGAGAGAGTTGTAAGCCTGCAATCACAACTCCTCGAGCTAGAGAGCCGGCTTGCGAAACTCCCCGGATTGTTCGAAGAAACTCTTAGAGAGTCTCGGCGTCAGGTTGACTTGCATACCGCGCCTGGTGCCGCCGTAGCGAGCGGCGTTGTTCTCAAGGATCTGGCTCCGCTAGACAACGAACGGCTGGAGGACATGTTCTTTGCTCTGCCAGCGCCCTCAGTGTATTGGCAGCTCGGTAAGCCAGACGACTCAAAGAGAGTCGCGGGGCACTTGCAGTGGACTTACCAGCTACCCGGCAGAGGTAGAGTGCATTTCTGGTTTGATAGTGGTGTGGTCGTCCAAGCGTTTTTTGAGGAAGACTAGCCTTGAAGCAAGCGAAGCCGTTTAGGAGCCCGCCTCGGCTTCGAGCTGACTCTCCGAACCAGCCCCGATGAGCAAGGTGCCGTTCCGGCTGCTTCCGAGCCTCCGTCACCCAACCTTCATTCCCACACCTGGACTGCAAGCCGTCGAGCGACGCGATCGATCCCCTCGCCGTGCTGGTTTTGGTCGGGATCCTGGTCGAGCGAACCCGAACGGGCCGGACCCTAATGACGGGATCCTGGTCGAGCGACCTCGTGCTCGCTTGGCGAATCGTCGAGAGCCTTCGCCGCTCGCGCCCGCTCCCCTATCGGTCGGGCTTGGCCACGTTGACACACAGGGGGTAACGAGCGAACTCGCCAGGAGTAAGGTCGCAGTCGCCTCCTGCACCCGCAAAATCTTGGCGGCTGTCTTCTCACACGGTCGTTCTCCCCCTCGGAAGCAGTCCCGATCCCCAAGACTACGTTTCGTGGAGAGTGAGATGCGCAAGACCAAGCCGATGCACGGCACGGCGAAGGCCCTCGGGTGCGAGCATTTGAGCCTCGGACGGTTCTGCCGTCTGTTCCCCGACCTGACGAGCTGGGCAAAGGACTGCGGGGTCACGAGCCTGTGTGAAGCCGAGCACATCGCCGCCGTGCTCGGCGGTGCGAACGGCCTCATGCACGACGTCGACTCCGACCCTTACGTGAAATCGAAGGCCTTCGACCACCTCCTCGCCGACGAGCTGGTCCGGCTCCCCATCCCGGTGGTCGGTCGCAATGCCCCGGTGAACGATCAGTCGCTCGCCTTCCGCAATCTGCTGCGCGGCTACGTGCTGGGCTTGCCCAGCGGACAGAAGGTCCGCGAGGCCGTCGCCGCGCTCGGTTACCCGATCGATCCGACCGAGCTCGACTTGAAGCTGTCCGAGCTCCGCGGCTTCGACTGCCTCGACAAGAAGCTGCGTGACAAGCTCGCCTGCCACACACCACTCTTCCTCTACCTGATGCGCGAAGCCGGCCTAAACGGTGGCAAGCGCCTGGGTCCGGTCGGCTCGGCCATCGTCCTCCAGGTGTTCGGAGCGATGCTCGTCTACTGCAAGAGCTTCCTCCACGACAAGGACTGGAAGGTGGATCCGTGCGTCGCTCGCTGCGACGGACAGGGCCTCACCCTCGCCGACTTCGTCCGGTACGTGGAGGGCTCTCACTAAGCCGTCCTGTCTTCCGTGATCGTAGGGGGCAGGACGCCCGCGCTCCCAGTCGCTGAGTATCATCCGTGATCGTAGGCCGGCGAGACGCCGGCGCTTCCGGTAGCTCTCCACGTACTGGTCGGTCGTCCGACCGTCAAGCCACTCACCGAACGACCGCTGACCACTTAGCGATCGGAGGACACGGGGAGCGGCTGAAGCCGGGGCTCCGAATGCCGCCTGTCTCAAGTCGGTTGTCGTCGCTCCCTCCTCAACGATACCGCAATGGCTGCCCGTTCGGCTCGCCCACGAGCGCATGGTCGTCGTAGGCCACTTCACCGCGCAAGATGGTCGTGATCGGCCACCCGGCGAGCCTCATTCCTTCATAAGGGCTGTAGCCGGCGCGGCTCTCGAGCCATTTCAGTTGCAGGGGCGACTCGATGCTCGGGTCGACGAGGACCAGATCGCCGTCGCTGCCGATCGTCCAGGGATCCTTGCCCTCGAATCCGTACACGTGAATCGGCCCCCTCACGCAGATGCGCACGATATCCTGCCGCTTCAGCCAGCCATCGCGCACCGCCGTCAGGAGCAACGGCAAGATGGTTTGGACACCAGGGATGCCCGACGGGCTCTGCGGGTAGGGCTTGGCCTTCTCCTCGAGAGTGTGCGGCGCATGGTCGCTGCCGATACAGGTGATCGTCCCATCACACAGGGCTTCCCTCAGCACGTCTCGATGACGCCGGTCGCGGACCGGCGGGTTCATCTGCGCCTTCGCCCCAAAGCGCTCGTAGCAGTCCGGCGCCTCGAGGAAGAGGTGGTTCGGGGTGACCTCGCAGGTCACGAGCTCCCCCAGGTCCCGCTCGCGGATCAGGGCGATCTCCTCCGCCGTGCTCAAATGAAGGACGTGCACCTTGCGTCCGGTCTTCTCGGCCAAGTTGAGGAGCCGCGTCGTCGCGCGCACGGCGCATTCCACATCCCTCACGTCGGGATGCTGCAAGACGCTCGCATCCGGGCCCAGCGCCGCGTAGCGCTCCTTCAATCGGTCCTCGTCCTCGGAGTGCACCGCCATCCGCCGCTCGCCCGAGCGCATCACCCGCTCGATCGTCGGGTCGTCGGCGACCAGCAGATTCCCCGTCGACGAGCCCATGAACAGCTTCACCCCCGCGCAGCCCGGCATGCGCTCCCACTCGCCTAGCCGATCGGCGTTCTCGGCCGTCGCACCCAGGAAGAAGGCGAAGTCGGCCGCACAGCGGCCTTCCGCGCGCGCGATCTTGTCGGTCAGCGCCTCGGGGCTGGTCGTCGGCGGCTTGGTGTTGGGCATCTCGCAGAAGGACGTCACGCCGCCCGCGATCGCGGCGAGGGCGCCCGAGGCGAGATCTTCCTTGTGCTCGAGGCCGGGCTCGCGGAAGTGGACCTGCGGATCGATGAGCCCGGGGAAGACGAGTCGTCCCTTGGCATCGATCTGGGGCGTCCCCTCCGGTGGCGAAAGCGACATGCCCACCGCTTCCAGCCTCCCCTGCCGGATCCACACGTCGGACCGTTGCACACTGTCGTCGAAGACCACCTCACCGCCACGGATCCACAAGTCGCCCGGCATGCTGACTCCTCCTGCGCTCAGAGCTCACCGATGGCGGCGAGCAGTCGATCGACGTTCGCGTTCATGATCGTGAGGTAGTCTTCTCCCGCCTCACGCTCCTACTCGCCCAGCAGCTCGGCGGGTGAGTAGACGATGCTCGCGAGGCCCAGCTCATCCTTCAGCTTGGCCGCTGACTCCTCGAGCGGCGCCGACTCCCAGAGCAGGATCGCTCGCCCCGACTCGGGGATCGCCAGCTTCAAGGCCTCGATCTGCTCCGGCTCGAGCGGCGCCTTTGGGTCGAGGTCGAAGTTCTGGATGTTCCAGTCATAGCGCTGCGCGAGGTAGTTGTAGGCGGGATGCGAGGCGAGGAGCTGGACGCTCTGGATGTCCTTCGCCGACTTCAAGAGGCGCTTGTGCAGCTTCTCGAGATCACCGTAGAGCCCGAGCGCGGCGAGCCGGAACGGCTCGGCGTGCCTCGAGAAGCGCCTGGTCAGCGCGCTCTCGATCTCCTTGGCCTGCTCGCGGGCGAGCACGGGATCGAGCCAGGTGTGCCCGTCGATCCCTTCATGGGTGTGCTCGCCTTGGGTTCCGTGCCGATGCGAGGTCGTCTCGAACTTGACGAACTGATCCTCGAAGCGCTTTGCGGTGTCGACGATCCGACTGCTCGGCAGACTGGCGCCCGAGACCCACTTCTCGAACTCGGCGCCGTTGACGATGATCAAATCCGCCTTTTGATAATTGGCCAGGTCGTCGCGGCTCGGCTGCCAGAAGATCGGATCCGCATCCTCGGGCACGGGACACGTGACGCGCACCCACTGCCCGCCGATCCGCTCGGTGAAGTACGTCGTCGGATAGAACGTCGTCATCACGAGTGGCTCACCGGCGCGGCTCGAGCCGTCGCCTTCCGAGCCTGCGTCGTCCTCCCCGCAGCCGAAGAGGCAAAGGACCAGCCCGAGCAGGAGCCAATGGAATCGGAGCATCGTTCGACCTTTCAGACGAGAAGGAACCACCTCGGGAGCAGCCAGCTCGTGAGCCAAAGCCCGAGCAGCGTCAGGATCACGCTCGCGAAGAGGATCCAAGAAAACTCGGTGACGTACAACCAGGCGACCGTGAAGCGCCGGCAGCCCAGCCGCTCCAGCGTCTGCATCTCGGCGGCGCGCAGGCGCGTCGACAGCCACCAGACCAGCCCCGTCAAGGCGATCGTCGCGCCGGCGAGGAGTCCCCAGAGCCCCTCGAAGAGCGTCTTCACGCGGAAGACGATCGACATCAGGTCCTCCATGACTTCCTTGGGCACGACCATCTGATACACCTTCGCCGTGTTGATCCGTGCCTTGAGCATCGTTTGGATCTTCGCGGTTTCCGGCACGACCAGGATCGCCGTGAGCGGCAGCAGCACACGGTCCCCGTGATAGTGGAAGGAGGCGACGTTGTCCTCGGTCACCTCTTGGTACGTCACGAGCGCCGGGCTGACCACGATCTGGTCCTCGGAGCGCCCGAGCACCAGCTTGGGGTCGAGATCCTTCGTGACGTCCTGGTGCGCGTGCGAGACGCCCTCGAGGATCCAAGCCGTCTTGATGTCCACGAAGACGACGTCGTCGTCCGCGCGTCCCGTCTCCTCGAGCACACCAGTGATCCGCATCTTGAGCGCCGGCGGCTTGGAGATGTCGTAGAGATCCGAGGGATCCGAGAAGAGCGCCTCACCGGCCGAGAGCCCCATCGACTCGGCCGCCCTTGCCCCGAGGACCACGTCGCCGAGCTGCAGAGGCAGCGTCCCGCTCTTCGCCTCGAGCGCTCGCCACTCGAAGTACTCGGGCGACGTCGCGACGATCGGGACCTTCCGCGCCGTGTGACGCACGTTGAGGGGAATGGCGAGGATGCCCTCCTCCTCTTGCAGTGCGTCGGCCTCGGTGACCGGCACCGGCTCGAGGTTGGCCTGTCGGAAGTAGAGCGCGGCCAGAGTCAGATCGAAGCGATTGCCCCGCGCTCCGGCGACGAGGGGCGTCGAGCCAGCGCGCGCCATCAGCTCGCGCTCGTAGCGATCGATGAGCAGCTCGGCGGCGGACGGGATGAAGAAGACGACCGCGTAGCAGAGGACGAGCACCGTCGCTTGGTCCCAGTGCGTGCGCAGGTGCCGCCCGGAGAGATACCAGACACCCGCCCTCACGCCGGCCGCTCCACCAGCTCTCTCAGATCGACCGTGCGATCGAATCGCGAGAGGATCGTGTGGTCGTGGGTGACCATCAACAGCGCCGCGCCCGAGCGCTCGGCTTGCTCGAAGAGCAGATCGAGGATGCGCGTCGCCGTGTCCGGGTCGAGGTTGCCGGTGGGCTCGTCACCGAGGATCAGCTCGGGTCGCGTCACCAAGGCGCGGCAAAGCGCGACCCTCTGGCGCTCCCCTTGAGACAGTCGGCCAGGCGGCCTTCCCAGCAGCCGCTCGAGCCCCATCGCTACGGCCAGCGAGCGCGCGCGCTCTCTGACCTCTTGCGTCAGCGGCAGCTCCGAGACGCGGAACGGTAAGAGGATGTTGTCGAGCGCGCTCAGGTAGTGCAGCAGCTCGAGCTGCTGGAAGACCAGCCCGACCTTGGCGATTCGGCGCGCGCGCCGCTGCGCGTCGCTCAGCTCGGTGAGCTCGTCGTCGCCGACGCGCACGCGCCCTGTGCTTGGCAAGGCGATGCCCGCGATCAGATTCACCAGCGTCGTCTTGCCACTGCCGCTCGGTCCGATGCAGGCGACGCGCTCTCCCGGCTGGAGCTTCAAATGAGGAAACCGCAACGAGAACTCGCCGCCGGGATACGTGAACGCGATGCCGTCCAGCTCGACGAGCGCTCGGCTCAAAAGTCCTCTCCCGGCGGCAGCTCGAACGGCACCACCTCGGTCTCTCCCTCGGAGTCGAAGCTGCCCGGCTCGGCACCGACCACGAACTGCTCGAGCATCTGGTGCCCGGTGATCCGCCAGCCGTCCCCGGTCCGCTTCGCCGTGTAGCGCGCCTGGTACTCGTTGGTCCGGAAGTGGGAGTGGCCGAAGTGGTAGACGCTGCCATCGACCTGCCAGCGCGCCTTCACCTGGAAGGTCGGCTCCGAGGACACCTCGTCCTGGCCGACCGCCTCGATCTCGGTCTCCATCGGACGCACGTCCTGCACCTGACACACGGCGCCGCCGTCATCCCGCAGGATCAAGGTCTGGTAGATCTGGTTGTAGAGATCGTCGAGGAGCTCGCCGGACACGCTGCGCGAGAGCGCGTCGTAGACGTCGCTCTCCTGATCGTAGGCGAACGCGCGATAGATGTTGGCGTGGAGCGGCCGGAAGATGTCCTTCGCCTCCGCGCGACTCGGCAGCTCGCTCCCGTCATCGAGCCACGGCACGGTGACCTGAGTCACCGGCGCACAGAGCCAGGCGGCGACCAGGAGAAGCGGCACACCGAATCGAACGAAGCGGCGGAGCCCTTCGAATCGAACTGCGAGGACGAGCAGGACCAAGGCGAGGGCGATCAAGGCCGCCGATGCCATGGACACTTGCACCGGCTCACCCGGCACGGCTTCGGGCACGGGCTCGAAAGTGTCCTCGATCGTCTCGCCCGTGCCATGCCAGACGTGCTCGGGCTCGCTCTCTTTGAAGCGGATGATGCTGGTCCGGCCGTAGGCCATGAGCTGCGCCTCGATCTCCAGCGGCGGCGCGGTGGCGGCATCGTCGTATTGGATCGTGTCGGGCGGGTAGCCCGCCCAGTGAATGGCGACCTTCTCGGGCGGCTGGAGCACCGGGTAGTCGACGATGATGTGCACGCGGCTCAAGCCACGCAGCCCCGTCTTGGGGAACAGCGAGGAGAGCGTGAGGTCGGGCTCGGGAACTTCGAAGCGCTCGAGCTTGGGCGGAATCACGACGCCATCGATCGCGACCTCGTTCGCGGTCCGCAGCCATTCGAAGAGCGCCTGCTGCACGCCCGGGTACTCGACCGGGTGCAGCTTGCTCGAGTTCTCGCGCGGCGCCTCGATGATCTCGTCGAGGAAGACGAGATTGAATATCAGATCGAGCCGCACCTTCTCGTCATCGATCCGGATCCGGATATCGGCGTGTGGCCCGTCTTGCGGATGAACGCGGCGGAAGACGTCGGCGCTGGCACTGCCCCAGAAGAGCAGCACCAACGCGGCGAGCGTGCCGATCCCGCGCCCGCGGCGAGGGATCGGCCGATGTGACGGAGCGCTCAGCGGCCTGAGTCCTCGATCGGTTGGAGCGTGACCCAGAAGACCATCTCCTCGCCGTCGCGCAGGACCGTCACCTGCACCTTGTCGTCGGGCTCGTGCTTGGCCAGCATCTGCATCCAAGCGCCGATGTCCGGGATCTCCTTGCCGTTCCACTTCATCAGGCGATCCCCGTCCTTGATCCCGGCGACGTCCGCCGAAGCGCCCTCGGTGACCGAGGCGATCGGGATGCCGGGCTTGTCGGTGTCGTAGGTGGCCGGACGGACGCCGAAGCGCACCTTGAAGCTCGAGCGCGGGCCGCTCGAGGCGCGGCCGCCGGCGTTGGCGTTCGCCGTCGGACGGCTCCGCGTCGGCTCGACGAACGGGAAGCGCTCGGGCCGTGTGCCCAGCCCCTCGAGGATCTCCTCGAAGAGATCGATCGTGTGAACGGCGTCGACGCGGTTGATCTTCGAGCTGACGTCTTGGGGCGTGTGATAGTCGTCATGGAAGTCGGCGATGATCGCGAAGAGGACCGGCATGCCCGCCTGCAGGAACGGCGTGTGGTCGCTGGCACCGGAGAGGTTCGCGGGCTGCACGATGTCGAGGGACGACTTCTCGAACATCGGCTGGAGCCACTCGCCCAGACCCTCGGCCGTCTGAGCGCCCGAGACACTCAGCCGCTTGTTCGTGATGCGGCCGATCATGTCGAAGTTGACCATGATCGCGTGCTGCTCGATCGGGACGATCGGGTTGCGTGTGTAGAAGAACGAGCCGTTGAGCCCGGATTCTTCGCCACTGAACGCCAGGAACAAGATCGAGCGCGCATCCGCGCCGTCGGGCAGGCTCTCGTAGTGCTCCTTCAGGCGATCGGCGAGCATGATCACGGCGGCCGAGCCCGAGGCGTTGTCGTCAGCGCCGGGGTGAAGCTCACCCGGCCCCGAGCGCGAGCCGAAGTAGCCCATGCCGAGGTGATCCAGGTGGGCACCCATCACGACGTACTCGTCCGCCAGAGCGCCCTTGCCCTTCAGGATCCCGCCGACGTTCTCGGCCATCAGGGGCTTCGACTCGAGCGTCACATCGATCGTCGCTTCGCCCTTCAGAGGAATGATCGTGCGGCCTTCATCGGCCAGCTCACGAAGCTCGATCAGGGATCGGCCATTCTCGTCGGCGTTCTGGACGAAGGCATCGGCGGCGCGTGTCGACATCATCAGCACCGGGATGTCCAGGACACGATCACCCGCTTCGCTCGCGCTCAGGAGGCGCCCGACCCGCGGATCGGCAGCGCCCGGCGTGTTGACGAGCAGGACGGCCGCCGGGTTGCGCTTGGCGATGGCCTGCATCTTCGTGGCGAAGCCGGCGCGCGGGCTCCAGGCGTTCTGCGCCCACTTGCTCTTGCCACTGGAGTCCATCGGCTCGAAGCGAAGCATCAGGGCGATCTTGCCGGTCAGGTCGTCCCCATCCTCGAAGCTCTCGTAGCCATCCGGGCCGCCGTCGATCGAGTACCCGACGAAGACGACCGGCGCCTGGACCTTACCCGAAGCACCCAAGCCGAGCGTCGCGAAGTCCGCGCCCGGGACGAGATCCTGGCCCCCGGCCGTGAGCTTCTCTCCCTCGACCGTGAGCGTGCCGCCCAGCGGGAACGGCTGGCGGTAGCTGCCGTCGAAGGCCGGCTGGAGACCGGTGTCTCGGAAGTGCTTCTCGACATACTCCTTGGCGATCTGCATGCCACGGGATCCGGGCACTCGCCCTTCCATGAACGGGCTGGCGAGCGTGACGACGTGGTCGTTGTACTCGACGACCGCCGGGCTCGCGTCCTTCAGCGCCGAGGCGATCGGTGCCTCCTGAGCCTGCCCGGCAAGGGCCGGCAGACCCGAGAAGATGATGCAGATGAACCCCAAGCGACGCAGATGTGTCATGACGGACTCCGTGGAAGGGAGTGATCTTCGAAGAATCGAAGCCGGGCGAATAGCACAGGGTACCGAAGCACGCCTTCGGCTGACAAGGTCGTCGAGAGTCCCCTCGAAGGCTCTTCACCCGGCACTCGCGATACCTACGGACGGAGCCCGGTCGGTGGTGGAATCGAGTGGCGCCAGGTGTCCAGGTCGGACCTCGCCGAGCCCGCGAAGGACCAATCGCTCCGCCTACGGCTCACGCTGTTGCGATGGCTCGGTCTTCATCGAGCACCTGGTCACCTGGTCACCTGGTCCTCACTCGAGCCCCGCCTCACCACTTCGGCTCGGCCGATTCCCCTTCGATTCGGTAGATCGCGACGACGCCCCCTTGGACGTGGTACTCACCGATCGAGAGACGACCGGTCACCCGGACCTGGCCGTAGGGGTAATACTCGACGCCCTTGCCGGACGGCATCTGGACCTCGATCCAGTTGGTGATCTTGGCCAAGGACCCGAAGCAGCAGCTCTCGAGCGAGTGGAAAAGGTTGAAGAGGATGACCTCTTCGCCGTCGACATCGATGGGCAACATGTAGCCATCGACGGCGACTCGTCTGCCGTTCCAGGCGAGGATCTCATCGGGGATGTGCTTCTCGCGCTCGGCCGTGGCCTCGGGGCCGAGGTCGGGATGGCGAGGGATCGGGTAATCGAACCCGATGAACTTGGCCCAGTCGATCGGCCAGAGGCCGTCGGCATCGGGCTTCGGGTCAGAAGGAGCGCTGGTCGCCGGCTTCGAAGGCACCGGGTCCGGAGCCGCGTCGAGCGGTGCGCCGATGATCTCGCCGACCGGGACATCCCGTGGCTGCTCCTGGTCTCCGCACGCCGAGAGCAATGAGACGAGGAGCCCGAACAGAGCCGATCTTCCGATTCTCATACCACCTCACCAAGGTTCCGATCCCTCACTACCATCGGCGATCGCCCGGCAGGAAGGCAAGTGTTCACGTGTTCGCGTGTTCAGGTGTTCCACGATCTCCACTTTCCCACCTGGGCACCGATGCAGCCGGGAATGGACACGGAGACCGGAATCACGGATGCAGTCGCTTCCTACCGCTTGGATGGAGGACACAGAGACCGGCTGAAGCCGGCGCTCCGATCACACGAGCACACGAGCTCCTGGTCAACGCCCTTCCCGCCCGACCGAACCACTCCCCACACTCCTCCATCTGATCCTCGGGACCCGCTCATCCTGAAGGGGCGTCATGACCGATAGAACCCGTATGTCTGCCCTCGTGACCATTCTCTCGGCCCTACCTGGGCTGGCTCTGACCTCTCGATTGCGGCCGAAAGGTGCCGCGATCTGGTGGAGTTTTGGGCTGGGCTGGGTCGCATTGGGTGTGGTCTTCGGCTTGGGCGGACTCTTGCTGGAGCGGCGTGGTCCCGGGCTGGTCGGCCCGCTGGAGCAGTCCTTCTTGTGGGCGGCGATTCCCGAAGAGACCGCCAAGCTCCTGGGATTGCTCCTAGTCGCGCGAAAGCATCCGCAATCGGTACTGAGGCTCTCGGTCGCGCTCTCGCTCGGCTTCGCCAGCGCCGAGTCGATCGTCTTCGCGCTGCGCGGCGGCGTCCAATCCGCCCTGGTGCACACGCTGTTCGCCGTGCCGGCACACGCCGCGTTCGGCGCGATCATGGGCCGCTTCCTCAGCGCGGATCGCCCACCGGCGCTCGCCATCCTCTCCGCGTGGGCGGCGGCCGTCACAGTGCACGGCATCTACGATTGGCCGCTCTTCACGATTGCGGCCGGTGCCGGATCGGCGCTGATCGTGTCGCTGTGGGCCGGTCTGGTGTTCAACCTGATGCGCTGGACTTGGATTCAGGTCCGATACACCGGCGAGGACGTCATTCCAATTCCGGAGCCTCGATCGACGCTCCCGAGCGTACCGCCTCCTCCGGCACCTCGACCCGGCACTCGAGCCCTTCGCAACTGATCCGGGCCAGGCTCACCCGTCCGGGCTCCGTCGCATAAGGGCAGCGCAGCTCGAAGCGGCCCGTCTCATCGCACTGGCCCACGTGTCCCCACTCGAAGACGCGCTGCCGTACCGTGCGGACCTGCACCCGGAGCTCGACGGGCGCGCCGGGAATGCCTCGCCCTTCGATCCGTGCACCGGCCACGCGCTCGAACACCTTGAACATGCCCGGCGCGGCAGGACGTCCGGCCGGAGGCCCCGTCTCGAAGATCAGCCGCATCGTTTCGATGGCGGCCCGAGGCTCGCGTCCCGGCAAGGTCAAGCCGAGACCGTCGCCGACGTGGAGCTGCACGGCGAAGCGGGCGAGGAGGTCCAAGCCCGCCGTCTGGTCCCGGGGCTCTTCGGTCACGACGTAGGCGCATCCGTACTGCCCGAGGATCGAGAGGGCCTCCTCGGCGCTCTCGGTCTCGAAGAAGCGCTCGGAGTCCTCGAAGTGCCGATCGCCGAGATCGTCTCCGAAGTTGTTCACCACGACCGGACGCCGGCCGACGAGCGTGATCACGTGACCGCGCGACCACGTGCTCATCACGCCGTACTCGGGCTCGAGGGACACGTCGTAGAAGCCGCGCGTCTTTGGCGTGTTGTCTCGCAGCCAACGGGCCGTCTTGTGGAGCTGCCACTTCCGGCGGATCGTCGGTGAAGCCATGATGGAATCTTCATCGCCGGACGCCCAGCTCGAGACGCCCTCGAAGAGCCGCGTCAGAGATGGCCAGAAGAGGAACGCCATCAGCGCGATCGCGACCGCGTGGCGCCACCATCGCCGGCCCCAGATTTCGCCGAGGAGCCAGCCGATCGCCAGGGCAGCCAGCGGCCCGAAGGTGTCGACGAAGCGACTCTGTAGAAGCGTCAAGGCAAACAACCCTGCGAACATCAGCGCCAGCAGCCAGACCGCGCCACTCTGTCTCCGGAAGACGTGGACGATCAACCCGATGCCCGTCAGCGGCAGGATCCACAGCCCGAAGCCGAGCTGCGTGTAGGCGCGCTCGAATTCCAGCTCGCCTTGCTCGTCGATCAGCAGCGGGAGAGACTCGACGACGCTCGCCTGGAACTCTTCATCCTTCGTGAGCCACTGCCGCGCCCCGTCGACCGCCGACTCCATCGCCTCGCCGCCGAGGGCCATCGCCAGCCCCGCGAGCACGAGGAGAGTCACACCTCCGCCGATCATCGCGCCAGCGCCTGGTCTTTGGAATCGCCCGGCGCCGAGCCAGCCGCCCGTGAAGATCAGTGTGATCACTGCTGCCAACGCCGGCTGCGCCCATGACAAGGTCGTCAGCGCCCAGGTCCCGGCCCGGGCTCCGCGCGAGCCACCGCAGCCGAGCGCGAGCACGAGAGCGCACGCGCCGAAGGAGATCACCGCGAGGCACATCCGCGACCGGAGCCTTTCCCGGCCTAGCAGTACCGCCAGCGCCAGGCCCGCGGCCCAGAAGGCGAGCAGCATCAGATTGCCCGGCCAGACGAGGAGTGCCATCGCGAGCACGACACCGGTCGCGGCCCCCGCGAACATGCCGCGTCGGTCGCTCTCGGCCTGAAGCGCGATCGTCCCCAGGAGCAGCAGCAGTCCGCACCAGATCGCTTGCGCGCCGTGGTGATCGAGGAAGCCCAGCCGCGTGTAGGTGATGCTCCCTCCCAACAGCCCGAGGCCGACGGCCGAGAACCAGGCCACCGCGGGCCGCTTCGGGAGCAGCCTCCGCGCGGCGAGGAAGATCAAGAGGACCGCGATCGCTCCCAGGATCGGCGGCACGAACGGAGCCACCTGCATCAGCGACTCGGCGTCGTCCCCGCCCAGGAGCGGCAGCACGATGGCCCAGGTCGCATCGAACCAGGGCGGCCAGATCGTCTCGGCGCCCTCGGGAAAATGCTGATACCGATCTTGCAGCGGCACGCCTTCGCCGGTCACGACGGCGTACTCGATCCGACGCATGTGGTAATAGGCATCGGCGCCCGGCAGCAGCACCTCGTCGCGCGCGAACACTCCGGGCCAGGTCGTCATCCTCGCGAGCGTCGAGAGGGTGACGATCAGGAGCAGCCCGCCTACGGTGAGGAGCGTCCGTCTCATCTCGAGCTCGTCGGCCCTCGGCTCGGCCCGCTCACTTGGTCACTCGCAATCGAAAGGGCTGCTCAGCAGTGTCGTCGTAGACGATGCGCTCACCGCGGGCGAGGAACGCCTCGACGGTCTCTAGCCAGAGGCGCAGGCGAGAGACGCGAGGGGCCGCCTTCACCTCGGTAGCCATGGCCGCAAAGCGGGCGGCGACGCCCTTGGCCGCCTCGATCCGCTCCTTGGCGTAGATCTGGGCTTCCTGCTCGATCTGGTCCGCCCGCGCTCGCTCGCCGGGCAGCGTCTTGCGGCGATAGCCATCGGCTTGGGTCTTTTGTCGCTCGCCGTCAGCGTAGGCGTTGATCACGTCGTTGAAGGCGCCGCGCACCTCGGCCGGCGGGTTCGCTTCCAAGATGTTGACCGCGACGAGCGTGACGCCGAGCTGCAGCAGCTCGATCTGCTCCTGGATCTCCGAGCGCGCCGTCGCCTGAAGCTTCGCCTTGCCGATCGAGAGCACATCGTCGATCGCCATCTCACCGACTAGCCGCGTCAGCACCGACTCCGCCGCCTTCCGAATCGCGAAGTCCGGCGACTCGCCGCTGGGAAGGTCCGCCACTCGGAAGAGATAGCGGGCGGGATCGGAGATGACGTACTGCAGCATCAGCTTCATCTCGACGATGTTCGTGTTGCCGGTCAGCCACTGGATCTCTTCGGCCAGAGGCGGGATGCCGAGCACATCGTCCCGCAGCTTGTAACCGACCGGCATGATGCGCACCTCGGTGGTGCGCACGCGCTCGAGCCGCTCGAATGGCGCCGGCAAGGTGAACTGCATGCCCGGCTGCACGACGCGGTCGACCTTGCCAAAGCGGGTGACGACGCCCTGCTCGTCCTGCTGGACGACCCAGACGCCGGTGGTCCCCCACCAGACGGCGACGCCGATCAGGAGGACGATCGGGACGAGGAAACGGAGGAGCTTCGATCGGTCACTCATGCCGGGTTCCTCAATCGTCGCCATTCGCCTTGGGCAGACCCGCACCGGGCTTTCGGAGCAAGCCCTCGAGCAAGGGCGAGGAGTGCGGGATCACCCACAGCGTGTTCTCGTCGAACATCTTGCCGTAGGCCTCGAGCGCTCGGAGGAACTCGTAGAACTCGGGGTCCTTCTCGAACGCCTCGGCGTAGACCCGGGTCGCCTCGGCATCGGCCTCACCGCGGATCCGCTCGGCAGCGCTCTGAGCCTCGCTGACGATCGCCGCCGCCTCGCGCTCGGTCTGGTTGCGGATCTTCTGGGCCTCGGCGAAGCCCTGCGAGCGAATCTCCTGAGCGATCTTCTCGCGCTCGGCTTCCATGCGGCGGAAGACGGCGGTCTTGTTGTCGCCGGGGAAGTTGAGGCGCTTGATCTTCGCGGCGAGCACGCGCACGCCGAGGTTTTCCTGGGCTTTGGCGGCCGTGCGCTGCGTGATCTCTTCGTTCACCTGACGCATCGTGACGTTGCCGGGCTCGGTCGTGATCAGTGCGCTGAGCTGCGTCTCGCCGAGGATCGTGTTCACCTCGGCCAAGAGGATGTCATTGAGCCGCGACCGAGCACCCTGGACGTTGCGCACGCTCTTGAGGAACTGGATCGCGTCCCGGACCTCCCACGCCAAGAAGCAGTCGACGATGACGTTCTTCTTGTCGGCGGTCAGGTACTCCTGCGACGGCGGATCCTGGATCTGCACCCGGCGATCGATGCGGATCGTCGTCTCGATCGGCGGCGGCAGCTTGAAGTAGAGGCCCGGCTCCTCGAGCGGATCGTGGGGATCCCCGAAGCGGGTGAGGATCACGGTCTCCCACTCGGCGACCTGCACGGTGCAGCCCAGCCAGGCCGCGATGAGCAGCCCGATGATGATGAGGGTCCAGAACAGCTTGCGCATCGAATCCCAATCGCGATCAACGATCTTCGAAAGGCAGTCTCACGGGTCGCGGCGTGTTGCCGCCATCGCTCGAGCCGGTCTCGGTCTTCGCCTCGTCGAGGCGATACACGTCGAGCTCGACGTCCTCGCCGAGCAAGACGATCAGCCGAAGCGGCGCGAGCACACGCTCCATCATCTCCCACATCAGGCGCGTTCGGGTCACCTCGGGGAACTCCTCGTACACCGAGCGGCGCGCCTCGAACGCCAAGGCCTGCCCGGCGGCATCCGCCTTCGCGCGGACGGCCGCGATGTCGGCCTCTCGTCGCGCGTCATCGGCCTGCACCAGTGCCTCGAACAGCTTCTGGGCTTGCTCCCCTTGGGCTTGATGCAGGCTGCGCTCACGATCCTCGAGGGCGCTGGCGACGTCGCGGTAGGCGCTGTGCACACGCGGCGGCGCGTGAACGTTTTGGATGTAGAGGTCGGTCACCTCCAGGCCGCTGCCGATCGTGTCGAGCTCTTCCTGGAGCCGGGCCCGGACCTCCAGCTCGATCTCGGTGCGCGCGTCGACGAGGATCTCGTCGGTCGTGCGACGCACCGTCACCTCACGCAGAGTCGATTCGGCGAAGGCCCGGATCGTCGCCTCGGGGTCGGAGAGCCGGAAGCGGAACGCGTACGCATCCGCGACCTTGTAGTGCGCCGCGTACGCGACGTTGAGCAGGGTCTCCTCGCCGGTGACGACCTCCGCCTCGAGCGTCAGGTTGCGGATGCGCTCTCGAAGGCCGGGATCGCGCACCGGATCGGCGTCGGCCAGGCCGCGATCGAAGCCGAGCTCGATGGCACGCACGAGGTCGGGACGCACGGTCTCGACGCGCTCGATCGGCATGGGCCAGTGCACGACGAGGCCCGGCTCATCCACCGCGCGCACGTTCTTGCCAAAGCGCATCACCCAGCCGGCCTCACCCGGACCGATGGTCGAGAACGCCGTCGAGGCGTAGAGCCCGATCAGGACCAGGAAGACGAAGGCGCGGGCGAAGCGCGAGGTCGGGTCGAAGCCGAGGGGCCGGCACCACTGCCGGATCTTCCCAGCCCATTGGGAGAGGAGACGCAGACGGGTGGCACTCACGGCGAGGAGGATCGTGAGGACGATGCCCGAGGCGATCTTGAAGGGGCCGAGCCCGGTGTCGAGCTTGTCCGAGACGACGGCCGAGAGGTTGATGCCCGAGGCGTCGTAGATGCCGTTGACGATGCCGCCGAACAGGAGCGCGAGGCCCGTGATGCAGACGAGGTAGATGACGAGCACGCGGCGCCCGAGGAAGCGCGAGACGATGAGCAGCGTGGTGAAGTTCGTCGCGGGACCGACGAGCAGGAAGACCAGCGCCGCACCCGGGTCGAGGCCCTTGGCGATCAAGGCGACCGCGACCGGCGTGCTCGCCGTCGCGCAGATGTAGAGCGGCGTGCCGATGACCAGCATCAACAGGCTCGACGCCCAGCCGCGCGGGACGATGTCCTGGAACAGCCCGTCGGGGATGAAGAGCGTGATCAGGCCCGAGACGAGGAAGCCGATGATGAACCAGGGCGTGAGATCGTCGAGCAAAGGGCCGAAGGCGTAGCGCGTACCGCGGCCGAAGCGCGTTCGGGCGAAGCGGGACTTGGGGGCGTCGTCGTCGCAGCAGTCGTCGTGGTCATGATCGTGGTCGTGACCGTGAGTGATGTCGTCGACATCGCCCGTCACCTCGGTGTCCCAGCCCTTGTTGACGAGCACGTTGACGAACGAGCCGGTGACGACCGCCGTCAGGAATGCCGCGATGGGACGCACGATCGTCATGATCGGATCGAGTAGCGCCCAGGTGACGCTGATCGAGTCAACGCCCGTCTCCGGCGTCGAGATCAGGAACGAGCTCGTCGCGCCCTTCGAGGCGCCGCTCTTCTTGAGGGAGATTGCCGTCGGCACGACCGAGCAGGAGCAGAGGGGAATCGGCACGCCGTACAAGGAGGCCAAGAGGACCGAGCGGAAGCTGTTGCCGCCGAGATGGCGATAGATCTTGTCCTCGGGGACGAGCACCTTGAGCAGCCCGGCCAAGAGGAAGCCGAGGAGGAGGTAGGGTGCCGCCTCGCAGACGAGGAAGGCGATCTCGTTGAGGTAGGCCAGCAGCCAGTCGGTCATAGCTGGATCATCGCGCTCAAGCCGATGCCCGCGAGTAGCAGGACGAGCTTGAGCCCGGTCTCCGCTCGATGGTGGAACACTTCGGGCAGGAGGTCACACAGAGCCACGAACAGGAAGGTGCCCGTGGCAAGCGCCGTCAGGATGTTGGCGGCGTCCTGCCCCACCCCGTGAAACCAGAGGCTCCCCAGGAGGATACCGACTGGCGTCACGACTGAGAATGCCGCGAGCAGGATGAGCACCTTCCGCACCCGGAACCCCGCGAGCAGGAAGATGGTCGTCAGTGAGAACGACTCGGCGCCCTTGTGGCTGATGATCGACACGAAGAACGTGCTCTTCAGATCCGGCTGGTCGACGGTCGCGGCGAGCCCGATGCCCGAGGTGAAGGCGTGGACGGCGAGGCCGAAGAACGTCGCGTAGCCGAGCGTCACGTGCTGCCAGTGCTCCCGTCCCGACTCGCCGGGATGCCCACTGTGCCCCGCGTGCCCATGCGACACCGGATGCAGGAGCAAGTTCTCGACGAGGTACACGACGACGACGCCGGCGAGGACGAAGACCCAGAGCCAGGAGTGAGAATGTCCGTGCTCGGCCGAGTGAACCTCTTCTTCTGCGTGGTCCGGATCCTCTTCGCCGTTGGCGGGAGCCTCTCCGTTCGCGGCCTGTTCCTCGGCCTCATGCGCCATCTCATTCTCGACGACGCTGTGAGCGACGGACGGCAGGAGGTGCAGGAAGACCACGCCGAGGAACAGCCCCGTCGCAAAGGCGACGAGCAGATGGAGCCACCGATGCGACGGACGAAAGACGACCGGCAGACAGCCGAACACCACCGTGATGGCGAAGATCGTCAGACTCTCGGTCCACATGCCGCGTCGTTCCGCCCGCTCAGATCCGAACTTCGAAAAGGTACCGCCCCAGCACCTCGAGGGCTGGCCAGCCGCCACCCTGTCGAAGGCCGCTCACGCTAGCACGGATCGGGCACCGTGAACAGGACGCCGGGCTCGCTCTGGCTCGCTCGGCTTGCGCACTCCTTCTTTCGGCGAAGCTCGCTCGGGGATGTCGATCTCGGACGCTCTTCGCCTCGGGCTCGCTCGGCTTGCGCACTCCTTCTTTTGCTCTGACCTCACCGGTTGTGAGGTTTGCGGAGGTTCTCTAGGATTGGCGGCCGGTTGGGAGGGCCTGAGGACGGCTCGACGGCGCCTTTGGTGTCGAAGATACCGCGAGATTCTCCACCTTCGACCGGCGACTGACCGATGAGGAGCCTGAGTGGGCCTCTCAATCCACGTCCTCCTGATCGAGCAAGATGGCGATTCCAGCGGCAAGCAGCACGGCCAGCACAGGTATCTCAGGGCTCGCCGATGCGGCCCCCCTCGGCGAGCTGACGCCGATCCTCGGCCTGGGGCTCATGTTCCTCCTGGCCCTCTTGGCGGCTCGCATCGCTGCTCGCCTCCAGATTCCGCGAGTGACCGGGTACCTCCTCGCCGGCGTCATGCTCGGCCCTTCGGTCATCGGGCGCTTGGCCGGGGACTCGGGCTGGGGACGGCTCTTCGGCATGTTCTCGGTCCAATCCGAGGAGCTCCAGTTCCTGCGCATCCTCTCCGAGCTGGCGCTCGGGATGATCCTCTTCAGCATCGGCGGAGAGTTCCGCGCCGAGAAGGTCCGCGCCCAGGGACGCCGCATCGCCCTGCTCGCGACCGCTGACATCCTGGGCCCGCTCGTGCTCGTGACGCTGTCGATGTGGGCCTTCGGCTCGACGCTGCAGCAGTCGATGCTGCTCGGCATCCTGGCCGTCGCGGTCGCCCCGGCGGCGACGCTCTTGGTGCTGAAAGACCTCGAGAGCGAGGGCGCCGCCTCCAGCTCGCTCCTCGTGCTCGTCGGCCTCAACAACCTCTTCTGCCTGATGGTCTTCCCCCTGGCGGCTTTCGCCGCTGCCGGCACCGGCGAGCTGAGCGGCGTCCTGCTCCGCCTCGGTGGCTCGATCCTGGCCGGGGCCTTCATCGGCTTCGGAATGAGCGTCTGGCAGGCGCGCCTGACGCGCAAGAAAGACTTCGTCTTGCTGGCGTTCGCGGGTGTCGGGCTAGGGGTCGGTGTCGCGCACAGCCTGGGCGATCCGTCCCTTTCGTTGGTCGCGAACTTCGCGATCGGTGCGACGCTCGTCAACTCGTCGACGCGGGGCCGAGAGGTCTTCGAGCACCTCGAGGGCTTCGCCTACCCGTTCTACGTCTTCTTCTTCGTCGCCGCCGGCGCCGAGCTGCATCTCGACAGCCTCGCACATCTGGGTGTCGTCGGCATGGTCTACGTCGTCGGTCGCTCGGTCGGCAAAGTCGGCGGCGTCTGGGCGATCATGAAGGCGTCGGGACTCTCGCGTAGGCTCTCGCCCTTCTTGGGGCTGTCCTTGCTCTGCCAAGCGGGCGTCGCGATCGGCCTCAGCCAGACGCTGGCCACGCAACAGCCGGAGATCGGTGTGCCGATCCAGAGCATCATCCTGGCGTCGGTCGTGCTCTTCGAGGTCGCCGGACCGCTGCTGGTCCGGAGCACGTTGATCCATTCGGGCGAGGTGAAGCTGGTGACGATCTTGCCCAACCTGGGAGCACCGGGGGGAACCGAGCCGGTCCGGAACGCCTTCTACGAGCTCCGCCGCTCGCTCGGGTTGGTGAGCTTGACTCGCCTCGATGCCAAGGACGGCGTCCGCGTCGAGCACGTCATGCGCCGCCATGCCGAGACGCTGCGCGACAACCAAACCTTCGACTCGATCATCAAGACGCTCTCTCACGGCCGCTACGATCTGTATCCGGTCGTCGACAAGGAGCGCCGCTTCCTCGGGCTCATCTCCTACAACGAGATCCGCGACATCATCTTCGACGAAGAGATCGCTCGCCTCGTCATCGCGCGCGAGCTCTTGATGGAAGAGGACCTCTTGCTGAGGCCTGACCAGGGTCTCGAAGAGGCGCTCGATATCTTCCAGAGCCACGACGCCCTCGTGCTCCCGGTCGTGGAGGATCCCGGCGGCGAGCGCCAGCTCGTCGGCGTCGCATTGCGGCGCGACATCGTCGCGGCCGCGCACAAGACCAGCCCCAGCCCGGTGGCGAGTGAGGCGGTCCAAAGCTGAGTGCTTGGGTGCTTGGGTGCTTGGGTGCTTGGGTGCTTGGGTGACTGGGTGACTGGGTGCTTGGGTGCTTGGGTGCTTGGGTGCTTGGGTGCTTGGGTGCTTGGGTGCTTGGGTGCTTGGGTGCTTGGGTGCTTGGGTGCTTGG
>JAVJTD010000219.1:0-11306 GCA_040219065.1 Planctomycetota bacterium
GTGACCGGGTCTGTCTGCGAGAGCACGCACGAGCGGGCTTGGGCCGGGGTCGTCGTGCTGGCGGAACGCGCATTCCGAGCGGCCCCTTGCTCGGCACCTCCTGGCTCGATGATCGTCTGAAACCCGAGGAAGCGGCTCCCAGCTCAGCCGCCGCTTTCCGTTTCGGTCGCGCGGGCTCTGATTTCTCGTCGCGCGGGCTCGTTCACCTTCGAACGTGGCCGTCGATGAGCTCGCGGAAGCGGCGTCCGATCTCGTCTTTGGTGAGCGCTTTCTCGTGGACCTTCGCGCCGCCGCGAGCGATGCGCTGGCGGACGTCGGGGGACTCGGCCCAATGGCGTAGCAACCTCGCCAGAGCGCTCGCGTCTCCCGCTGGCACCACGCCAACGCTCTCGCCGGGAACCAGGAGCTCTCGGATCGCAGGGCTGTCGGCGGTCAGGACGGGGCGGCTTCGGGCCAGGGCGTCGTAGATCTTGCACGGGACGACACGGCCGGCTTTGGCGGTGGTCCCGAAGATCCCGAGGCTGACGTCGGCGCCGCGGATCCACCGGTCGAGGGTCGTCTCCGAGACCCAATCTGGCAGGAAGGTCACCGGAGCTCGCAGCTCATCGGCCAGCCTGCGCACGCCTTCGTAATCCTGACCTTTTCCCACCATGGTGAAGCTGATGCCACTGCCTCGCAGCAGCGCCGCGGCTTCGACGATCGTGGCGGCGCCTTGAAGAGGCACGTACGTCCCGACGAAGAGGGCGGCGAGGTCACCGGTCTTGGAGCCGGGAGGCCGCTCGGCGTCATCGCGTGTGATCGGCAAGACCGACCCGACGGGCAAGGCGGTCACGTGGCCTCGGTCCAGGCGGAGCGCTTTCGCGAGATAATCCGCATGCGCCTCGGTATCGATCAGGACATGGTCTGCGCGCCGGAGCAGTCGACTCTCGCCGCTTCGGATCAACTTCTCGACCCAGGTACCTTCCCGCACGCGCCCCCGATCCTCGAGCGTCTGCGTCAACGGCAGGAACGCGTCGAAGATGAGCGGGATGCGCCTGCGGCGGGCTAGCCGCTTCGCCAAGGGCAGGTCGAAGTGGCCGGGATAACCCACCACGATCGCATCGAGATGCCCGGCCTTCTCGAGCTCCTTGGCCAAGCTCCTCTGAGCGCTGATCAACTTTGGCGCCGTCAGCAGCAAGCTCCGCACCGGCCGCTCGGCGCGCTCACCGCGCCGCCACAGCGTGCGCTGACAGACGACGACCTCGACACCGGCGGCCTCGAGCGCCCGGATGAGGAAGCGATTACGGGGGTAGCCTTCTTGCAGCTCGAAGGTGCCAAAGTAGGCGATGCGCCTTCGCAGCGCGGATGCCTCCATCGGCAGCGCGATCTCGAGACGCTTCTCGGGGGCCTTTTTCAAAGGCCATTGGGATGTTCGACTAGCCGTTGTCTTCACTGCGCTCGAATCGAAGCTGTGCGATTTGCTCGGAGATGAGTCCGAGTCCGAAGGTCATCACCGCCATCGTGATCAGGACGACGCCCATGTTCGTGAAGCGCTGGGTCGAGAGGTAGGTGACCAGGTACCAGAAGGCCCCGAGGGCCCCGATACCCGCCGACAGCGGGACGAACACCTTCAAGGGCGAGAAGAAGACGGCGATCTTCAAGATGATCAGGAAGAAGCGGGAGCCGTCCTTGAAGAGCTTGATCTTGCTCTTACCTTGCCGCGCGCGCGTCTGGATCGGCATGTAATGCACGCTATAGCCTGCACGGAACAGCGACAGCGTGATCGTGGTCGGATAGGAGAACGTATTCGGCAGGAGATACACGAAGCGCTTGAGGACGTCGGCGCGGACGATCCGGAAACCGGAGGTCAGGTCCCAGATCTTTCGGCCGGTGACGTAGCTCGCGAAAAAGTTGTAGGTCGCGTTGGCCAGGTCTCGATGGATCGAGGTCTCGCTCTGCTTGTTGCGGGCTCCGACGACCATGTCGAACTTGCTTGCGAGCTCCAGGAGACGGGGAACGTCCTCGGGCCGATGTTGCCCGTCGGCGTCCATCATCAAGATGTAATCCCCGGTCGCGGCGCGGATGCCGCGCTTGATGGAGGCGCCATTGCCGAGATTGTAGGCGTGCCGGATCACACGGGCACCCGCCTGCTCGGCGACCTCGCCGGTACCGTCACTCGAGCCGTCGTCGATGACGAGGATCTCGAGGTCGAGATCATCTCGTGCGCCCAAGAGCTCTTTCAATCGGGCGATGGTACCACCGACGGTGAGCGCCTCGTTCAAGGCGGGCATGACGATGCTCAATGAAACGCGAACAGGCGCCGCATCATTGGGCGCCTTGGGGCGAGCATCGGGCAACAGTGACGGAGCACTGGCCGTGCGGGGATCTTGTTGTCGAGTCGAAGGAACGAGGTTGGTCATTGGTCGGGTCCCGGCCGAGCGGGCCGTCGACCCAGACGGAAAAAGGCGGCTCTCCCCTCCTCCTTCTCCGTCCGGCGAGCCGGCTGTCCGGCTCGAGCCGCTCGGTTAATTCACGATGAGCCACCTCTGGCCGTCGACGCCGACCGTGCCCACGGCAGTGGGTCCGGTGATCGCGCCGGCCGTGCCAGCCGAAAGGAAGGCGGCCTCGGGCGCAGGGACGTTGCCGCCACTGCTGACGAGGTTGCCGTACTGTTGAGTCTCGTTGGTCGTCTTGAGGATCTCGCCCTGCTGATTGGCGAATAAGGCGACGCGGCCCGAGACCCCGAAGGTCACCGGCCAGGCGTAGCAAGCCCAGAACGTCTCCGACATCGCGGCATCCGGGTCGTTCGCTCCGCCCTGGGGTCCACCGTCCGAGGCTTCTGGGAGGCCGATGCCATCGGCGTCCGGCAGGAACATGCGGAAGACGTAGCCCGAGCGAATGACCGTTCCGTCGGTCACGTTGCGAAACGCGGCCGAGAGGAGCGGCGGATCGAGCGGCGGGAATCCGCCGCGCAACGTCATGCCACCTGAGAGCTCGGCGAGGTAGCCGTACTCTCCGACACCGTTCGAGTTGGTGTCGATCTTTGCCGAGCTGCGCAATGCAGATTGGCCGGTGACGAGCGTGCGCATCGTCGCAATGACAGACTTCTCGTTCGCGCTGGCGCGCGAGCTGAAGACGGTCGGCAGAGTGAACGAGGCGATGACCGCGATGATCATGATCACGGCCATCAGCTCGATCAGCGTAAAACCTCTTTGAAGGCTTTTCCGAGACATGGAATCCTCCCCGGCGGCGGGCTGCAAAGTTGTGTCGGTCGTTCAAGGCTGGGGAAGGCAAGGCCGCCCGGAGGCCGGCTGAGAGGCGCGACCTCCGGGACGCGGGCTACCATCCGAGGATGGCAACTGAGGACGGACAATCGAAGCGAGGGACAGACAGGAGCCGTCTTAGTTGACGACGTTCCAGATCTGACCATCCGAAGCGGTCACGCCGATGGCGAGGACGCCGACGATGCCACCGGCCGTGGTGCCGCTGACGAAGGCCGACTCGTTCGCCGGGATGTTGGAGTTGGTACCGCCCGGGACGCCCGAGTACCGCTCGACGATGTTGTTCGTCGAGAGAACGTCACCCTGCTGGTTGACGAAGAACGTGCGGTTACCCGAGTTGCCGAAGTTGGCCGGCCAGGCATAGCAAGCCCAGGTCGTCTCGGCGAGGTTGGCGTTCGGGGCGGTGGAGTTGACACCACCGGTGTCGGCCTCGGGGACACCGAGGCCGGCATCGTCGGGAAGCAGCATACGGAAGACGAATCCCGAGCGGTTGACGACACCGTCCTGGACGTTACGGAAGGCACCCGACAGCATCGGGGGGTCGACCGTGACGGTCTGGTTGCGGATGTTCACCTCGCCCGAAAGCTCGGCAAAGTAACCGAACTCACCCGCGCCGTCGTTGTCCGAGTCGATCTTGCCCGACGCCTGGCACTGGGCCTGGGCGGACGAGATGTTACGGAGGGTACCGATGGCGGCTGCCTCGTTCGCGCTGAGGCGGGACGAAAGCAGGTTCGGGATGGCGATCGAGGCGACGATCGCGATGATCGCGATCACGATCATGAGCTCGATCAGGGTGAAACCGGAATCATTTCTCTGCATTGTTGCTCGTGCTCCTATCGCACCTTGGTCTGACACTGACTCCACGCAACGCTCACACTGTTCGGCCGAATGCCGGGCGGCACTCGACCTGACTTTCGGAGTGGTCCTCGGCTCAGCGCTTCGGGGCTCCGTAGGTCTCTCTCTCACT
The DNA here is from genome assembly GCA_040219065.1 of Planctomycetota bacterium. GTDB lineage: Bacteria > Planctomycetota > OFTM77 > OFTM77 > OFTM77 > OFTM77. The sequence continues at coordinate 4,228 of JAVJTD010000219.1, forward strand.
ACCTTCGAGGATCTGAATCAGACTCTGGGTCTGTGTTCCATCGGATCGGGAAGATTCGAGCTCTCTCTCGACCGCCTGTCGATCGAGCTCGGCGGCCGTGAGCAACGCGCTGCGCGCGCGCTCCGTGTCGCCTTGCTCTGCGGCCATCCTCGCCAGCTCGAACCGCGCCTGCCAGCTCCTGGGGTCCAGCTCGGCGGCTCGCTCAGTGGAGGCCCAGGCGGCTTCGTGATTTCCCATCTCGTATTGGATCTTTCCGTGTAAGAACGCGAAGCCGGCATCGTCGGGAGCCAGGCTCACCGCCTGCTCGACCGCCGCGAGCGCTGCGTCGAGCTCGCTGAGTTGGCGGTGGCACTCGGCTCGGAAGCCGAAGGCCCGTGGCCGATCCGGCCATCTCGATGTGATCTTTCGACATTCGGCGAGGGCGTCCCTGAAAGCTTTTTGCCGGAAATGAACCTCTGCAATCCCCAGCATCACCTGCTCTTGGAGATCCTCATCATCAATGACCTCCAATGCCTTCCGATACGCATTGACCGCCTCGCCGAAATGCTCTTGGCGGTCCTCGAGGAAGCCCTGGATCAGGTAGCCGCGGTATCCACCGGCGCGGGAGACGCTGGGGTGCTTCAGCTCCGCGCGAGCCTTTTGATAATCTTCACTCAGGGCGTAGGCCTCAGCGGCGACGAGGTGCACCTCGGCATCCTCGGGGTACAGCTCGAGGGCCTGATCGACCATCTGCAATGCCGACTCGTTCATGCCGAGCCGCATTTGCACGCGTGCCGAGCCGATCAAGGTGCCGACGTCCGGGTCGGCTTCGTAGACCAGGCCGCCGTAGAGCAGGCCTCCGAGCAGCAGCGTGGCCACGCCGTAGAGGACGATGCGCGAGACATCGAGCCCTCTTCCGGATCCTCCTCTGTTCGTCTCGGTCTCGAGAGACGGGTCGGTCGTCGTGTCGGGCACGACGCGCACCTCGATCTCGGGCTCCGGCGACGTTCTCTCGTCACTCACGATACTTCTCCCTCTATTGGAAAAAAAAGCCGAGCCACCGCGCCCGGAGGCGCCATAGCTCGGCTCGCAATCTCGATTCCCTTCTAGCCGCCGTTCGAGAGCATCTTCTGGAGCTCGAGAATCGGCAGGAACACGGCCAGCACGATGAAGAACACCAAACCACCCATGATGGCGATCATGATCGGCTCGATCAGGGAGGTGAGGCTCTTGATCATTGCGGAGACCTGCTCGTCGTAGAAGTTGGAGATCTTCTCGAGGAGGTTCTCCATCGAGCCCGACTTCTCGCCGATGGCGATCATCCGCGTGACCATGGGCGGGAAGACCCAGCTCTGAGACAAGGGGTCGCTCAAGGTGTCACCCGAGAGGACGCTCTGCTTGGCTTTGTCGATGACGCGATGGATCACGCGGTTGCCGACGGTCTCACCGACGACGTCGAGCGCGCCGAGGATCGGCACGCCGCTTCGAATCAAGGTCGCGAATGTGCGCGCGAAGCGCGACAGCGCGACCTTGGTGACCAGAGCCCCGAAGACCGGTGCCTTGAGCTTGCACCAGTCGAGCTGGTAGCTACCGCGCTGCGTGCGCCCGTAGAGTGTCAGGCCGATGAAGCCGCCCACCAGGCCCATGGCCACGACGCCCCACTTCTCCTGACAGAACAGGGAGACATCGAGCACGAACTTGGTGATCGCCGGCAGGTCGATCTCGAGCGAGTCGAACATCGGGCGGAACTTCGGAACGATCACCACGATCAGGAAGGCGGTGATCGCCGTGACCAGCAAGAGGGACACGGCCGGGTAGGTCATGGCCGCCCGGACCTCACGGCGCAGGCGGGCCGACGCTTCGAGGTACTCGGCGAGCCGGACGAGGATGTCGTCGAGCTGACCGGAGACCTCACCGGCGCGGACCATGTTGACGTAAATGTTCGGGAAGACCTTGGGGTGCTTCTCGAGCGCCTTGGACATGTCGGAGCCGGCCCGAATGTCCTCGACGAGCGTCATGACCGCGGTGTGGAGCCGCGAGCCCTCGATCTGCTCGGTGAGGATCTCGAGGGACTCGAGCAAAGGAACGCCGGAGCCGATCATGGTGGCGAGCTGCCGGGTGAATACGACGAGCTCGTCCTTCTTGCGGCGCTTGCGAGACTTCTGCTGCTTCATCAGATTGGAGAAGGGGATCGCGCCACTCGACTCGACCTTCTTCACGTCGAGGATGACGAGATTCTTCCGACGCAGCTCGCGAATCGCCTCGGCCTGATTCTCAGCAATGATGGTCCCCGAGACGTTTCCCGAGGAATTGCTCTTGGCCAAGTACTTGAACTTGGGCATCCGAAAGATCCTCTCTCAAACCTAGCCGCGGCCGTCAGTCGGCCAGGGTGACGCGCAGTACTTCTTCCATTGACGTCCGACCCTTGATCGCGCTGAGGATTCCACAGCGCCGCAGGGTCAGAAGCCCGTCCTCGAGAGCCGCCTGCTTGATGTCGATCGCCGAGGCACCATCGACCACGAGGCGCTTGACCTTCTCGGTCATCGGCATCGTCTCGAGCAGGGCGAATCGGCCGCGGTAGCCAGCATTGCAGCGGCTACATCCCTTCGGCCGGTACAAGGTGAATTCCTCGACGAAATCCTCGTCCAGGAAGCCGAGCTGACGGAGACGCTCCTCGGGGAGCTCGACCGGCTCGCGGCATTCCTGACAGAGCGAACGGCAAAGGCGCTGGGCCGCGATCAGCACGACCGATGAAGCGACCATGAATGGGTCGAGCCCCATGTCCACCATACGAGTAACGGTGCTGGGCGCATCGTTGGTGTGGAGTGTCGAGAGCACGAGGTGACCCGTGAGTGCCGCCTTCACCGCGATCTCGATCGTCTCACTGTCTCGAATCTCACCGATCAGGATCGAGTCGGGGTCCTGACGCAGAATGGAGCGCAGCGCGGTCGCGAATGTCAGCCCACGCTTGGGGTTGACGGGCACCTGGTTGATGCCGGCGATCTGGTACTCGACCGGATCCTCGACGGTCACCAGGTTGATGCCGTCGCTCATGATCTCTTTGACCGCCGCATAGAGCGTCGTCGACTTACCCGAGCCGGTCGGGCCGGTCACGAGGATCATGCCATAGGGGTTCGCGATCGCATGGGCGAAGTCGGTCAGGCACTTCGGCTGGAAGCCGAGCCCGGCGAGCTGCAGGGAGACCATCGTCGCATCGAGAATACGCATGACCGCCTTCTCGCCGTGAACGACCGGCAAGATCGACACACGAAAGTCGATCTGGCGTCCCTCCGCGCGGACCTGGAACTTGCCGTCCTGCGGCTTGTGCTTCTCGGCGATGTCGAGATTCGACATGATCTTGAGGCGAGAGACGATCGCCGCCTGCAGGTTCTTTGGCGGGCTCAAGGTGTCTTTGAGAATGCCGTCCACGCGATAGCGGACGCGCACCCGGCGCTCGTAGGGCTCGATGTGAATATCGCTCGCCCCCTCCTTGACCGCCTGGAAGATGATCAAGTTGACGAGGCGGACGACCGGTGAGCCCTTCTCGGCGAAGTCGTTGACGTCGATGTCATCGCGATCGGCCCCGTCCTTGAGCTCCATCTCGGGATCGATCATCCCTTCGAGGAGCTCCTCCACCTCTTGGCGCCCGAGGCTGTAGCCCTTGCCGATCGCGTACTGGATCGTGGCCGGGGTGCTGATGACGGGACGGATCTCGCAGCCCGTGACGATCCTCAGATCGTCGAGCTTGAGGATGTCGAAGGGGTCACCGATGGCCAAAGTGAGCATCTGCCCGATCTTGGCGACCGGGAACACGCCGTACTCGGTCGCCGTGTCTTGCGGCAACACCTCGAGCAAGTCGCGCTCGAACGCGACCTTCTTCAGATCGATCGGAGGGAAGTTCGTCGCTCGGGAGATCTCGGCGATGAGCGCCGACTCCTCGAGCAGCTTCTGCTCGACCAGCACCGTGCTCAGGTGCTTTTGATCCTTGTTCGCCCGGTCGATGGCCGACTCGATCTGCTCTTCGCCGAGCACACCGCTCCGGGTCAAGATGGCCTTCAGGCGGTTGTTGAATCCCGCCATGTTGGCCGTTGCACTCGCTCCGCTCACGAAAGCTCCCCTCGATGCCCTTCTTGGTCGTCGTCTCTCAGTAGCGGCGGAACATCCGCTTCAAGTCTTCTTGGTCGTTCGACCTCGCGAGCGCATCGTCGTAGCTGACGAGGTTGGCCGCGTAGAGGTCGTAGAGCGTCTGGTTCATCGTCTTCATCCCGAGCTTGGCGCCCGTTTGGATGATCGAGTTGATCTGATGTGCCTTGTCGTCGCGGATCAGGCTGCGCACGGCCGTGTTCGCGATCAGCACCTCGCACGCCATCACTCGGCCCTTGCCTCCGGCCCGCGGTAGGAGCTGCTGGCAGAAGACGGCTTGCAGGCTGAACGAGAGCTGGGTGCGGATCTGTGCCTGTTGGTGCGCGGGGAAGACGTCGACGATGCGATTGATGGTCTGTACCGCGTCGCTGGTGTGCAGCGTCGCGAAGGTGAGGTGACCGGTCTCGGCCAACGTCAATGCGGACTCGATGGTCTCGGCATCTCGCATCTCGCCGATGAGGATCACGTCGGGATCCTGCCGCAGCACCGATCGCAGCGCGTTGCCGAAGTTGCGCGTGTCGGCTCCGATCTCGCGCTGATTGAACAGGCTGTTCTTGTTCGAGTGAACGAACTCGATCGGATCCTCGATCGTGACGACGTGGCAATTGCGCGACTGGTTGATGTGGTCGACCATCGCCGCCAGCGTCGTCGACTTACCCGAGCCGGTCGCACCGGTCACGAGCACCAGTCCCTTGGGGATCTGACACAGGTTCTGGCAGACCTTCACCGGCAGGCCGAGGTCCTCGAACGACTTCACCGTCGTCGGGATCATTCGCATGACACTCGCGACCGAGCCGCGCTGCATGAACACGTTCGTACGGAAACGGCCGATGTTGCGCACGGAGAAGGCGAAGTCCAGCTCGAGGTTCTTCTCGAACTTGGCGACCTGATCGCTCGACAGGATGCTGTAGATGAGCTTCTGCGTCAGCTCCGAGGAGAGGACGCCGTACTCGGTGTTCACGAGCTTCCCGTCGATGCGGATCTTGGGTGGCGAGGAGGCAGAGATGTGCAAGTCGCTGCCGCCTCGTTGAATCATGACGTTGAGCAGCTCTTCGATCGATACCATGCCTGTCTCTGTCCCTTCGGCATTCGGGTCGTTCGGCGGACGTAGGGCCCTGGTCGTGTATCGAGCAGACCGGGGCTCGACCTGAATGAACCTCGAACGTTGAACGGCTCACACTGAACTTCGAAGGGCGGAGCGGTTGAGGTGGTGGAGGTCGTGGAGGTATCGGGGAGGGCGGGGGTGGGGGCTGGGTGTTCGCGTGTTCTCGTGTTCACGTGTTCACGTGGGTACCTGACACCTGAGCACCACAGAACCAATGAAAACGAGCGGGGCACCGCGGTGCTCCGCTCGTTCGTGGTGTCACTCGGAGATGTTCAGTCGCTCGCGATCACTCCTCTTCTTTGGAGGCCTTGAACGCGGCAACGATCTTCTGCTGCTCTTGCGGCGGCACGATGTCGAAGTGCGAGAACTCCATCGAGAAGTCGCCTTCACCGGCCGTGATGGAGCGCAGCTCGGTCGAGTAGTTGACGACCGACGCCAGGGGTACCTGGGCGCGAATGACCTGCAAGTCGCCGACGGCGTCCATCCCCTGGATGCGTCCGCGGCGGGAGTTCAGGTCGCCCGAGATGTCGCCCATGAAGCGAGAGGGAACAGCGATCTCGAGATCCATCACCGGCTCGAGCAGCACGGGCTTGGCCTTCTCGAAGGCGTCGATGAAAGCGCGGCCGCCGGCGAGCTTGAAGGAGAGCTCGTCCGAGTCGACGTCGTGATACTTGCCGTCATAGAGCTCGACCGTGCAGTCGACGACTTCACAGCCGGCGATGACCCCTTGCTTCATGCGCTCATGGATGCCCTTGTCCACGGCCGGGATGTACTGCCGTGGGACGGAGCCACCGACGATCTTGTCGACGAACTCGTAGCCTTCCCCGCGGCCGCGAGGCGCCACTCGGATGTACACCTCACCGAACTGTCCGCGTCCACCCGACTGCTTCTTGTGCCGGTGATGCCCTTCCGCTGGAGTCGTGATCGTCTCCTTGTAAGGGATCTTCGGCATATGCGTGACGACCTCCACACCAAAGCGCCGCTTCATGCGCTCCATGACGACATCGAGGTGCATCGTGCTCATGCCATTGATCAGCATCTCGCCGGTGTTCGGATCGCGATGCGCCATGAAGCCGGGATCCTCACTGCTCAGCTTGGTGAGGGCGGTTCCGATCTTCTGCTCGTCGCCTCGGCTCTTCGGCTCGACGGCGAGGGATGCCATCGGGCTGGGCAGCGGTACGGGCTTGAAGCGAACGACCGAGCTCGGGTCGCAGAGTGTGTCTCCGACCTCGAAGTCCTCGATCTTGGAGACGGCGACGATGTCACCCGCGGTCACCTTGTCGACCGGCTTCTGCTCCTTGCCCTGCATCCTCATCAGGTTGCTCATCTTCTGCGGCTTGCCGACGCGGACATCGAGGACCGAGTCGTCATTGGAGATGGTGCCGCTCATCACGCGGAGGAAGCTGAGCTTACCGACGTAAGGGTCGCTGAGCGTCTTGAACACGAACGCCCGGAACGGGGCATCCGCCTTGCAGTCGAGCGGCGTGGTCTCCTCGCCTTCGGAACCCGTCAGGACCTCGATCTCTCGACCGGCATCGTGAGCCGGGGTGAACTGCAGGATCACATCGAGCAGCTCTTCGACACCGAGGTCCTGCTCGACCGAGCCGCAGAGCACGGGGATCACCGTTCCTTGGGCGACCGCCTTAGAGAGGGCGCCGCGGAACTCCTCGTCGCTGATCTCCTGCCCTTCGAGGTAACGCTCCATCAGAGCGTCGTCGGCCTCGACCGTGCGCTCGACGAGCGTCTCCTTGATGGCTTTGACCTGATCGGCGAGGTCACCGCCGTCGCCCAGGATGCTGACGACGCCTTCGAAGGACGGTCCGGCTCCCTTGGGCAGGACCATCGGCAGAGA